>JAVJRE010000006.1:0-300000 GCA_040218575.1 Alphaproteobacteria bacterium | reverse complement strand
CAGATCGCCATAGGTCCGGATCAGATCGGCCGCCGTCTTGATGCCGATGCCCGGCACCCCCGGCACATTGTCGGAAGAGTCGCCGGCCAGCGCCTGCACCTCGACCACCTTGTCCGGTCCCACGCCAAAGCGTTCGCGCACCTCCGCTTCGCCGATCAGCCGGTTGCGCACCGGGTCCAGCATGGCCACGCTCGGCCCCACAAGCTGCATCAGATCCTTGTCAGACGAGACGATCAGCACATCGTGGTCGGCTTCCAGCGCCCGCCTGGCATAACTGGCGATCAGGTCATCGGCCTCGAATCCGGCAAGTTCAATGGCCGGCACGTTCATGGCCCGAACCGCGTCACGGATGAGCGGGAATTGCGGCGCCAGATCTTCCGGCGGCGGTGGCCGGTTGGCCTTGTAGTCGGCATAGATGTCGGCCCGGAAGGTCTTGCGCGAGGTATCGAAGATGACCGCCAGATGATCGCAGAGATTGTCTTCGATCAGCTTCAGAAGCATGGCGGTGAAGCCATAGACCGCGTTGACCGGTGTGCCGTCGGGTCGGGTCATGGGCGGCAGGGCGTGATAGGCGCGAAAAATATAGCCCGAACCGTCAACCAGACAGACCCGCGGCCGACCGCTCAGCGGCGGCGTGGCGCTGACCTCTGCCGGCGCACTCGCTCCGGCCCCGCCCGCGACGGCCATTTGAGCCGCGGCCGCCTTGGCCTTCGCGCCGGCCTTTGCCCGGGGCCCCGCCTTCGCCCGGGACCCCGTCCTGGCTCCGCTTTTCGAGGCGGCGGATGCTGCGTCGCTATCGCTCATGGGCTCAGTCTAGCCTGCCCTACCCGGTTCCGCGACCCGCCCGTATCGCCCGCCCTGGCCCGGCGCTAGAGTGCGCGCGGCGGTGCTTTCGCCGCTTTCCGTTCTTTCGGGGACACCCATGATCGAGCTCTTTACAGCCAAGACCACAAACGGCCAGCGGGCGGCTATCGCCCTTCTGGAATCAGGCCTGCCGCACAAGATTCACGTCGTCGATTTCAAGAAAAAGTCCAAGGCCTTTCTCAAGGCCAATCCGCAGGGCCGCGTTCCGGCGCTGGCCGATACCGCGGCCGACGGCAAGGCCATAACCGTCACCCAGTCCTGGGCCATCATGAACTATGTGGCGGACAAGTCAGGCCGCTTCATGCCGACGACGCCGCGCGAGCGCGCCTGTTGTCAGGAATGGCTCGCCCTCTTCGCCACCGATCTGGCGCCGGCCTTCAACATGGCTTACCGCATCGGCACCATTGCCCAGGACGGCGACGGCAAGGCGAAGAAAATGTTCCAGGACCGCGCGCTCGGCTATTTCAAGCAGATGGACGGCGCGCTCGCCCGGTCAAAGTATCTGGCCGGCGATGACATTACGCTGGCCGACATGGCGGTCTACCCGTCCGTCGTTCATGGCCTCAGCGATTTTCCCGGCGTCGCCAAACTGAAGAACCTGCAACGCTGGGCCAAGACCATGGGCGCCCGCCCCGCCGTCAAGAAAGCCATGGCGATCGGCGCCTAGGGGCCGTCCGACCCTAGTGGCTGCCTGACGGGGCCTTGCCGCCGGACAATACGAACCGGCGGTCGCAATAGGGGCAATCCACCGACGTCGCCTCCCCCATGTTCAGCCAGACGCGGGGGTGGCCGTCGGGACCGTCGCCATCGCAGGCCACCACGCGGCTGTCGGTGGTGACGGTCTCCGGCGGTTCTGGCACAGTCTGGCCTGTGCCACCGCCAACCGCCTTCGTTTCTCCGGCCATTGCCATCCCGCCATCGCTGAAATATCGCGGACCTGCCGCCCGCCCCTCTGCGGCCCTGCCGCCCACCCGATGATAGCCGAGAGTCACCGGCGATCAACGCTGTCCGGCCGCCGGGCGGCCTTCGTGATCGTGTCCCTGTTGCTGACCGCCTGTGCGCCGCTGGTCCAGGCGCCCGGTCCCGCCGCCCGGCCGGCCGCCATCGCCGGTCAGGGCGCAACCCTCCACCTGGCCATGGCCGACGGGGCCGTACTGCCTCTCAGCCATTGGGGGCCGGATCAACCGCGGGCGATCATCCTCGCCCTGCACGGACTCAATGACTATGCCCGGGCCTTTGACCGGCCGGCCCGTCTGTGGGCGGCGGCAGGCATCGCCACCTATGCCTATGACCAGCGTGGCTTCGGCGCCAGCGGCCGGGCCGGTGCGCCGGCCGCCGGCCGCCGGCCTGTGGCCCGGCGCTGACGGCCTGGCCAGCGATCTGGCCAGCGCCGTCCGCCTGATTGCCGCCCGCCACCCGGGTGTGCCGCTTTATGGGCTGGGCGAAAGCATGGGCGCTGCCGTCCTTGTGTACGCCCATGCGGGCGGTGGCCTGCCGCCCACTGCCGGCGCCATCCTGGTGGCGCCCGCCGTGTGGGGCTATGGCGATCTGCCGGTAGTGGCCCGCGCCGTGTTGTGGAGCTTTGCCCATACGGTGCCATGGGCCGGCGGCAGCGGCGCCGGCTTCGGTCGTCTGCCGTCGGACAATCTGGCCATGCTGCGGGCGCTGGCCGACGACCCCCTGGTCCGGCGCTTTACCCGCTGGGATGTGGCCTGGGGCCTGACCCGTCTGATGGATCAGGCAAAGGGCCAGGCCGCCGCCCTGCCTGGCCGCAGCCTCATTCTCTACGGCGCCAGAGACCGGATCATACCGCCCGACGCCGTGCAGCGGTTCCTTGCCGGCCTGCCGGCCACCGGCCCTGACAACCACACATCGCATGCACCGCGCTTTGCCTTTTATGACACGGGCTGGCATATGCTGTTGCGCGATCTGGCCGGCGACAGGGTCAGCCATGACATCGCCGCCTGGATTACGTCGTCGGCCCCATCCCTTCCGTCAGGCGCCGACCAGGACGCGGTCCATCGTCTAAGCCACAACGTGCAGGGAAGTCCGTAGCCGATGCTCGTGGTCTCCAACGGCTTTGCCAAGTTCCCCATGAGCGTCGCCGCGGCAGAGGCGGAACGGCGTGGCACCCTGGCCGCCCTGATTACCGGCGCCTGGCCGACGCCGCGCCTTGTGAGTCTGCTGCGCGCCACCGGCCTCGACCGCCGGCCGCGGCTGCAACGGCTGCTGGCGCGCGGCGAGCTTATCGCCGCCGAACGCGTCCACCCCCTGGCCCTGGCGGAGCTGGTGGCCGATCTGCGCCGTCTTGCCGATCTCCGTCCCCTGACCGGGTTGCGTCTGGCGCGGCGCTACTACCACGCCATGGACCGGGCCAGCTTCGCCCTCTATGCCCGGCGGGCCGCCCGCATACTCGAACGTCTGCAACCGGCGCCGACGCTCTATCATGTGCGCGCCGGCTTCGGCGGACCGTCCATCGACGTGGCCCGGCGGCGCGGCGCCGTCATCCTGGTAGACCACTCCATCGCCCATCCCGACCTGCTGCGACCGCTGGTCGAAGGCGGCGGGCGGATGCCGCCGCCGGGTCAGCCAGTGCCGGCGGAGACCCGATCCCCCTGGCCCCAGGTCATGGCCGATCTGGAGGCGGCCGATCATATAGTCGCCAATTCGGATTTCGTCCGGGACACCTTCGTCAATCGCGGCTGGCCTGCGGCGGACATCAGCGTCGTCTGGCAGGGCATTGACGATCAGGTGCTGGCAGCAATCGCCCATACACCCGCCCGGATGCCCGACAACTCCCTGCCTGAGGCGGGTCCGCTGCGTCTGCTCTTCGCCGGCGCCGTCTCCGCCCGCAAGGGCGTACCCGATCTCGCCGCCGCCCTGCTCGATACGGCGGACGGGCGCGCGCTCGACTGGCATTTGTCCCTGGCCGGCGATGTAGAGGCCGACATGCGGTCGGTGGTCGAACGGCTTGTGGCATCCGGCCGCGTAAGGGTTCTCGGCCGCCAGTCGCGGCATGACCTCATCCGCCACATGAAGGCGGCCGAGGTGTTCGTCTTCCCCAGCCTGGCCGAAGGCTCCGCCCGCGTTGTCTCGGAGGCCCTGGCCGCCGGTCTCTATGCGGTGGTGACGCCCAATGCGGGCTCGCTGGTGCACGACGGCGCCCATGGCGCGGTGGTAGCGCCGGGCGATCCGCCGGCGCTTGGCCGCGCTCTGAACGTGGCGGCGGCGGACCGGGCCCGTCTGCGCGCCATCGGCCGGCACAATGCGGCGATGATGGCACGGGACTATACGCAACAGGCCTATGGCGCGGCGCTGGACGCGCTGTACCGTCGACTCGATCCACGCTTTCCGCCGGACCGGACTGTGGCGATGGCGGGACCGGCTATCGCCGCCACCTAGAGGTTGGCGCCGCCCAGCAGCGCCGCCACCCGCTCGCCGACCAATCGGCCTTCGCCGGGCCGCAGGCACAGCGGGCCAAAGCGCAGCACGCCCTCGTGCGCCACCTCGCCATTGGCCCGGATCGACGGCCGGCCTTCCTGCAGGCGCACATACAGCGCGTCGGCGCTAAGACGCGCGCCCGCGCCGAGCCGCAGTTCCACCATGGGTACGCCGCCCTTGTCATAGCCGTGCACTGCAACGCCCGTCGCCGCTCCCGCCGGTGCGCCAGACGCCGCCGCCAGGGCCGCCATCAGCGCGTCTGTCTCCTGATGCCATCGGGCGCGCCGCGCCGCCATGTGGTCGCCGCCGTCGGTGCCCGTAAACAGGTCCAGCGCCGTCAGCAAGCCGGCGATCTGTTCCTTGCCCACCTTGGCGGAGCGGCCGATGCCGTGCTGCGGCAGTCCTACGATCTCGCCCTTACGCACCGGGCCGGGTGCCGGCTGCCACAGGTCAAAACGTTCGTCCTGATCCAGCATTTGCAGACTGGCCGAGGCGATCAGGTCGCGCCGTCCGGCAAGAATGCCGCTGGCCTGTGGACCGCCAATCGCTTTGCCGCCGGAAAACGCCACCAGATCGGCGCCCGCATGGGTGAAGGCGCGCAGGTTCTCCGCCGGCGGCAACTGGCCTGCCGCATCCACCAGCACCGGCACGTTGCGCGCCCGGCCCACCGCCACCACCTCGTCCAACCGCGGCAGGGCGCCCGGCCGTGCCACATACAGGATCGCCGCCGTGCCGGGACCGATGGCCCGGTCATACTCCCAGGCTTCCGCGTCACGCATACCGGCCCCGGCGAAGCGGTCAGGCAGACCGATCTCCACCAGCCGCGCCCCGGTGGCCCGCACCGCATGGTCGTAGAAGTTGCGCTGACCCTTGGCCACCAGCACCTGGCGGGCCAGACCACGGGTGTCAGGCAGCCGGTTCATGGCCGCCGGATCCAGCCGGGCGATGCACGCGGCGGTCCCCAGCAACAGGGCGGCCGACGCGCCGGCGGTGACAAGACCGGCCTCGGCGCCGGTGGCGCGGGCGATCACGGCGCTCGCCGCCGCCTGCAGGTCGGCCATGTCCACCGAAAGCGCTGCCGCTTCGGCCATGGCCGCCACCACCTGCGGCGCCATGATGGCGCCCGACAGGCGGGTCTTGGGGCCGGCGGCGTTGATGATGGGGGCGACGCCCCAGGCATCGAAGACGGTGGCGGACGGATTGTCGGTCATGGCGAGCTCCGGCGTGGCGCGGCGGCGACTTCGCCATTCAACAAAGCCGGCGCGGCAGCGGCAACCGCCGCCGCCAACCGCCCTGCGGGCGGTCACCCCCGCCAGCCGCCCATCCGACGGCTTCGGCCGCGCCAGCATGAACTGTCGGACCGCCCCGCGCTCGCGCGCACCATGGGTCATTTGACCATACCGTCCGCCACACCTGGCGTTCACGGGCCCGCCAAAACGATGGGGTGCAGCCACGGCGAAGCTCGGACCGGTCGCCGTCGCGGTCGTGGCGCGCGTCCCGCTGGCGGCGGTCGCACCGTGCGCCGGGCGCCAATATGCTGAGCGGAGCGCCGGGGTCGCTGCCGGACCGCCGTGGCGAGCGCCGGCAAAATCAGCGCCTCGCGGGGCCTTGCCGGGCTTTGCGCCACGGGGCGCTTTCGGCTACGGTCACGCCGCCGGCGCACCCGTAGCTCAGCTGGATAGAGCGCTGCCCTCCGAAGGCAGAGGTCAGAGGTTCGAATCCTCTCGGGTGCGCCAGTGATTTCAACAACTTATGATTATTCTGGCTCACTCAATTTTCCTAGGGTAAGCACTAGGTAAGCACACCGCCCGTCTTTTTTAGACGCAATGTTCCATTGGCTTGCTATTGGTAGCGCCAATGCAAACCGTTGCGCAGCGAAGGGATGAAGACCGCAGGGCGGCTTTGACGAAAAAATCGTCACGGTGACGATCATATCCAACCACCATCTTACGTCACTTTGCGAATCAATGCTGGTGATACGACAACACCAATTCTGACAGCAGAGACAGGGCCATGAATCGCGAGACTAGTTTTGCTGCCGTGCACAGACCGCCCACTACAGCCCTGATGTTTGCGGACGGCACACCGCGAAAAGCACTGCTCACAGCGGTGATTGTTGGCACACTCCTCACAGCAATCAATCACGGTGACTATTTCCTTGCCGGCGAAATGCCTGCTGTCTGGAAAATTGTTCTGACCTACTGCGTACCCTACTTTGTGACAACCTGGGGGGCAGTGACCGGCAAACTGGCCCAATTAAAGAGGCAGGCGAGACTTGCAGCATCGAACGCTGGGGTATCTTCCACATGAAAATTCAAGAATTTTTCACGCAATCAAGCATTCTGGATCTAAGCTTTTTCAATTTTCAGAATGCAGTTACTGCCTGCTACTTTGCTGATAACGAGTTGCGTATAAAACGCATAAACGAAAACTTCCGAAGTTTCTTTCCCGTTTTGGGAAATGTCACTGATGCATATATGCCTGATGTACTCACGCAACTTGGAGTCCCGCAAGCGCAGATCAGTGAGTATGTGGAGGAAATGGAAAAATCGGGAAGGGTCATGATCCCTGCCATCGAGGTCAAGGTAGACGGTGAGGCTAAAGTATTCTCTCTGCTTTCAACGCGAACGCACGATGACCATTTTGACTATCTAAATGGTGTTCAGGGGCAGTTTGTTGATCGCACAGATGAGTGGCACCTGCGAATGGAGCGGGAGGCACTTCTTGAACAGAAGCTGCAAGATCGCGATCTCATCGCGGAAAAAAGCAAACAACTAGAGAGCTTGGCGACACGGCTCGCGAAGTACTTGTCTCCCCAGATTTACAAGAGCATCTTTTCAGATAGTGCTGATTTGAAACGTACCAACAGCAGGAAAAACCTGACTGTATTTCTTTCAGATATCGTTAGCTTCTCTGATTTGACGGATTCTCTGGAACCAGAGCAACTCGCAAAAGTTGTCAATTCGTACCTTTCTGAAATGGCGTCTATTGCTATCGAGTGTGGCGGTACAATCGACAAGTTTATCGGCGATGCGATCCTTGTATTTTTTGGAGACCCAGATACTGAGGGCGAGACAGAAGACGCCTTACGGTGCGTCGAAATGGCGATCCGCATGCGAACGCGTGTCCAGGAACTAAAGAAATACTGGCAGAAACAAGGCGCTCCTCACGGACTGCGAGTTAGGATGGGAGTGGCAACCGGTTTTTGCACCGTCGGAAATTTCGGTTCGGAACAAAGGCTCGACTACACGATACTGGGCAGGCCGGTAAATCTTGCTGCCCGCCTGGAGTCACTAGCCGAGCCGGACAGCATTCTGATTGATGATGGCACTTACCGGCTAGTCGGCGAACAAGTCGCATGTGAGCCCGCTGAACAAGTTATGCCAAAGGGATTCTCACGCCCTGTGCAGTCGTATCGGGTCAGTGATTTCATATCGTCGTCGCACCGCGGGCAGAGAAGAATCCTATCTCACATTGGTGAGCGTGTAGAGGTCAACGTGACAGATAGTTCGGATATACGTGCGGCGGTCGAAGAACTCCGGCGCATCCAAGTAGAATTCGAAAAACAGGTCCATGGCACAGAGCGGTGATGTTGAATATCGCTATGGTAAACCAGAACGCGGTCATTATTGCGGTCTTGTAGTTAGCGTTGCCGGTGACAGTGGGGTATCAAAGTCGCCGATCAGCAGGCTCAATAGCCGGCCTTGGATAGCCCATCGCGAAGATGCTGACAATCGGACTGTTTGGCGTAGTGCAACGTCGAACAAAATGCTTCGATTTCAAAGCTTGGATCAAGCGCCCTGATCTTCTGAAGATGGGCGCCGGCTGCAGTACTGTCACCGAGCCAGCCATAGCCAGCGGCCACGAAGACATGCTGCAACACGGCCATCGGTGAGAGGTGGGTAAAGGACTCAATAGACCCTGCATAGTCTTTGGCCCCAAATTTGGCGATGCCCAGATGACTCCAGAATCGTGGCGGGTGGTGGGGATTTAACTGCATGGCCTTTTGAATCCAAGTAATCCCTTCCTCCGAATTGCCGAGCCACGTTTGCAATTCTCCCATCTGAACGACAACAAGGTCATAGTTTGGATTGAGCGAGAGAGCTCGTTCTTGATGGTAGCGCGCTTTGTCTAGATCGTTCATGACGATGCTGCCGGCGGCGAATATGCGATGCACATCGGCGTCATTATCGTCCAAGGCAAGAGCTTTTTCGAGTTCCGTGCGGACTTCGGCGAATGTTGCGTCGCGGTCCTCGCACCATCCGTATCCCCAGGCCTGGCCCAGGATACATCCACGCCATGCACGGGCGTGGGCATACTCCGGGTCCATTGCGACCGCCCGATCAGCCAGCTTGAGCGCCTCAGTGTTGTCTGCACGAGTACTGCGATGATGCAGGACCTTGGCCGCCAGGAGGCACTCATATGCCGCCAAGCTTGATGGTGTCTTTCGACTAAGTTGATCGTGCTGGGCAGCCTCGACTCGCCCCGGCAGGGTCGCGACTATCGCTGTGGTAATTTCATCCTGGACGGAGAAAATATCATCAAGTTCGCGGTCATATCGCTCCGCCCACACATGAGCATCGCTAGCGGCATCAATAAGCTGAACGGTGATGCGTAGTCTGTTGCCCGCCTTTCTGACGCTTCCCTCAACCAGATACTGGGCGCCAAGCTTTTGCGCGATCTCGCGGACATTGACCGCTTGCCCCTTGTAAACAAACGTCGAGTTCCGGGAAATGACGAACAATTCATGACGGCGACTTAGTTCGGTCAGAATATCCTCGGTAAGGCCGTCAACAAAAAATTCTTGCTCCGGGTCGCCGCTCATATTGGAAAAAGGCAACACTGCAATTGATGGCTTTACAACAGACTGGGATTTAGAATCGTTGCCCGCACCGGCTTCGATTTTTAGTGAATCTATAGCCACACTGAATACATGTACCGGTCGCGAAATATTCTTAAGAGTCTTGTCTCCAAGATCTTCAAAAACAGCTCCCGTTCTGCCGGCCACTTGTTGGTGGACCGCAGCAGTAACGGAAATGCCGCCGGCCTCAGCCAAGCTTTCTATTCTCGCTGCGATATTTACCCCGTCACCGAAAATATCGCCGTCCTCGAAAATAATATCCCCAAGATTGATCCCAATTCTAAACTCAATGCGTCGTTCCTTTGGAACATCTGCATTGCGCCTACGCATTCGCTCTTGAATTTCGATAGCGGATTTCAAAGCATCGACAACACTCTGAAACTCGACCAGCATGCAATCGCCAGTCGTCTTGATGATATTGCCCTTGTTCTTGGCAATTGCAGGATCAATGAGTTCGATGCGGTGCGCACGTAGCCGCGCAAGCGTACCGGCTTCATCGGCTTCCATCATCCGGCTGTAGCCGGCCATGTCGGCCGCGAGAACAGCAGCAAGTCGTCGTTCCATTTATCAGAGACCTCGCAAGGTCGCCCTCGTCCGCTGGGCAATTTTGCAATATTTTGATTCGTGCGCCTGCCTAGTATGGCGCTCCTTCGGAGGCCAAGCCATAGCTCATTGAGACATGCAACCTAAATGGCACCAGCCAGAATCCACTACCAGAATTTCTGAGTGCAAATGCTCCAAATTTCTGCTTTGGCCAAAATCCAAACGGTTAATGCCAAAGTCAATTGGACAGCCACCTTAGCCTCCGAAGGCAGAGGTCAGTGGTTCGAATCCTCTCGGGCGCGCCAGACGGGCACTCCGCACGGCCATCCGGCCTCGCCCCATCCAGGAACTGGCCAGATCGCCCGCCCCGCGTGGCCTGCACCGCATCCGCGCTCGTCGTGACGCGCGGCGCGTCCGCCCTTTACCCCGCTCTGCCCCGCCGCCCTACTCCGCCGCCCGGGCCGGCGCCTGACGCTTCGGCCACGGCGCGTCGCTTGGAAACGAGTGCAGGTGGTCGATGAACCTCTGGTTGAACACCTGGTCCGGCTCCTGGTCATAGCTGAACAGCGCGATGATGCGCGGCTTGCGGGTGCGGCCCACCGGCCGCACCCGGTGCAGCGACAGGTGGCCGTTGAAGAAGACGAAGGTGCCGGGCTCCACCGGCGGACGCTGGGCGTGGGTCGTGGGGTCGGCGAACACCTTGGCCACCTGGTCGAACCGCTCGTCCTCTTCCGTGCGCAGATAGGGCGCGTATTCGAACTCTCCGCCCTCGTCCGCCTTCTGCAGCAGCAGCGACACCACCCCGTCATTGGGGTCGTAGTGCCAGGCGTCCGTATCGCCCTCCCCTTCCACCTTCATGGTCAGGGCCAGATGCGGGCACTGGCTCTGGTACAGGGTCCTTGCGCCGAACACCTGGCGGACGAACTCGGTCAGCGCCGGCCACAGATAAAGCCTGCGGATCAGGCTGTCGTTGGGGATGCGGTAGTTCATCACCTGGCGATAGGCCGCGTGGTGGCGGGCGCGACGCGGATGACCCGCCGGCAGGCCGGACACGTCCTGGCCATAACTCATGAAGGTGCGCTCCTCCGACCGGTGAAGCCCATAGGCGGTCAACGGATTGGCTTCACCGGCCAGCATCTCCAGGGCAGCGGGCCGGATAAAGCCGGGCAGGCGGCACAACGCGCGCGCCTTCAGGTCGGCCCGGCACGCCGCCACCAGGGCCTGGCCCTCAACACTGTCCAGCCGGTCTATGGGATAGCGCTCGATATCGATCAGGTCGCGCGCTTGCATCTGTGCGGGCTCGTCCATTCCCTGTTCCCTGCTGTCTGGTCCCTGCCATCACCCCGCCGACGGCGGGCGTTGCACCACGTCCGTCATGGGCGAAACTCTGGCATTGGCCGTAGCCGGCGGCAACGGAAAATACCGGCGCGGCGGCACCGGTGCAGGCTATCGGGTGCCCTCGTGAGGGAACTCCATCCAGATGCTCAGCACCTCCAGGGCGTCCTCGGCGTCTCGCAGACGCGCCCGCTCTTCGTAATAGGCCTGGGTCCGGGCCATGCGCGCCTCGGACGACACGCCCGTCTCCCTGCGGAGGGCGTCCAGCCGTGCCTGGCTCGATTCAAGGTTCGATATTTCCCGGCCCAGGCTGTCACGGGCCGACTCGAGAATCCCGCGTCGCTGGGTCATATCGGTGACGCCCTGAAGGTCGCGCAGCAATTGCCGGAACAGGTCCGGGCGACGCGACGCGCCATAGGCGAACCATTCACTCATGACCGGGCTGAACCCGCCGATGATGAAACTCCCGTCCGCGATGGCGGGCGACCGGTAGGCAGACGAGACCAGGTCGTCGAAGAAGCTGGCGAACTGGTCGCGGTCCATGTTCAGCAGGGATTCCTGCGACGGTGTATTGCCGGACGCGGGCTCGGCCACCGTTGGAGCACCCCGTTCAGCGTCACTGGCAAGCGACGGCCCACCAGCCATGAACCCGCCGGCCAGCGGCAGGGCCAAGGCCACGGCGCTCAGGAATCGGATCATGAGGCGGGTCTCCATACGCGCATAAACGCCGGTGCAGGTCGTTCAGACCATAAGTCTGCCCGGCCGGCCGCCTCGCCGCAACCCACCCCCTGGCCGCGGTTGCGGCCGACCACTCCACGCCGCGGTTGCGGCCGACCACTCCGCCCGGCCATGACTATCCGGGCCATGGGGTGGCGGGTCCGAACCACGCAGGGGCCCGGCGTGACAGGCCACGCCGCAGCCGCCACAATGCCGTTCCCACCGATGCAGGAGATGGCCGATGGCGGGAACCCCGCCCGAATTTACCTTGCAGCAGAGCTACTATGCCCGCACCGCGGGCCACTATGATGACT
This sequence comes from Alphaproteobacteria bacterium, assembly GCA_040218575.1. Taxonomy (NCBI): domain Bacteria; kingdom Pseudomonadati; phylum Pseudomonadota; class Alphaproteobacteria; species Alphaproteobacteria bacterium. The sequence continues at coordinate 287,925 of JAVJRE010000006.1, read as the reverse complement.
GGCACGCCAGTGACGAGGGCGAGCATGACCTGGCCCTCGCGGTGCTGATCGGCTGGGCGCGTCACGCCGGCGTGCGGTCCATTCTCGATGTGGGCAGCGGTACCGGGCGCGCCCTGCGACGTATCAAGGCGGAACTTCCCGGCATCAGAGTACTGGGTATCGAGCCGTCGGAAGACCTGCGGCGCATCGGCCACGCGCAGCACGACCTGACTGAAACAGAACTTGTCGCCGGCGACGCTCTCGCGCTGGCGCAGGCCGATGGCGCGTTCGATCTGGTCTGTGCCTTCGGTGCATTGCACCATATCCGCGATGCCTCTCGCGCCATTGACGAAATGCTGCGGGTCGCCGATCGCGCGATCTTTCTCTCCGACAACAACAATTATGGCATGGGGCCCCCCGGGGCCCGTCTTGCCAAGCGCTGGCTGTGGCGGCTTGGTTTGTGGCCGGCGGTGGTGTGGCTCAAGACCCGCGGCAAAGGCTGGCACTACTCCGAGGGCGACGGGATTTACTATTCCTATTCTCTGTTCAGCGACATTGACCGCATCCGTCGCGCCTGCCGCGCTGTTCATGTGATGAACACCGACGGCGATGGCGCCATCGCCATACACGATGCCGGCCATGTGGCGGTCCTTGGGCTGAAGCGCTGATCATGCCCGGAACGCCACCGCCTGCCGCCGCCGTCACGGTTCTGGTCACCGGCGGCGCCGGCTATGTGGGCAGCCACGCGGCCAAGGCCCTGGCCGCGGCCGGTCACCGGCCGGTGGTGTTCGACACCCTGTCGCGTGGCCACGCCCGGGCGGTGCGCTGGGGTCCGCTGGTCCAGGGCGATATCCGCGACGGCGCCGCGCTGGATGCGACACTGGCCGAATACCGCCCGGCCGCGGTCATGCACTTCGCCGCCCTCGCCCTGGTGGGCGAAGGGGAAAGCGACCCGGCCACCTACTGGGACGTCAATGTGGCCGGCACCCTGTCGCTGCTCAACGCCATGACGCGGGCCGGCCTCACCTCTCTCGTCTTCTCCAGCACCTGCGCCGTCTACGGCCGGCCCGACGTGGCGGCCATCGCCGAGTCCACGCCGCTCAATCCGCTCAATACCTATGGCCGCACCAAGCTGGCGGCGGAGTCCCTGATGACGTCGTGGCACAGTCTTGGCCTGCGTCACGCGGCGCTGCGCTATTTCAACGCCGCCGGGGCCGACCCGACTGGCCTTATAGGCGAGGCGCACACGCCCGAAACCCATCTCATTCCCCTGACACTGGACGCGGCCGCCGGTGGCGCGCCGCTCGCGGTTTTCGGCAGCGACTACGACACCCCTGACGGCACCGCCATTCGCGACTATGTGCATGTGGATGATCTGGCCACGGCCCATGTGCGGGCCCTGGACCATCTTCTGGCCGGCGGCGACTCGCTGACCCTCAATCTGGGAAGCGGCACGGGTCATTCGGTGCGCCAGGTGATTCACGCGGTAGAGCAGGTGACCGGCCGGCCGGTTCCGATCACTGCCGCGCCGCGCCGGGCGGGCGATCCGCCGCGGCTGGTGGCCGCCGCCGAACACGCACAAAGAATCCTGGGCTGGACAGCAACCGGCAGCAGCCTGACCCGTATCGTCGAAACCGCCTGGGCCTGGCACAATAGTCGCCCATAGACCGGGCCGCCCGCCCCGCCGCCGTCTGTCGGCCGGCCGGCGTTCTTGCTACACTGGGTTCGCGTTACACTCGGGGGCAGATGCAGTTGTCCGGCGCGGGCCGATCTCCGTCCACCCACCTTGTCACTTTACGCCCATCCGTTGCGCGCCCGTCGCGTCGCCCTGTAGTGGAGAGCCCTGTCCCGTGTTCCGCGCTTCCGGCCAGCCGCGCCGCCTCCGGTCCGGCCCGCCCGTCTTCAACCTGCCGCCGGTCACCAAGGGGCTGGCCATCGGCCTGCTGGCCATCCATCTGCTTCTCCATGTGCTGCTGCCCCATCTCCTGGGGCCGGCCGTGGAATGGCTGGCCTTCAGTCCGGCGGCCTTCCTGGCGCAGTTTCAGCCCGACCACAGCGGCCGCACCAGCCTGCACGAATGGGGGACCCTGCTGAGCCACATGGCGCTGCACGCGGACTGGCCCCATGTCATTCTCAATACCGGCTTTCTGCTGGCCATCGGCAGCGCCGTCGAACGCGCCATCGGTCGCCCTGCCTTTGTCCTGTTCCTGGCGATCACCGGTGCCGCCGGCGCGCTCACCCTGACCGCCCTGGTCGGCCCCGCGCCGGTTATCGTCATCGGCGCGTCCGGTGCGGTCTATGGCTGCCTCGGCGCCGCCACCCGGCTCTACGCCTGGCGGCTTGGCGGGCTGAAGGCGGCGGCCGGCTTCGTCGCCGTTTTGCTGATCCTCAATGTGCTGCTGGGCTTTGTCGGCTTCGGCGACACCGCCGGCAGCGCCATCGCCTGGCAGGCCCACCTTGGCGGATTCATCGCCGGCCTCGTGCTCATTCTGGCCCTGCCACGGCGCGTCGCGCCGGGCTGAACCGCCGCCACTACGGAACCGTGGCGCGGTTCCGGCCCGCTTCCGCATATCCCGGCCCGCTGCCGCACCCGGAAAGAAAAAGGCGCCGCCCCGGGGGCGACGCCTTCTTTACCTGTGTAGCCGGGGCCTAAGTAGCCGGGGCCGCCATGAAGCGTCCCGGCCGGCCGTCAGTGTCTGGCCGTGTCGCCGTCACCCTCCGCGCCGCCGAAATTGAAGATCGGCTCCACCTTGTTCAGCTCGTCCAGCGGTATGTGACAGGCGATGGTGTGGCCCGGCGATGCCGTCACCATCGGCGGCAGCGTGGTGTCGCAGATGGCGCCGACCTTGCGCGGGCAGCGCGAGGCGAAGCGGCAGCCCGGCGGCGGGTTGAAGCCCGACGGGATCTCACCCTCAAGACGGATGCGGGTCTGCTGCAGATCCGGGTCCGGCACCGGCACCGCCGACAGCAGGGCTTCTGTATAGGGATGATAGGGCGGCTCGAAAATGTCCTCGACCGGGCCGTACTCCATCACCCGTCCCATATACATGACCACCACATGATCGGCCAGGTAACGAACCAGACCCAGATCGTGGCTGATCAGCAGGACCGTGGTGTTGTACTGCTCCTGCATTTCCCGCAGCAGGTTGATGACCGCGGCCTGTACCGAGGCGTCCAGCGCCGATACCGGTTCGTCGGCGATAACGATCTCCGGATTGCCGGCAAAGGCGCGGGCGATGGCGACGCGCTGCTTCTGGCCACCAGACAACTGACGGGGCTTACGGCCGATGAACTGGTGGTTCAGGCGGACGATGTCCAGCAGGTCCAGCACCTTGCGCCGCCGCCCCTCGCCTGAGCTTTCATCCGGCCCGGCCAGCTTGGTCAGCGCCCGTGAAATCGCCCAGCCGACGGAGTGCGACGGGTTCAGCGTCGAATCCGGGTTCTGGAACACCATCTGGATGGAGCGGATCAGTTCGCGGCCGCGCTTGCGCACCGGCACCACGGCAATGTTCTCGCCGCGCAGTTGAATGGCTCCCGCCGTCGCTTCCTCGATGCCGGTCAGCACCTTTGCAAAGGTGGACTTGCCACAGCCGGACTCGCCAACGATGGCCAGAGTCTGACCGCGCCGCGCCTCGAAATCCATGTCCTCATTGGCTTTGACATAGTTGCGCGTACGACCGGACAGCATGGCTTTCATGCTGAAGTCACGCTGCTCGTAGAACTTGGACATGTCCTCGACCGAGACGACGGTCTCGGCCGACTCCAGATTGGCCCGTGGCATGGGCTCCTTGGCGATCGGGTCCACCTCCCGCCAGCGGATGCAGCGGACCGAATGGCCCGGATCGTCGGCTACACCCTCGATCCGGATCACATTCTGGTCGCAGGTGCCAGCGCGGAAGGCGTGACAGCGCGGCCCGAAGGTGCAGCCCGGCGGCCGCTGGTTGGGCAGCGGCACCTGACCCGGGATCGGCGTCAGCTTGGTCTGCCGGCCAACCGAGGAAATGGACGGGATACAGTTGAACAGACCCATGGTGTAGGGATGGCGCGTCTTCTTGAAGACGTCACGGATCTTGCCCTCTTCCACCAGCTCGCCCGAATACATCACGCCGACCCGGTCACAGACCTTGGTGATCAGACCCAGGTTGTGGGAAATGTATAGCAGCGACGTGTTGTGCTTTTCGCGCAGTTCGGCGATGAGGTCGACCACTGCGGCCTCGATGGTCACGTCCAGTCCGGTGGTCGGTTCGTCCAGCAACAGCAGCGACGGGTTGGACAAAAGTGCCATGGCAATGACCACGCGCTGCTTCTGACCGCCGGAAATCTGGTGCGGAAAACGCCGCATGACCGATTTGGGATCGGGCATACGCACTTCGTCCAGCATGGCGGCGACGCGGTCATAGGCCTCTTCCCGCGACACGTTCTCGTGGCGGATGGGCACTTCCATCAACTGCCGGCCAACGGTCATGGACGGGTTCAACGCGGTCTGCGGATCCTGATAGACCATGGACAGACGGGCGCCGCGGATACGCCGCAGCTCTTCCGCCGGCGCCGTCGCCAGGTCCTGGCCTTCGAACAGGATCTCACCATTCACCACCCGGCCGTTAAGGCCCAGATACTGCATGATCGCCATGGCGACGGTGGTCTTGCCGCAGCCGGATTCGCCGACCAGGCCATAGCTCTCGCCCGGCTGCAGCTTGAGGTTGAAGTCGGTCACGGCCGGCACTTCGCCGGCGCGGATGAAGTAGGAGATCGACAGGTCATTGATCTCCAGGACGGGTCCGCCGGTACGCGAGCCAGATGCTCCGGGTCGGTCAAGAACGTCGGTCATGGTGCTATCCGTCTTGTCCTGGCGCGCGCGTCACGCACCGGTTGTCCATGGCGCGGTATCGCGCCGGTGATAGGCCGGGAGAGGCCGGATAAGTGGCCACCGCCCGTTGTGCTGCGCTGCGACAACCCGTCCGCCGCAGTGGCCATCCGCAGCAGTGGCCATTAGTCGCGATGGGCAATCTCGCGCAGCCCGTCCGCCAGCAGGTTGAAGCCGACAATCAGCGAGGAAATCGCAATGGACGGGAATATGGCCATCTCCGGCGAGACCGGAATGAAGTTGATCGACTTCGACACCATGCTGCCCCAGTCGGGGTTGGGCGGCGGCAGGCCAAGGCCCAGAAAGCCCAGGCCGCCGATGGTGATGATGGCATAGCCGAAGCGCAGGCACATATCGACGATAAGCGGCCCGCGGGCATTGGGCAGCAGCTCGATCAGCATGATGAAGAAACTGGACTCACCACGGATCTGCGCGGCCTTCACATATTCCTGCTCGCGGATGTCCAGCACCAGACCGCGGGTAATGCGGCCGATGCCCGGTGATGCGCCAAGGCCGATGGCGATGACGATGTTCTGTATCGACGCGCCATAGGTGGAGATCAGGATGACGTAGAGAATCAGCAGCGGGAAAGCCAGGATGACATCAGAGATACGCTGGATGATGTCATCGATCCAGCCACCGTAATAGCCTGACGTCAGACCCAGTGTGCAACCGATGATAAAGGCCGTGCCCACCGCCAGGGGCGTGACGAACAGGACCGTGCGGGCGCCGTAAAGAACGCGGGACAGGCTGTCGCGGAACAGATTGTCGAGGCCCAGCCAGTGCTCCGGCGTCGGCGAAAACCCGGTGGTGGCCAGCGCGCCGGGGAAGCTCTCGGTTGGCGAATAGGGCGCTAGCACCCCGGCGAAGATCGCCACCAGCACCCAGAAGACAATAAGCCCGACGCCAATCATGGCGGGATAGGATTCGGTCAGTAGGCCGAATCCGAAGACGGTCTTGCTGGCCCAACCGGGCAGGCGCTGCGCCGGCTGGGCATCATCGGCCGCCAGCACGCCGGCGCGGTTCACACTGGTCTGATCAGCCATTGCGAATCTCCTAGGTCAGCCGGATGCGCGGGTTCAGAATCATGTAGCCGATGTCACCCACGAACTGGGTGCCAACGGCGATGATGACCGCAATCAGGGTGGTCGCCTGCAGAACCTCGATATCGTTGAACAGGGCCGCCTGCAGGACGGTGCGGCCGAGACCGGGATAGGCGAACACCACTTCGGTGACCACGACACCGGTCAGCAACCAGCTAATCTGCAACAGCAGCACCGTGAAGGGGGCGATCATCGCATTGCGCAGGGCATGGCGGGTGATCACTTCGCGATACTTCAGCCCCTTGAGAATCGCCGTGCGGATATAGGGCTGGGTCATCACCTCGACCATGGAGCCGCGAACGATGCGCGCCACATAGCCGATGTCATACAACACCAGCACGGCGGCCGGCAGGATAAGCTGCTGCAGCAGAGACCAGTCCGTGAAATCCACCAGCGGACTGGTGCCCGGCAGCACCCGCAGCGTGAAGACAAAGATGACCAGCAGGAAGACCGCCGAGGCGAATTCTGGGATCGAGGTGGTCACCACCGAGGACATGGACAGGGTGCGGTCAAGCAGGCTGCCCTCTTTCATGCCGGCGAAAACGCCGATGATCAGGGATATGGGAACGATCATGACAAAGGCGAACCCGGCCAGCATGGCCGTATTGCCCAGACGGTTCCAGACGAAGTCGTTGACCGGTTGCCGCGTCTCCATGGAATAGCCGAAGTTGAGGAAGTACTGCTCACCGCGTGAGTCCTCAAGACCCAGGTCGGTTCGCGCGCCGGCGCCACGGCCGCGCAAGTCTTCCACCCCGGCGATGGCCTCGTTCAGTTTCGGATCGGTCAGCGGATGTGGGCTGAGACCGGCGATCTGCCCCATCCAGCGGGTGTAGCGCACCAGCAGGGGATCATCGAGCCGCAGGGTTTCCCGCAGAATCTCATACTGCGCCTGGACGGCGAACTGGCCAAGGATATTGACCTCGACCCGCGCCGGCGATGCGGCGGTGAGCACAAACAGGATGAAGCTGCACGCCCACATGACGACCAGCAACTGCCCGAGACGCTTGACGACGAAATAAGCCATTCCGGCGCTTCCCCCCAGTCCGTTCAGGTAAGACAGAACACAATGCCGCCGGAAATCTCCCGATCACGATCCTTCCCCGGACCGCTCCTATACGACACTTCCGCGACGCAGCGCCTGTTCACTGCCTGCTCAGCACCGCCGGTTATTGACTGCTCCGGGAACCCCGATGCGTCCGACTTGTTCTGCTGCGCGGCGAAGAATACGGGAGCGCCGGAGACAGACGCAAGGCAATAGCACACGCAAAACCGTGACCCGGAGCGGTCGATTCGTCTGACCGGCCTCACCCATGGCCCGCACCAATGTGTCTAATTCATTGAAAATCCACCGGATTCATCAGAGGAAACCCGCCGCCCGCCTAACCGCTCACCGACTGCGTTTTGGCCGGACCGGGCCGGATTTCCAGCCATGTCTGACATTGTTGTGAGCACAACCCAAGCGGCCACGGGAACAATTCGTTCTGCATTGGAAATATGGAGGCGGTCCGACGGTCGAACCGTCAGGACTCTGCGCTGGTGCCCGCCGGGCCGGCGATTCGATCCCTGAACGCCGCCGTCAGCGCCGCCGCCTCCGGGCCAAAACGGCGCCCTTCGGTAGCTGCCGCCACCGGCGGGAAATGCCGGCGCACCAGACTCACCAGGCTATCCAGCGCCGGTGGCGCGGTGCGGCCGGTCACCGCCAGCGCCTGGCTGGCGGCGATGGCGAGACAGGCCAGCGTCGCTTCCAGCGCGGCGGCGGCCTGCCGCTCCTTGCGCCACGCCTGCATGGTCGGCGAGGCCACGTCGTTCTGGCCGAAGCCGCCGCCTTCGCTGCCCGGCAGCAAGGTTCGCTGCGCCGCATGGCGCGCGTCCTCGACGAAGCCGATGGCCGCCATGGCCAGGATAGCCGTGCCAAAGCCCGGACTGCCGGCCGGCTTCAGCATGGCCGGCAACAGCGAGGTGGGGCCGGCGTGCATTTTGGTGGTCTGGCGGTCGGCCAGGCTCGCCAGGTCGGCCCAGCTCTGGCTCAGGGTGTCCAACGCCGGCGTCGCCATGGCGTTGTGATAGCCGCCGTTCGACAGCGCCCGGCCGTGCGGATGATCATGGTCTGCCGGCACCAGCACGGGATTGTCGGTGACCGAGGCGAGGCTCACTTCCGCCGCCCGGGTCACGCCGTCCACCGCCCGCCACGCCTGGCCCAGCACCCGCGGCAGGATGCGCCAGCCGACCGGCGCCTGATATGGCCGCCGGCCCTCTGTGCTGACACCGGTCAGCAGACGGCGCAGAGACACCAGCGCGCGGCCCTCGAAGGGGTCGCCCCACAGATCGTCCAGCGCCGGGTCATAGGCGTCGAGCGGCGCATTGAAGGCTTCCACCGACAGGGCGAACACTTCCTCCGCCAGGGCCAGGCGCGGCGTCGCCAGCAAGGCCGTATCCGCAGCCAGAGCGGCCGACACCGGCGAACCGTTGATCAGGGCCATGGGCTCGCCCTCTTCAAGGTCATCGCCCCACAGCCTGGCCGTGACAAAGGCCAGCGGCAGGACCTCGCCGGGGCCCACCTGGCCGCCCGACGGCACCTCGGCCATGGGCTCGTCCAGCAGCGCCGCCACCCGTTCGGCCATCACCGGCCGGCTCTTGGCATGGCCCTCCACATAGTTGGCCAATCGCGCGAAGACGATGCCGCGCACCACCGACTCCGGCAGGGGCTCGCCGCCAAATCCGGCGCCGGTCGCGGATTCAGGCTTCCAGGCGGAGCGCTTGCGCTGCTCGTCCGCCGGAATTGCGTTCTTGGCATCCGGCCCGCCGCCCGACGTGGTGCCATAGATGAATTGGCTGCGATCACTGTCCAGCAGGGCGATGAAACGCGCCCGCTCGTCGCTCATGCGCTGCCGCGCCCCATCGCTGAACGCCACACCCTCGCCGGCCGCCACCCGCGCATAGTTGGCCAGGGTAAAGTCCTTGCGGCTGTCCAGGGTGATGGTCATGGGCGACGCTTTCGTCCGGCCGCAGCCGGTGTCGCCGCCGCATCGGCCAGTACGCGGGCAGCGAAGGCGCGACGCAGGCGCTCCGCATACTCGCCCATGCGCCGTGGCTTGCGTTCATCCATCGGCGGAAAGTGTTGCCGCACGGTTTCGAGAAAACCGTTCAGCGCCCGCGGCGCCTTGCGCCCGGTAGTGGCCAGCGCCTGGCTGGCGCTGGCCGCCAGCAGGGCCAGCGACGCCTCGAAGGCCGTGGCCGCGCGGCGCTCCCGATCCCACGCCTGAAAGGTCGGCAAGGTCACGTCGTTCTGGCCAAAATCACCGCTGCCCGGCAGGAAGGTGCGCTGCGCCGCATGGCGCGCCGCCTCGCCATAGGCCACCTGCACCATGCGCAGCATGTGGGTGGTGAAGCCCGGCGCGCCGCTCATGGTCAGGTGCCCCTGCAGGGAAATGTCCTCACGGTGCAGCTTGACCGTCTGGCGGTCGGCCACCAGGCACAGATCGGCCCACATCGCCGCCACATTATCTATGGCCGGATAGGCCTTGGCATTGTGATAGCCGCCGTTGGACAGCGCCGTGCCCTTGGGATAGCGCTTGCACGGCATGACCCATACGGGATTGTCCGACACCGCCGACAGTGAGATCGCCGCCACCTCTTCCGCCTGGGCCACCACCCGCCGGCCCTGCCCCAGGACCCGCGGCAGGATGCGATAGCTGACCGGCGCCTGATAGGGCCGCCGTGTGCGATTGCCGCCCTTGAGCAACCGGCGCAGGGATTTGAGCGCCGCCGCCTCGTACGGGTCGCCCCACCAGTCGTCGAACACCGGATCATAGGCATCCATGGGTGCGTTGAACGCCTCGGCCGACAGGGCAAAAACCTGCTCGGCCAGAGCCAGGCGCGGACCCGCCAGCAGCGCCACATCGCCAACCAGGGCGGAGGCCGCCGGCGAGCCGTTGATCAGGCAGCCGAAGTCCCGCTCCTGCATGACAAAGACCTTTGACAGCGGATCGAACAGCGCGCCCAGCGCGATGATCTCGCCGGCGCTGCCGTTCATGTCCACCGATACCGGCGGCAGCCTCTTTTCTTTCAGCATGGCCGCCACCAGGCGCGCCAGTTTCGGGCTGATGGCCGCGTGCCCCTCGACGAAGTTGGTCAGGCGCGACAGGACGATGGCGCGCGCCACCCGCTCCGGCAGCCTCTCGCCCATGGTGCCGGTCCAGTCATGCGGCGCCCATTTCGCATACTCCTTGCGCTCGGCCACCGACAGACGGTTCTTGGCGCCTTCGCCATACCAGCTCGTCACCCCATAGACGAAGGAGTCCGGATCGCCGTCGATATAGTCCATGAAAGACGCACGGGCGCGCTCCATGGCGGCCATCGCCTTCGGCCCCAGCCTTACGTTCTCGCCGGCGAAGGCGACGCGCCGCTGCGCCGCCAGGGTCACGTCCCGCCGGCTGTTCAGAATAACGGTCATGCCGTCAGCCGGTCGTCGTGGATGGCGCCACTCAGCACCGCCTGCTCCATGGCGTCGGCCAGGGCGCGCGCTTCGGCTGCGTGGTCACGCATGGCGGCGGAGGTCGCGAACAGGCGGCGCACGTCGGCCAGCAGCGGTTGCAGCGCCGGCGGCGCAGTCCGTCCCGTCACATGCAGCGCCTGGCTGGCGGTCATCGCCAGCACCGCCAGGGTGTTGATCATCTCGCGCGCCGTCCGCCGCTCCCGCTCCCAGGCGATGGGCGCGGTGCAGTGAACATCGTCCGCCGGATCCGCCTCCCGCCCGGGGATCAGCGTGCGCTGTGCCGCCTCCTGCGCCGCCTCCACATAGGACACCGCGATCCAGCCATAGAGCTGCAGGCGCAGCGGGCTCTCCGCCGTCGCCAGCCCAGGCGGCAGCAGGGACGAGTCGCCATCGAACAGATGACTGGCGTGACGGCCGGCCAGATTGGCGATATCGGCCCAGGACTGGGCCAGCCCGTCCATCGCCGGCGCGGCGGTGGCATTGTGATAGCCGCCGTTGGACACCGCCCGGCCATTAGGATAGCGGCCATGATTGCTCGGGTGATGCGGCGGCACATAGACCGGGTTTTCAGTAACCGCGCGCAACGCAACATTGGCCACTTCCGCCATATGGTCCGCCGCCCGCCCGGCCTGGCCCAGGACCCGCGGCAGGATGCGATAACTCACCGGCGCCTGGTAATCGCGCCGCGTCGCCGCCCCGCCCTGCAGCAGGGCGCGCAGGGTCGCCAGAGCCCGTGCCTCGTGCGGGTCGTTCCACAAATCATCCAGGGCCGAATCATAGGCCGCCAGCGGCGCCAGGATGGCTTCCGCCGACAGGGCCAGCACCAGCGCCGCCAGGCGCAGTCGACGGCCGGCCAGCACCGCCGTATCCGCCGCCATGGCGCTGGCCATGGGCGAGCCGTTAAGCAGCGCGCCCGGTTCCTTGACCGAGCGGGCCTCGCCCATCAGCGGCGTGAACAGATGGAACAGCGGGATGATCTCGCCGGAGCCGATATTGCCGCCCGACGGCACCGGTGGCAGCGGGCCGTTCAGCATGGCGGCGATTTCCCGCGCCAGTTCCGGCCGCACCGCCGAATGACCCTCCACAATATTCGTCAAGCGGGCAAAGACGATGCCGCGCACCAGTCGCTCCGGCAAAGCCTCGCCGCCAAACGACTGGCCGCCGATGTGATTGGGCTTCTCCTTGGCGTGCGCCTCGCGCTCGGCGGCGTTCAGCTTGCGCCCGGCCTCCATGCCCCAGCCCGAGGTGACGCCATAGATGAAGATGTCCGGCTCTTCCAGCAGCCGGAGGAAGCTGGCCCGCGTCCGCTCCATGGTGGTGATCGCCGCCGGCGCGAAATCCACCCCCTCGCCGCCGAAGGCGACGCGGCGATAGGAGTCCAGATTCATGTCACTGCGGCGCTCCAGGATGACGGTCATGACTGACCTCCCGGGCCGGGTATGCCGGCGAATCCCATCACCTGTTCCTGCCACAGCTCTGTATCGCCACGCACTACCGCGCCGGCCATGGCCTCCGCCACCCGCTCACAGTCATGGCCCACATGGCGCAGGCTGGCGATCGGCGGACACAGCCGCCGCACCGCCGCCAGAAAATCCGTAAGCGGTGGCGCCACGTCGCGCCCCGTCACATGCAGCGCCTGGCTCGCCACCACCGCCAGCCCGGCGAGACCCAGCATCAGATAGTGCGCCGTCGCCTGCTCCTTGATGTAGGCGATGGGCGTGACGCAGGCCACATCGTCCTGGGTCGAGCCACCGGAATGACCGGTCGGCAAAAAAGTGGTGTGCGCGTTATGCCGCGCCATCTCGCTGAAGCCGCCCTGGACGAACCCCAGCGCCATGGTGGAAAAGGGGTGGTCGTCGCTGCGCAGCCCGTCCGGCAAAAGCGATACGCGGCCCATGTGCATCTTCGTTGTGTGGCGGTCGGCGATGGCCTGCAAGTCGGCCCAGCTCTGCGCCAACGCATCCAGCGCCGGCGCCGCCGCCGCACTGTGATAGCCGCCGGTGGAGATCGCCCGGCCGTGCGGATAGGCGCCGCCATTGCTGGGGTGCTCCGGCGGGATATAGACCGGATTGTCGGTGATCGCCGCCAGCATGGTTGCCGCCTGCTGTTCCGCCTGGGCAACCGCCCGATGGGCCTGACCCAGGACTCGCGGCAGCACCCGAAAGCTGACCGGTGCCTGGTAGGGCCGGCGTTCCGTGCGACCGCCGGCCAGCAGGCGGCGCAAACCAGACAGCGCCGCCGCGTCATGCGCATCACCCCACAGATCGTCCAGCGCCTCGTCATAGGCCGCCAGCGGCGCGTCGAATGCCTCGATGGAGAGCGCGAACACATGGGCCACCATGTCCAGCCGGCCGCGTGCCAGGATCGCCGCCTCACCCAGCATGGCCGAAGACACCGGCGAACCGTTGGCGAACGTGCCGGACTCCTTTTCCTCGTTGCCGTCGCCGAACAGGTGAGCGAACAGCTCACCCAGCGGCAGGATTTCGCCGGCGCTGACCGCACCGTCCAGCGACAGGTCCGGCAGTGGCCGGCCGTCCAGCATGGCCGCCACTCGCTCGGCGATTACCGGCCGCGCCGCCGCATTGCCTTCCACATAGTTGGCCAGCCGGGCAAAGACGATGGCACGGACCAGACGCGGCTCCATGCGCCGGCCATAGGTAATACCCAGTGCACGCGCCGGACGCGCCGCGTGAATGCGCCGTTGCTCCGGGTTCAGCCGCGTCTTCGCCGCCATGCCATAACCCGAGGTCACGCCATAGACGAAGGCGGTGGGATCATTGTTGATCAGATCCATGAACTGGCTGCGGGTCCTGCCCATGCGAGCGCGGGCCTGCTCGCCCAGCCGCACACTTTCGCCGGCGAACGCCACGCGGTGCAGATTGGCTAACGTAAAATCCTGCCGGCTGTTCACTGTGACGGTCATGTCTGTGCTCCTTCGGCGACCGGTCCGCGGCCATCCAGCCGCTCTATGGAGCGGGTGAAGGCGCTGGCCAGCGCCGCCAGCTCGTCGCCCTGGGCGCGCGGCGACTCCACCGGCGGAAACCAGTGTCGCACATCGTCCAGCAGATCACGGAGCGCCGCCGCCGGTCGCCGCCCCGTCACCTGCAGCGCCTGGCTGGCCGAGGCGGCCAGCACCGCCATCATGGCGTCGGCCAGACGGCTCACCGTATCCAGTCCGTTCCACGCCACCACCGTCATGACCGGCACATCGTCCTGTTCGGACGCACCGATCTCGCCGGACGACAGCAACGTCGTCTGCGCCGCGCGGCGCGCCTCTTCTTCCAGGCCGTTGGCCACATAGTCGAGGCGGTGGGTCGAGAAGTTGTGCGCCGCCACCATCAGCCGGTCGGGCAGTTCCGACACCGCTGGCTTGTGCATCTTCACCACCTGACGGTGGGCCAGGCTGATAAGGTCGGCCAGTGCGGCGGCCAGGCTGTCCATGGCCGGCGTCGCCGTGGCGTTGTGATAGCCACCGTTGGAAAACACCCGGCCGTGCGGGTGATCGTCACCACAGGTCGGATGGTCCGGCGGCACATAGACCGGGTTGTCGGTCACCGAGCGCAGCGACACCGCCGCCACATCGGCCAGGGTATCGGCGGCGCGCAGCGCCGTGCCCAACAGGCGCGGCACGATGCGCCAGCTTACCGGCGCCTGATAGAAGCGGCGTTCGCTGCGGTCAGCCTGGCCGATGTCCGCCCACAGCATGGCCAGCGCCCGGCTTTCATGGTCATCGCCCCACAAGGGGCGCAGCGCCGGATCATAGGCATCCAGCGGCGCCTTGAAGGCCTCGATGGACAGGGCGAAAATCCGCGCCATCAGCCGGAGGCGCGGCGCCGCCAGCAAGGCCGCATGACCGGCCAGGCCGGCCGACACGGGCGAGCCGTTATACAGCGCGCCGTCCTCGCGGATGCCCAGCGCGCCATCGCGCAACTCACTCATAATGTGGCCAAGCGGCACGATCTCGCCGGGCCCGGCCTGGCCCCAGCGCGGCACCACCGGCATCGCTCCGCCGTCCAGCATGGCGGCGACGCGCGCCGCCGTAGCGCTGCTGATGGCGGCATTGCCCTCGACGAAGTTTGCCAGCCGGGCAAAGACGATGGCGCGCACGGCGGCGTCCGGCAGAACGCCGCCGCCGAACGCCTGACCAAACGCCTGTGGCGGCCGCGCCGCCTTCTGCTGCCACTGGGACTGTGGAATGCGTTTGAGCGCATCCATGCCGCCGCCGGTGGTCACTCCATAGACGAAGGCGTCGGGATTGGCCGACAGCAGTTCCAGGAAATGGCCCCGCGCCCAGTCCATGCGCTGCGCCGCCGACGTGGCGAAGCGCACGGCCTCACCGGCAAAGGCAGCGCGGGCGAGGTTGGCCAGCGACAGGTGGTCGCGCGCCGCGAGTTCAACGGTCATGACCGCACCCCGGCGACGCGCGCCGCTCTAGCGACGGCGGCTCTTGCCGCCGGTGCGGCCGGCCAGCGCCTCCTTGGCGATGGAAATGCCCAGCATCTCTTCCGCCTGCGGATAGACCGCCTTGTCCCACACCCCGTCGCCAAGCGTGATGTCATGCTTGGAGGCGGTCAGGATCGCCACCTCAACGCCCTTCTTCATCTCCGAGATAGCGATGGGGTTGCCGGTCTTCAGGTCCATGCTGGCCTGCAGGTCGGGGAAGGTGCCGACGCGCTTACCGTTCAATTCGGCCGCCATATACTCGTTCCAGACAGCCAGCCGCGCCGTGCCCTGCTTGCCTTCGATGGTGACGAAACCCACATCGAAGCCGCCGCCATACTTGCAGGTGTTGGACACCACCTTGCCTTCCACCAGAATCTTGCCCTTGGTCGGCTTGGTGGTCGCCTTGTAGCGCTCGGGCCCTTCCTTCTTCGCCGCCATGGCCTGACCGATCTTGTACTGATAGTCCACCGCGCCGACGGCCGCGTGCTTCTTCAGGAACGCCACCGTGTGCGGCCCACGGGCGGCGGGAATGCCGCCGCCGTTGCGGGTCGCCGCCGCCCGCAGAATGAACTCGCCATTGGCGATATTGCCGTCATACAGCACGCTGATGGGCGCATCACCGTCCATGCGGCCGGAACAATAGGCCGCCTGGATAACGCTCGCCGTGGTGTCGCCGGCCTGGCCCAGCGCGCCCATCTCCACCGTTGGATGACCACGACCGTTACCGGCCACGTCCACCACGTCGATGTTCAGGGCGGCGGCGATCAGCCAGGCGCCGAAGCCGCCGGCATGGGCGGCGAAGACACCGACCGGCATCTTGCCATAGGCCTCGATGACCATTTCCGCCGCGCGGATGGCGTCGCGCGGTTCGCTGCGCCGCTTGGTGGCGCCGCCCGGCGCGCCGACGCCGGTGGCCACCAGCACCACGTCATCGGCGTCATATTCATCCAGCGTGCACAGATCAATGGCGCCGAGACCCAGGGCCATGCGGCCCTGCGCCCGGTTCGAGTCCATGCGGCTCAAGCCGCTGCCGCCGGCGCTCAGCACCAGACCGCCAAGCATCATCGGTTCAATATCGTCCTGGTTCAGGCGTCGCCGCATCCCCGTTTCTCCCTGTTGGCGCCGCCGTCACAGGACGGCGGCCATCATATGATCGTGCATGACGCGAAAAGGGCGGCGCCTGGCGCCGCCCGTCTCCGCGCTCTGTCAGTTGGCGTCGAGGCGCAACCCCAGGCCGAACTTCTTTTTGGTCTCGATGGCCTTTTCATAACCGGCGTCCGCATGGCGCAGCACGCCGATGCCCGTATCACCATTCATGATGGCGGGAATCTTCTTGGCCGCCAGCGCCGATCCGTCCGCCACCGTGGTGACGCCTGCACACTGCGAGCGCCGGCCGCCCTGGCCACCGTGCACGGCGATCAGGTCGCCGCCCGACGAGACGTTGAGCATGGCGTTGAGGAAAGCCCAGTCGGCGATGGCCGACGAGCCGTCCTTCATACGCTCGGTCTCTCGCATGGGGCTGGCGACGGAGCCTGAATCCAGATGATCACGGGTGAAGGCAATCGGACCCTTGAGACGACCTGAGGCCACCGCCTCATTGACCTTCAGCGCCAGGGTGGTGCGTTCGGTGTGGCCGAGCCAACCGATACGCGCCGGCAGGCCGGTGAAGTGAATATGCTTCTCGGCCATGTTGATCCAGTCAACGATCGGATGGTTGGCCGAGAAGGTCTCACGCACGATGTCATCCACCTCGTGAATGTCGGCTTCGTCGCCGGAGATCGCCACCCAGCGGAACGGTCCCATGCCCTCGCAGAACATCGGCCGGATGAACAGGGTGATGAAGCTCTCCATCTGCAGCGCATCCTTGAAGCCGGCTTCGCTCGCCTGCCAGCGCAGGCCGTTGCCATACTCGAAGACGATGGCGCCGCGCTTCTCGAACTCCATCATGCATTTGGCGTGGACGATGATGGACTCCTGCGCCCGCTTCTTGATTTCGGCACGGTTCTCCTTGCGCATTTTCAGCGTCTCTTCCACCGTCATGCCGGCGGGGAAATAGCCGCGATAGGGATCGGTGATGGTCTGGTCGGTGACGATGTCCGGCTGCCAGTTACGCTCCAGCAGCTTGGGGTAGATCTCCGCCACATTGCCCACCAGGCCGACGCTGCCGCCCTCCTTGTTGGCGACCAGCGTGTCCATCCGCCGCAGCGCCTCGTCCAGATCGTCAACCATGACGTCCAGATAACCGGTGTCGATGCGCTTTTGCAGGCGGTCGGCCTGGACGTCCAGCACCAGGGTTGCCGCACCGGCCATCTTGCCGGCCAGCGGCTGGGCGCCGCCCATGCCGCCGGAGCCGGCGGTCAGGATGGTGCGGCCGGCCAGGGTGCCGCCGAACTTCTCGGCCGCGCCGATAAAGCTCTGATAGGTGCCCTGGATGATGCCCTGGCTGCCGATATACTGCCACGCCGCCGCCGTCATGCCCGGCACCACGGTCAGGCCTTTTTCCTCCAGGTTGATAATGTCTTCCGGCTCGGCGTAATTGCCCACCACATTGCCATTGGCCATGATGACCATGGGCGCGCGCTCGTGGGTATCGAAGATGGCGATGGGCTTGCCCGACTGCATGACCAGGGTCTGGTCTTCGCGCAGGTTTTTCAGCGCCGCGACGATCAGGTCGAACTGCTCCCAGCTCCGTGCCGCCTTGGCGACGCCGGTATAGATGATCAGCTCTTCCGGCTTCTCGCCATTCTCCAGATTGTTCTCCAGCATGCGCAGGATCGCCTCCGCCCGCCAGTTCTTGCAGCGCAGCTCCAGCCCGCGCTGGGCTTTGACCCGCACGTCGCGGCGCAGTGTTTCGTTGTAGGCCATGGCCTGTCCCTCCCTGTGGCGGGCCGTTTAACCGGCCGGCATGTTCGTGTCCGTCGCCGCCGCCAACGTCACGCACCGTGCCATAAAACCGGCTCGCCGCCGGTCAATGACCGCAGGGGCCGGCGGAGGCACACGTCAATGGCGGAAGGCGGCATGGGCCGGATCGTCCTGGCCAAATCAAACGTCCGGCCCGCCCTGCGAGTCAACAGCCGGCCGCCGAAACCCCCTTTGCATCGCAGACGGCGGACAGCCGAAGCGACGGCGGAAACTGGCCGAGAAATGGGCCGGCCCGGAAAACCCGGTGGCATAGGCGATCTCGCTGAGGCTGAGCGGCGTCTGGGCCAGCAACTCACGCGCCCGACCAAGACGAATGGTCAGATAGTGGCCCTTGGGCGTTGTGCCCAACGTGGTGCGACAAAGCCGTTCAAGCTGGCGCTGCGACAAGCCGCTGCGCGCGGCAATCCCGGCGATCGCCAGCGGTTGTTCCACATGACTCTCCATTAACGCGACCGCCGCCGCCAGCGCGCCATGGGCCATGCCGAGACGCGCCGCCACATCGGGCCTGGCCCCGCTCACCGGGGCCCTGGCCTGCCCCGCGGCGACAGCCACGGTCGGCGGCAAGTTGAACTGATCGGCCACCGTCCGCGCCAGCGGCTCGTCCACCATCCGGCCAATCAGCCACAGGGCCATGCCGGTCGCCGCCACCGCACCACTGGCCGTGAGAATCCGCCCGTCATGCACCCACGCATCGGGCCGCAGGCGTACCGCCGGGTGCATTTCCGTCAGCGCCGCCGCCGCTTCCCAATGGGCGGTCACCGTACGGCCATCAAGCAGACCGGCGCGGGCCAGCAGCAACGGCGCATTGGCCGGCGCCAGCAGCCACGCGCCATCGCGCGCCGCCCGCCGGAGCCAGCGATACACCGCCTGCCGTGCGGCGGCCGTCCCTGTCTCCACCGCGTCACCGGCCGGTACCACGACAATGCGCCATGGTGCCGCCCGGCCCCTTGCGGGATGGCGCGCCCCGTCGCCGACGAGGGCGCCGTCCTCCGCCAGAGCACTGTCCACGATGACCGCCGGACCGGCCGAGGCCGCCACCGGCTGGCCGTCCGGTGACAAGAAGCGCGGCGCGAACACCGGCCGCCCCGCCAGGCGGTTGGCGACGCGGAAAGGCTCCAGCACCGCGCTCAGACTGGCCAGAGAAAAGCCCGGCAGCAGCAGAAAGGCGATCCGGTGCGGACCGTCACTGGTGTCGAATTTCTGTATGTTCATGTCGGATAAGTATAATCAGCAAATCGCCGGTCATGACCAGATATCGCGTCTTCTCGGCCACCCACAAATAGACCTCAGGAACCCGATCATGCTGTCTGCCGCCCACATCCGCCGCTACCGCGACCAGGGCTATCTGCTTGTGGAAGGTGTGCTGGACGCCGCCACGCTGGCCCGGGTCAATGGCGAAACCGACCGTCTGATCGCCGCCGCCGGCGGCCTCGACCGCGCCACCCACCTGACCGACGACCTGTATGACCTGGAAGACAGCCACCGCCCCGACGCGCCGCGGGTGCGCCGCCTCAAGCGGCCGGATCTGGTCAGCCCCGTCTTTGGCGATCTGGTCCGCCATCCGCGCGTTCTTCAGATACTCACCGGCCTGCTTGGCCCCGACGTGCGGTTGCAGACCACGAAACTCAACGTCAAGGCGGCGGGTTATGGCGCTGCGGTGGAGTGGCACCAGGACTGGGCCTTTTATCCCTGCACCAATGATTCAGGGCTGGCCATCGGCGTCATGCTGTCGGACACCGGGCCCGACAACGGGCCGCTTCTGGTTTATCCCGGCAGCCACACCGGGCCGACCCATGACCATCACCACAATGGCCGCTTCGTCGGCGCCATGGATCTGGCCGCATCGGGCCTCGACCCGGCCGACGCGGTGGCGGTGACCGGCCCGGCCGGCGCGGTCAGCGTCCATCATGTGCGCCTGGTGCACGGCTCCGACCTCAACCGGTCGGCGCGCGACCGTCGCATGCTGTTCATGGAATATATGGCGGCGGATGCGTGGCCCATCGCCGGCGGACGGGGCAATTTCGAGAGCCTGGAGGAGTTCAATTCCCGCATGGTGGCGGGGTCGCCAACCCTGCGGGCGCGGCTCGAGCCGGCGCCGGTGCGTATTCCCCTGCCACAGCCCGAGACCTACGGCTCCATCTATGAAATCCAGAAAGGCGTTGGCCACCGTGCCTTCGCCGTCGCTGATGACCACTGAGCGAGCCGCCGCGTGTCCCAACCCCTGACCGCCGCGACGCACGGCGTCTTCACCATTGCCGCCACACCCTTCCGGCCCGATGGCGCGCTCGATCTGGAAAGCCTCGACCGGCTCTGCGACTTCTATCTGGAGAAGGGTGCCAACGGCCTCACCTTGCTTGGCATCATGGGCGAAGCGCCGAAACTCACTCTCGAAGAGTCGGTCCAGGTGGCGCGGCGGGTGCTGGCTCGCCTGGCCGGCCAGGTGCCCGTCATTGTCGGCGTATCCGCGCCGGGCTTCGCGCCCATGAAGGATCTCGCCGACCGGGTCATGGATCTGGGTGCGGCCGGCGTGATGATCGCCCCGGCGGCCTCGCTGCGTGGCGATGACCAGGCCCTCACCTGGTATCAGGCGGTGGCCGACTATCTGGGCCCCGTGCCTTTCGTCCTGCAGGATTTCCCGGTCATCACCGGCGTTCACCTCTCGCCCGACGGCATCCGTCGCATCGCCGGGGCGTGTCCGACATTTGCCGTTCTCAAGCACGAGGACTGGCCGGGGCTGGAGAAGATCAGCGCCTTGCGCGCGCAGGAAGCGGCCGGCGCGCGACGCCTGCCGATCCTCTGCGGCAATGGCGGTCAGTTTCTGGTGGAGGAAATGCGCCGCGGCGCCGATGGCGCCATGACCGGCTTTGCCTGGCCGGAGATGATGGCCGACGTCGTGCGCCTGGCGGCGGCTGGCGAGTGGTCGCGGGCCCATGACCTGTTCGACGCCTATCTGCCGCTGCTGCGCCTTGAGGTGCAGCCGGGTGGCCACGGTCTGGCGGTGCGCAAGTATCTTCTCGCCAGTCGCGGGGCCATGGCCCATGCCACTGCCCGCGCGCCGGCGGTGACCCTGTCGGCCCGGGCAGTGGAAGAGATCGACCGGCTGGTGGCCCGCCAGCAGGCGCGCCTCGCCGAACTGGCCTAAACGCCGCCACGCCTGAGCGCCGTCCGACTAGCGGACCGCGTAGCCGCCGTCGATGATCAGGCTGTGGCCGGTGATGTAGGACGATGCGTCCGACGCCAGAAACACGGCCGGACCGGCAAACTCCTCCGGCCGGCCGCTGCGACCGAGTGGCGTGTGGCGGTTCTCCGCCTTTACCCCTTCCGACTGCGGATCATAACCGCGCCGCCGGTGAGTGGTGTAGCCGGGGTTGAGCGCATTGACGCGAATGCCGTGCGGCCCCCACTCGTCGGCCATCTGCCGCACCATCTGGTCTACCCCGCCCTTGGCCGCGCCATAGGCCATCAGACCGGCAAAGCTGCGAATACTCGATGTGGACGATGTGACAATGATGGAGCCGCCGGTTCCCTGGCGAATCATCTGCCGCGCCGCTTCCTGGCACACCATGAAGGCGCTGTTGAGGTTTTGGTCGATCACCCGCCGCCAGGTTTCGTCGTCGGTGTCGATGGCGCTCTGATTGGCGCCGCCGCCGTGATTGGCCAGCATCACGTCGAGCCGGCCGTAGTGCGCAACGGTGTCCGCCACCAGGCGCCGGCAATCGTCGCGCCGGGTGGCGTCGAACACCACCTCCAGCACGTCGCCGCCGGCCGCGCGGAACGCCGCGGCGGTGGCCTGCACTTGCTCGGCGGTGCGCGCGCACACGGTAAGCTTTGCGCCGGCCTCCATCAGACCCTGCGCCATGGCCTTGCCCAGGCCACGGCCGGAGCCGGTGACGATGGCGACGCGACCGGTGAGGTCAAAGCCGGTCATCGCCCTCCAGCCCCCGTCACGGCGGGCAGTGCGGCGGATTGTTGAACGGATTGCCGTCCGGTGGTGGACAGGGCGATGGCACCACACGCCGCGCGTGCGCGCTCTGGTCAACCCTGAGGACTGTCGGCGCCACATAGGCGCCCGCCGCGGCCAGCCCGAGGCGGGCCAGCGCGGCGCGCCGGCTCAGCGCGGCGCCGGGCGGCGGCGCCTCGTGAGCGGGTGATTCTATACCGTCTTCCGTTTCAGCCATGACAAAGCTCCTGCCTGCTGCCGGGCGTCCGGGCCACACAAACTACACCCGGCCGGCAATGCCGCACAGCCATGATACTATGGCGCTTGTGGCGGGCCGCCAAATTATCCGGCTGGCCGGCCTGGACTGCCTACTTTGGCCTGCCCGGGCCGGCCCGCCGCCGCGTCACTCTGCCGATTCAGCCACCGGACGCCCCATGCCCCGCTCCCCATGCCCCGCTCCCCCTGCCTCAAACGCCACCCCAGGCCCTGCCGGCTCCGCCCCGGACTCCGCGCAAGCCCCGGCCAGCACGGCCACCGGCCAGGCCGGCGATCTGCTGGCCCGCCGCCTGGCCCGCGGGGTCGGCCGCCTGTTCGCCGACCTGGGTGCGGAGTCCCTGACCGAGGTGCCGCTCAAGGGCGGCCGCCGGGCCGATGTGCTGGCCATCGACCGCAAGGGCCGGGTTCTCATCGCCGAGATCAAGTCGGGTCCGGCCGATTTCCGCAGCGACAATAAATGGCCGGAGTATCAGGACTGGTGCGACGTCTTCTATTTCGCCGTGGCCGAGGACTTCCCCCGCGCCCTGCTGCCGGACTCAACCGGCCTGATCATCGCCGACGCCTTCTCCGCGGCCATCATCCGCGAGGCGCCGGAACAGCCCCTGGCCAGCGCCCGCCGCAAGGCCCTCACCCTTCGCTTTGCCCGTCTGGCGGCGGCCCGCTGGCGCCGACTTAGCGAGGAACTGGGTGGGCCGGCCGCGCCGCCGGAAAAAGACTCCGCCACCGACCCGTGCTAGGGTCGCCGCCCCGCAAGTGGACCCCGATTACGGATACGACCCATGGCCGACCGCGCGACCCCGCCCTCTGCGACCAGCTCTGACTTCGCCGCCATAGAAGACGCCATCGCCGCTTTTGCCCGGGGTGAGTTTCTCGTGGTGGTGGATGACGAGACCCGCGAGAACGAAGGCGACCTCATCATCGCTGCCGAGATGGTGACGGCGGAGAAAATCGCCTTCATGGTGCGCCACACCGCCGGCGTCATCTGTTCGCCCCTGCCCGGCGAGCGCATTGACCAGCTCAGCCTGCCGCAGATGGTGGCCGATAATACGGAGCATCTGCGCACCGCCTTTACGGTGTCGGTGGATTATCGCCATGGCACCACCACCGGCATCTCCGCCGCCGACCGCGCGCTGACCATCCAGGCCCTGGCCGACGCGGTGGGCAACCGCCCGCCAGAGGCC
Source organism: Alphaproteobacteria bacterium (assembly GCA_040218575.1). NCBI lineage: Bacteria > Pseudomonadati > Pseudomonadota > Alphaproteobacteria > Alphaproteobacteria bacterium. The sequence goes on along the minus strand of JAVJRE010000006.1, from coordinate 264,722 downwards.
GGCGACTTCGCCCGTCCCGGCCACATCTTTCCGCTGCGCGCGCGCGACGGCGGCGTTCTGGTGCGCGCCGGCCACACCGAGGCGACGGTGGATCTGGCGCGGCTCGCCGGCCTTAAACCGGCCGGCGCTATCTGCGAGATCATTAATGACGACGGGAGCATGATGCGTCTGCCGGAGCTTAAGGTTTTCGCCCGCGCCCATGGCCTGCATCTCATCTCCATCGCCGATCTGGTGGCCTATCGCCGTCGCACGGAGCGACTGGTGACCCTGGTCCGCGAAGACACCCTCGATACCCGCCACGGCGCTTTTCGCGCTTCGGTCTATCGCTCGCTGGTGGACGATACGGAGCATCTGGCCCTGGTTATGGGTGATGTGACCGCGCGCGGCGCCGGCGATGCGCCCGACGTGCTGGTGCGAGTCCACTCCGCCAGCGTCATGGACGATGTGTTCGGCAGCCTGCGTCCGGGCGGCGCCAATCTGGTGGACCTGGCGCTGGAACGTATCGGCCGCGAGGGGCGCGGCGTCTTTCTCTATCTGCGCGGTGCGGAGGGCTGGGGCCTTGGCCTCGACCGTCGCCGTCTCTACGACCAGTCCGGCGAGGCGGAGACCCGTCAGGCGGCGGACAGCCGGCGCTTCGGCACCGGCGCCCAGATTCTGGGCGATATCGGCCTCAAGACCATCCGCATCCTGACCAACAGCCCGGCGCGCTATCGCGGCATCGAGGGCTATGGCCTGACCATCACCGGCCGCGAGCCCTTTGCCGGCGAGCCGCCGGCCGATGCCGGCGCCGGGCGGCGGGCGGCGGGGCCGCGCCCGGCCTAGGCCGCCACGAACGCGCCGTTGCGCAGCAGCGCGGCGCAAGTGTCGGCGTCCAGCTCCGCCGCTGTCGCCACATCATCGCCGTCGCCGCCACCCGCCAGCTCCTGACCTGAGGCCGTGCGCAGCAACCGCTCGTGCAGATCACCGCGCGCGGCGGCGAAGGCCTCCGCCGCCGCCTGCGCTTCGGCGGAACGGTCGCCGCCCATGGCGCTGATGATGGCGCCGGCCGCCAGCCAGTCCTCCAGCGCCGGCCGCAACGTGCCGTCGGGCCAGCGCTCGCCGGCCGGTACCACCAGGATCCGCTTGCAGCCGCGCATCGCCGCGGCGGCGGTCGCCACCGCATTACGGAACGCCCCGGCGAGGGTCGGCGTATTTCCGGTTTGCGTCGCCAGCGGCGCGCCATTGTCGGACGCCTGAACAAACCGTACGCCGGGCTCGATCGTGCGCACCATCTGCAACGAAGAGACGCCATCACGGCGCAGCAGCACCGCCGTGCGTCCCGCCCCATCGGTCGCGGCCGGCCATGCCGCCACCTCCGCTTCGCTCGGCCATACCGGTTCCGGCCACGGCACCACCTCCGCGCCGCGGCTCACCGCCAGCGACACAAGAGAGGTAAAGCGCAAGGCGTCAATGACGATGACCACATCGGCCCACCCGCCATGCGCCCGCAGCGCGGCCATGCCCCATTCGCATCGGATGGTGTGCTGCATGGGTTTGTGGCAGAGACGTCGCTGACGCGGGCTAGGCGCTTGTTTCCGTGCGGGTAAGGCCGCTCGCCTTGCGGGCCAGGCCGGTGGTGGAAAAGCCCGGCTCGATGGCCACCAGGAGCAGGCGGCCGCCCCACGATTCCACTTCCTCACGGCCCGGCACGTCCTCCGGGCGATAGTCGGCGCCCTTGACCAGCACGTCCGGCCGCAACCGCTCGATCAACGCCACCGGCGTGTCCTCGTCGAACAGTCCCACCGCATCCACATCGGCGAAGGCGGCCAGCACCTGCGCCCGCGCGCCTTCCTCCTGCAGCGGCCGGCCGGCGCCCTTGAGGCGACGCACGGAAGCGTCGGTGTTAAGCCCGACAATCAGCCGGTCGGCCGCCGCCCGAGCCTGGGCCAGGACCGACACGTGGCCCGGATGGATCAGGTCGAAGCAGCCATTGGTAAAGGCGACGCGCAGGCCCTGCCGCCGCCAGCGCTCAACCCGCTCGACCAGGGCGTCGGCCGCCAGCACCTTGTCGGCCGATGCCGCCCCGGCCGGCCGGCCGGGGCCACCGGTCAGTCCGGCGATCAGCTCGTCCGGCCGCACCACCGCCGTGCCGACCTTGGCCACCACCAGCCCGGCGGCGGTGTTGGCCAGGCCAATGGCCGTCTCCAGCTCGACCCCTGCGGCCAGCCCGGCGGCCAGCGCCGCCACCACCGTGTCGCCGGCGCCGGAGACATCGAACACCTCCCGCGCCTCAGCCGGCCAGGCGCTTACATGCGGCGCGCCGGACGAGCGATCACCCGCCACCAGCACCATGCCGTCACCGCCCAGCGTGGCCAGCACCGCGCCGACGCCGGCCGCCTCGCGCAACGCCGTCGCCGCCGCCACCACCTCGGCCTGACTGTCGGTTGCCATACCGCTGGCATCATGCAGTTGCGCCCGGTTGGGGGTCACCAGATCGGCCCCGCCATAGCGCGTGAAGTCGCGCCCCTTGGGATCAACCACCAGCGGTACACCTGCCGCCCGCGCCGCCTCACGCGCCGCGGCAATCACCGCCGGCGTCAGGACGCCATTGCCATAGTCCGACAGCACAACCGCGCCGGCCCCCGGGGCCAGATCGCCGATGGCGGCGATCAGCGACGCCTGCACCGGGCCGGCAATCGGGCGCTTGTCCTCCCGGTCCACCCGCAGCAGTTGCTGGCCGCCGGCAACGAAGCGCGTCTTGCCGGTGGTGGTCCGCGCCGCGTCGCTCACCGGCCGGGCGCCGTCGCCGGCTGCCTCATGCAACGCCTTTTTCAGCACCTCGCCGTCCGCGTCCTCCCCGACAACGCCGGTAATCCGCACCGTCGCCCCCAGCGCCGCCAGGTTGCGGGCCACATTGCCCGCACCACCGGGCATCCGCCGCTCCGCCCCTTCCACCAGCACCGGGATCGGCGCCTCCGACGACAGGCGGTCAACACGGCCGTCAACAAAGCGGTCAAGAATGAGATCGCCGACCACCAGCACCACAGCACCGGCCAAACGGGCCACCAACGCTTCGCTATGGTTCATTCGGTCAGTCATCGCGGGTGATCCAGCGGGCGTATTTGCGTCTCATGGGCGATTGCGGGTCGCGCAACTCGTCCAGCTTGAGGCTCAACTGATACTCGTGAAAGGCGCGGATCAGGCAATAGCGAAAACCGCGCCGGCCATCGAGGAAACCCAGTCGCCAGACATACATATACAGGAACACTGCCAGGCTGCGGCACGGCACATAACGATAGGCGAAGCTCTTGAGCCGGCGGCGGCGGGCCGGGGCGGCATCGCCGGTGGCGTTCAGGTGGGCCAGATGGGCGTGGTCGGCGCCGGCCAGACCGTGCATCAGGCGAAAGGCCTCCACCGCCTCCAGACTGGTATAGCTGTTGTGCCGCTCGAAATAGCGCTCAATGCCCTTATAGTCGTGGTGGATCATGGGCTCGCGCAATTGATCGGTGCGGCCCTCGACCATCATGTGCTCATGGACGATGCGGTCCTCATAGCGCGCCCGGCCGCGGCGGAAGAGCCGCAACTGCCAGTCGGGATACATGCCGGCATGGCGGATCCACACACCCTGAAACAGGTTCTTGCGGGCGATGGCATAGCCGTCCGCCGCATCGGGGCGGGCGATGGTCCGGCGGATTTCATCGGCCAGGGCCGGCGTCACCCGCTCGTCCGCATCGAGGATCAAGATCCAGTCATGGGCGAAGTCCAGGTGATCCAGCGCCCAGTTCTTGTGCCGTGAGAAAACATCGAACACCCGGCTCTCGATCCGCGCGCCCTTGTCCCGCGCCACCTCCAGAGTGCCGTCGCTGGAGCCGGAATCAAAGACGATCCGCTCGGCTGCGAACGCCACTGAATCAAGGCAATCGGCGATATTGCGGATTTCATCGCGGGTCGGGATCAGCACCGACAAAGGCGCGGGGGCGCCACCGTCCGGTCCACGCTTGTCGCCGCCTGCCTCCGCTATCCCCTGCTGCGCCATGGCGCTCCGGCTCCTGTGGTTCCACGGCGCAGGCGCGCCCGCCGGCCTGCGATTCGGTCAGTGGCGCCGCCCGGCCCGCACCTGCCGCTTGACCGTTCTGCCACAAATCGCCACAAGCGCCTATGGCTCGGACCTCACCCCATCCCGCGCCCGGTCTGCTCGACCGGCTCGATCTCCTGCTGTTGCGCCTTGCCAAGCGCGGCCGCCAGGATCTGACCGACAGCGCCGGCCATGGTGATTTCTACGACTCCTTCTTTACCGAGGAGGATGCGGTCAAATATGCCGCCGATGTGCGCAACGCCTGGCGCTATGGCGCCATCCGCCGGGTCATGGACGATCTGTTTGGCGAGCGTCCGTTCCGCATGGCGGACATCGGCGCCGGCCTGGGCATGCTGGCCCGCTACCTGCCGCCAGGGGCCGACTTCACCGGCATCGAATACGCTCCGGCCACTCTGGAAGCGGCCCGCCGTCTCAATGGCCGGCGTCCGGCCAGCCGCTTCATTCAGGGCGGCTTTCCCGCCCTGCCGGCCGATGATGGCGCATTCGATCTGGTGGTCTGCACCGAAGTGGTGGAACACATCAAAGACGACCGGCAGGCGATTGGCGAACTGTGGCGCATCGTGCGCCCCGGCGGCTGGTTGCTGCTGACCGTGCCCGGGACCTACTACTGGCCGGACTATGAGCGGCTCATCGGCCATTTCCGGCACTATACGGGGCCGGGCCTGGACGCCCTGCTGACTGCCGCCGGCTTTACCATTGACCGTCACCTGCCACAGCACAGCCGGTTCTGGCGTGGTTATCACTATGTCTATGCCCTGGCGCGGGTTGGCCAGTCGGTTCTTCGCCGCCTCGGCTGGCGGCATTTCGATCTCTTCTCCACCGGCCTCTACCGCTGGCAAAGCCGGCGCATCCTGCAGCGCCTGGCGACGGCCGACCGGCGCAGCGATCCGGCCTCGACCTTCGTCCTCGCCCGCCGGCCCCTACCAGAAAGCACGGGCCCAGAAAACACGGGGCCAGACCGCCCGGGACGACCGGCGTGAAGATACTGCGGGTCGCCGGTGGCCTTGATGCCGGGTTTGGCGGCGCGCCGCGGGCCACTCTCGACTCCGCCCGCGCGGTGGCCCGTACCGGTCTCGCGGTTCATCTGGTCTTTCCCGCCGACCACACCGGCGGCCTGGCGCCGGATGAACAGCAGCGCCTGACCAGCGATGGCGTCACTCTTGAAACCTTTCCCCGGCTGTCATGGCCCGCCGGACCGGCCCATCGCTACGGCCTGTCGCCAGCCCTGGCCCGCTGGCTTCACGCCCATGCCGCCGGTTATGACGTGGTCCATGCAGAGGGGGCGTGGACTCATGGGACGGTGGCGGGCCTGGCCGCCGCGCGTACCACCGGCCGGCCGATTGTTCTGTCGCCGCACGAGGGACTGACGCGTTTCGACATCAGTCAGGGCGGCGGCCTGGCGCGGCCCCTCAAGACAGCGATCAAGCGCTATCTGGCCGGCCGCTACCGCCGACAGATGACGGCGATCATCTACTCCAGCGCGCTCGAACGACACTGGAGCCATCCGGGCCGCGGGGCCGCAGGCGCCGCCATGGTTCTTCCCCACCCGGTGTTCGACGATCAGGCGCCGCAGACAAAAGACCCGGTCCACCGCGCCTTCGACCCGTCGCCCGACGCGCCGCTGGCCCTCGGCTATCTGGGCCGCCTGCATCCCAAGAAAAATGTGGACCGCCTGATTGCCGCCATGGCCCTGCTGGACATGCCGCGTCGCCGGCGCGTTCGCCTGACTGTCGCCGGCAGCGGCCCGGCCAGCCTGGAAACACGCCTGCGGGCGCAGGCGGCGCGACAGGGTGTGGCCGACAGCATCACCTGGGCCGGCTTTCTCCAGGGCGACGCCAAAACCCGTTTTCTTGCCGCCACCGACCTGCTGTGTCTGCCATCGTCGTTCGAGTGCTTCGGCATTGCTCCGGTCGAGGGTATGATTGCCGGGACGCCGGTCCTGGTCTCGCCGGATACCGGTATTGCGGCAGATCTTCAGGCCGACCAGTCCGGGCTGGTGGTAACGGCGGAGCCCCGCGCCATCGCCGACGCCATCACCCGCCTCATGGACAATCGCCCGGCCCTTGTGGAACTGTCCCGCCGCGGCAACGCTATGGCCCGCAAGACCTACTCCTTCGCCGCACACGGCCAGGCCCTGGCGGCGCTTTATCATGATCTGGCGAACGGCCAGGACCATCGGGACTGAGCTCTCCGACCGAGGCGATCGAGCAGACCATGCATATTCTCATTACCGGCGCCGGCGGGTTCATCGGGCGCGCCACCGTCCGCGCCGCTGTCGCCGCCGGCCACCAGGTGACGGCGCTGACCCGACGGCCGCTGGCCGGCCTGCCGCCGGATGTGACGATCCTGCCGCGCGACATTCTCGACATCAGCGCTGCCGACCTGCCGGACGGCCTCGACGCCGTCATTCATCTGGCCACCGGCACCGACGGTGATCGCAACGCCATCAACCGGGTTGCGGTGGACGGCGCGCGTCAGCTGCTGGCCGCGGCGAAAGCAAAAGACGTCGCGCGCTTCATTCATATCAGCTCCATGAGTGTTTATCCCGGTCGGCCCGGGCCGGATGGCCGCTATGGGGAAACGCGGCTGGAGCCGCGGCCGGCGGCCCGTGGTGCCTATGCCGAATCCAAAGTGCTGCAAGAGCAAGCCGTGCGCGCTTTCGCCCGTCAGGACGGGCTAGCCGCCATGGCCCTGGATATTCTGCGACCCGGGCTGGTGTTCGATACCGACATGCCCGGCCCGCTGGCCGGCACAGCGGTGGTGTTGCCGCTGGGGCTGGCGGTCATCACCGGGCGCGGCGGTGGCGGCGTCCCGTTCGTCACCCTGGAGGATCTGATCCAGGGCACGCTGGCCCTGCTGGCGAGGCCCACCACGCCGGGCACTACCCGCACCTTCGACGTGCTGTCCGGCCCGCCGCCGACCAAGCGCGACTTCACCGCCGCCTATGACCAGATGACCGGTCGCGCACACCGCCGGCTGGCCTTGCCGGCGTGGGTTCTGCTGGCTGCCGCCTGGCCGCTGGAGCTGATACTGCGCGCCGTCGGCAAGGGACGCGACCTGCCCTACAAAATCACCCGTATGTGGGCCTTCGATCCGTCCCGTCTGGATCATGCGGCGGTTTGGCAGGCGACCGGTTCCCAACCAACCGGGCAGTGGCGCCCGGCCCTGGCCCGGGCCCTCGCTCTGCCGCGTGATCCGGCGCCGCCCGCTGACAGTGCATCGGCCCTCCGGCAGCGGGCGCAGGCCCTGGCCCGGCTTGGCGTCCCAGGGGATATCAGCGTTCAGGACACCACGCCCGGCGACGCGCCCGTGCCGGTGATCCTGGTGGGCGCCGGGCGCATCGTCGAGGAAATGCACCTGCCGGCCATCGCCGCCCTTGGCAAGGCCGTGCAGGTCATCGCCGTAGTAGACCCCTCATCCGCCCGCGCCCGGCAGGTCGCCGACCGTCTGGCCGCCCTGCACCCGCAAGCGGCAATGCCGGCCCTGTTCGCTGCACTGTCCCATATGCCGGCAGAGATGGCGGCCGGCGCACTCGGCGTCATCGCCACGCCGGAGTTCGCCCATCTCGCCAATGTGCGTGACCTGGCAGCCAAAGGCGCCCTGTCCTTCATCATGGAAAAGCCGGTTGCCGCCACGGCGGCGACCCTGACCGATCTCACCAGAGTGGCCGGCGATCATCGGATCAGCCTGATTCACAACTACCGCCTGCGGCCCAACGTCCTGCGCCTGTGGCGCTTCCTTAACGACCATGACACCGGCCCGCTGGTCAGCGCCCGTGTCCTGTTCCATTCCGGCCGCGTTGCCGGTGAACCGGCCCGCTGGTCACGGGATGAAAAGCGACGGCGCACCCTCCTGATGGAACTGGCCATCCACTTTCTCGACATCGCCCTGGTCTGCGCCGGACCAATCACCAGGACGCACGGCGCGCGAGTGGTCAACCGACAGGGCGGCCACATGCCAGCCGTGGTGCATACGGCTGGCCTGGCAGAGACTGCTGGCGGCGCCACGCTCAGCTACGATCTCGACCTGTCGGCGACGGCGCAGGAAAGCGCCATCGTCCTGGAGTTTTCCCACACCGCGGTGCGGCTTGATTTCTTTCCGGAAGGCTTCCGCGTCCTGCCCGCCAGGGCTAACCCGCTGGATGATGCGGCGGCGGCGCTTGGCCGTTTCGCCGGCTTCGTCGGCCAGCGTCTGCGTCCGCGACGCGGCGGAATCGAGCGCCGCGCCATGCCCCATCTGGCCATCTATCGGGCCCATCTGGCGGCGTTGGCCGGCGGATCACCGTCGCCGTTCGACCTGCACGCCGTCACGCCCGTGATGGAAAGCCTGTTCCGTATAGGCGACACGATCTATGGCCCGTCGCCAACCGACGACCGGACGCCGCACGCCTAAAGCCTCAATCGTTTGAAGACGCGTTCGGGAATCAGCCGGATGATGGCCATGATGAGACGCCATTTGCGGCTCACATAGATAACGTCCTGGCCTCTCTCCACCGCCCGGACCACACGCCCGGCCACGGCTTCCGGGCTGGAGACCAGCCAGCCCGGCAGGTCCATGCCCTCGGTCATGGGTGTCTGCGCATAGCCCAGAATCACCGTCACCACCCGCACCGGACTGCCGGCCAGGGCCAGCCGGTTGCGCAGCCCCGACAGCCACGCCGTCAGCCCCGCCTTGGCCGAGCCATAGCTGTAATTGGCGGCGCGGCCACGCTCGCCGGCCACCGACGAGATAGCCACCAGCGTGCCGGAGCCGCGCGCTACGAACTGTTCGGCCAGCGCCCCCAGCACCTGGGCCGGGCCTACATAGTTGGCCGCCACCGTCAGGGCCAACTCGGCCCCGTCCGTCTCGCTCTGCCGCTGGTCGCCCAGCCGGCCGATGGCGCAGACCACGACATCGGGCAACCGCGTCAGGCGGGCCAGCAGCGCGCTGACCGATGCCGGGTCAACCACGTCCAGCAGATAGGACTCCACCGGCCGGCCGTGGCGCAGGGTCAGATCACGGCACTCGCGCGCCAGCGCCGCGTCATCGCGCGCCGCCAGCTGCAACCGCCAGCCGGCGGCGGCGTAGCGCAGCGCCACGGCGCGGGCGATGTCGGATGTGGCGCCCAGCACAAGAACCGTCCTGGTGTCGTCGCTCACAGGCTGAGCCGCTCTGACAGGAGAGAGGTGAAGACTCTGCCCGCGCCTGTTGCCTTGCGCAGGTCCGTGAACGCCGCCAGGTGCGGATAGCCGCGCGCCACAACCTCATGACTGCTGCAGGCGTCCTTCGCCAGATAGACGCGGCCACCATGGGCCATGACCATCTGGTCCAGCCGGGCCAATGCCGGGCCAAGCCGGTCGGACAGCGGAAAGTCCATGGCCAGGGTATAGCCGGCAAGGGGGAAGGACAGCAGGCCGTCGCCCACAGGGCCCATCAGCTTGAGCACCGCCAGGGTGGTGGCGACACCGCTCCCGGCCAGGCTCTCGGACATCCCGGCCAATGCGGCGCGGCTGGCGGCGAACGGTATGACGCACTGGTACTGGACGAAGCCCTGACGGCCATAGAGACAATTCCAGTTGTGTATGCCGTCGAGGGGAAAGAAATACGGATCATAATGAGTCAGCCTGGGCCGGCCACGTTCGCCCCGACCGCCATGGCTCCGGCGCCCATGATAACGCCGGTTGGCCAGACGCATCAAAGTCCGGCTGCGGGCCACCGCCGGCGCCAGCGGCGGAACGGAGACCGTGCGCTCGCCATGTGGCTCAAGCGGCGCGGCCGCCAGCGCCGGCGGCAAGGTCTCGGGGCTGGCGTGTTCGGCCGTGATGACCAGTGCCCGACCATCCGCCAGAGCGGACGACAGGCCATCGATCCAGGCCACCACATAGGGCCGCTGGCTGGCCTGTTCGATCACCCTCATGGTTTCGGCCAGGCCTGATGCGGCCTGGGTTTCTTCCCACAGATAAGCCGTCGCCACAGGCCGCAGGCGAAAGGTCACCGAGACGATCACGCCGGTCAGACCCATGCCGCCGAGGGTGGCGGCGAACAGCGCCTGATTGGTCTGCCGGCTGCAGGTGATGATCGCGCCATCGGCCTGCATCAGCTCCAGGCTCTCCACCGAGCGGCCGAACGTGCCGTTGATGTGGTGGTTCTTGCCGTGGATGTCCGCCGCCACCATGCCGCCGATGGTGACCTGCTTGGTTCCCGGCACCACCGCTGGAAACCAGCCGCGTGGCACGAAGTGGCGCAGCACCTCCGCCAGAGTCACGCCGGCTTCACAGGTAAGCCGCCCGGCCGCCGCATCGAACTGCAAAAAGCGGTTCATCCCCTTCAGCGACAGGCAGCACTGACGGTTGAGCGCCGCGTCGCCATAGGCGCGGCCCAGGCCGCGGGCAATCAGGCTTGCGCCGCCGTTGATCAGGTCCCGCATCTGCTGGCGGCTGCGCGCCGTCACCAGTCGGGTATCGATTGCGGGAAAGCGGCCCCAGCCCGACAGGCGCATACCTAGACCGCCCAGATGACAATGGCCATGAACAGGGCTCCGGTGGCCAGGCTGACCCGGTCGGTCAGGGCAAAGACCACCGGGTCGTCATGGATGTGGCCGCGATTGGCCAGCAGCAGCATACGGCCCAGCCAATAGATGATGACCGGGCACAACCCCCACAGCAGTTCCGGCCGGCTATAGCTTGCCGCCACCTCGGCGCTGCTGAGATAAAGCGCGAACACCACCACGGCGGCGAAACCGCTCGCCGCCGCAAGCGCCGACAGCACCGCACGGTCCTCCGCGAAATAGTTGCGGCCATCGGCCTGCTTGTGGCCGGCATCATCCACCCGGGCGATCTCGCGTTGGCGCTTGATGATGGCCAGGGCCATGAAGAAGAAGATGGAGAAGATGATGAACCATTGCGATACGGGAATCTCCGCCGCCGCCGAGCCGATCAGGACCCGCACCGTGTAGAGACAGGCCAGGGTCACCACGTCAATGAAGGTCTTGCGCTTAAGGATCAGGGAATAGGCTGCCGACAGCGCCAGATAGGCGACCACAAGCAGCAGCGCCTGCTGGCCCACGAAGGCGGCGATCGCCAGCCCGCCACCGATCAGACCCGCCGCCAGCAGACCGGCGCCAGCCACCGGCACCCGTCCGCTGGCAATCGGCCGGTGTCGCTTGGTGGGGTGCTTGCGATCATAGGGTCGGTCGAGAATGTCGTTGATCAGATAGGACCCGAAGGCGCACAGGCTGAGCCCCATAAAGACAGCCACGGTCTGGGCGATGGCTGCGGCGCCGACAACATGGCCAGCCACCAGCGGCGCGAAGACGAGGACGTTCTTTGCCGCCTGGTGCGGCCGCAGCGCCCGCACATAGTCGCCCACGCGACCGCCGCCGGCTGTCATGGCGCGACCTGCCCCGACGGCAGGGGCGGCACGGGCGGCAGGGGCAGTGGCGCCCGGTGGTCGTCAAATGGCGCCGGCATACGGGCAATGTGACACTGCCCCTGCTGCGCCAGGTCGCGCAGCTCGCGAACCAGCAGGCCGGCCTCCAGATGGGGTCGCACATGCGCGCCCGTGGCGATCACCGGCGCACAGGGCTCGTCATGCAGGTGGCTGATGTCCAGCATCTCGATGCGCACCACGTTGGCAAAGACCTGGGCGGCAATCAGGACCATGACCGTGCGGCGCAACCCCAGCAGCAACAGCGCCATGGCAATGAACGGCACGGCCGCCACCAGATAGCTGACCTCCACCGGAATGCGCGCGAACATCACCAGATGCAGGGCGATGATCGCCAGGCAGAGCCGCAGGCCAAGCGCGCGCTGCGGGCTGTCCGCCGGCGGCGTCCGCCGCCGCCACTCCACCAGCAGCGCCACGCCGCCGAGTACTGCGCCCAGCGGCCCGAACAGGTAGACCAGCTTGTAGACGAAACGGGCGACAAGGCCCGCCAGCCCCTGGAAGTCAGGGGTGGCGGCCGTAAGCCAGTCGAAGCGCAGGCCATGACTGATCCACACCGGCAGATAGAACAGCCCGCTGATGAAGATGAAGGCGGCGACGGTCTCCACCAACCGGCTGGCCGGCATGGCGCCGTCCGCGTCGCGCCGGCTGGACAGCACCAGGACGATCATACTCAGGCCGAACAGCAGGAAGGGCAGGCGCGCGCCGGCGGCGATGGCCAGCAGGGTAATGGCCACCAGCGGTCGCTGGCGCAGCAGGAAGTAGAGCCCGGCGACAAACGGCGCCAGCGCGATCATATAGTCCACGGAGGTGGACGCGGCCACCAGCACATAGCCGTTCGACAGGATGAAGGCCAGCAGCAGCCATCGGTCGGTGACGCCGAAATGGACGGCGAGCTTCGCTGCAAAAGCCAGCGCCACAAGCGCGCAGGCAAGGACCAGGGCGTTAGCCAGAAGCGATCCGCCCAGCGTGGCGGCAAAGCCAAGAGCAAACTCCGCAACCGGGCTGCCCTGAAAGCGCGACGCCGCATAGGCGCCGTCGCCCAGCATGGTCTGCCAGCTGCCCAGCATCAGATAGGTGTCGATATCGTAGCCATAGCCCAGGAACAGCCGCACCACACAGAAGGCGAGGCCCGCGGCCAGCACCACCATGCTCAGTAGCCGACTGGCCGACCAGCCGTGAGCGGTCACGCTCATGGACCGCGCCGTCACGGGTCCAGCCTGCTGCGGCCAAGGCCAAGGGCGCGGCGCAGGCCCGCCACATAGGCCGGCACACTCCAGGCCTCGATGGTCTTGCGGCCGCTCTCGGCAAAGCGTCGGCGCAGCGCCGCATCCCCCATCATCTGCTCCAGCTTGGCCACAAGGTCGTCCCCGTCGTCGTGACGGAACACCAGCCCGGCCCGCCCCGCCACCAGGTCCGGCGCGGCGCCCACCCGGTCGCTGACCACCACAGGCAGAGAAAAGTTCATGGCTTCATTGACCACCAGCCCCCATGTCTCCTGCCAGCCGGAGGGCAGAACGAACAGGTCCGCCACCGCATAGGCCTCGACGATACGCTGCTGGTCAAGGAAGCCGGTGAACACGACCCTGTCCTGGATACCCAGCGTCACGGCCCGCGCCTTGGCCGCCTCCAGCAACTCGCCATCACCGGCCATCAGCAGGGTCCAGGGCCCGGCCGCCGTGGTGCGGGCAAAAGCGTCGAGCAGAAGCAACGGCTGTTTCTTGGCCTGGAACTTGGCGGACCACAGCAGAATCTTGCTCTCCGGCGCGATGGCGAACCCGGCCTTCAGCGCGTCTCTTTGCGGCACCAGGCGCCGGGCGGCAGCGGTGAAATAGTCATTGTCCACCACCTGCGGCGCATACACCATCTGCCCGTCGGCCACACCGGCGCTGGCATAGAAACGCCGGTTGTGATGACCGACCACAAGACACACGCTGGGCAGCCGCAGGATCAAAGCATAGGAAAGCTCCCGCAGCAGCGCGCGCCAGACAGACCGTTCGCCCAGATTGTAGGTGTCGGTGCGGAAAATCACGCGCTTGCCGGACAACCGGCCGGCCAGCATCGCCATCACATGGCTGAAGTGATTACAGCCATGCACATAGACCGCATCATACGGGCCGGTCAGAACATGCCAGATCAGGCCTGGATTGATGAACTTCCAGAAGCCGACGCCATTTCGCATGGGGCTGATGTTGCGCCACACCCGCCAGCGATAGCCCTCCAGCATCGGCACGCCCCAATCCACCACCCGCGCCACTTCCGGGTCATAGCCGGACTCGCTCCACGCCCGCTGCATGTAGTGCACGATGCTGTCTATGTCTGGGTCCGCCGCCACCGCCCGCCACAACGGCGCGTGGTAGTGGATGGGATGCTGGATGATGAAGGCGAGACGCAGCCTGACTTCGTCCGGCGGGCTTTTCGGTGACGTCACGTGAGGCTTCCCGGCAAACCGACCACCGCATCGCGCAGCTTCAGCATCAGGCCAACCGGGTCCAGCAGCCAGCGCCATATCCTGGCCACAAGCGCCGCCGGCCGATCATACCAGCGGCGATCACGCCCCAGAATCATGTGCTGATAGCGCCGGTGGTCGGCGGCATAGGCCTCGCTCAGGCGACCGCTGCCGGTGATCGACTGGCCATGCAGGCGGAACAACGCCCAGGTGCGGTCCACCGTCCGCACCCGCCCGCCGGCCAGCGCCATGCGCACCAGCAGCTCAGCGTCCCAACTGGTCCGGTTGGCCGGGTTGAACCCGCCGGCCGCCAGAAAGATGCTGCGACGAAAGAAGGTCGCCTGCTGCATGACCACGGCCGCGCCATGGGCATAGCGCCACAGGCTGAAGCGGGCGGAACGAAAGCGCCGCACCGGGGCCTCGTCGTGGTCCACCAGCCAGCCATGACCGACCACGACGTCGCTCTGCGGCTCCGCGCTGAATACCGCCACCGCCTGACGCACGGCGCCGGGCAGCAGAACATCGTCGGCATTGAGGTAAGCGAGTATTTCACCGGTGGCCTGCGCGAAGCCGTGATTCAGCCCGTCCGCCGGCCCGTCGTCCGGGTCCAGAATCACCCGGTCGATGCGATCGCCGAAGCTCGCGATCACCTCGCGACTGCCATCGCTGGAGCCCGGATCCACCACGATATATTCGATATCGTCATGATCCTGTTCCAGCACGGATCGCAAGGCGCGCTCCAGATATGGCTGCTGGTTGAAGGACACGGTGACAATGGAAACCCGCATCATTCAACCATGATGCAGGCGGGCGGCGGCGATGCGCGAGCGGCGGGCGGGCGCATACGCCTCGGCACCTTGCACCTGCGGCCGGCGCAATCGGTCGCCGGCCATCAGCAGGACGACCATGACAAACGGAAAAACGATCCGCCGATCCGCGCCGAACGGCGAGAAGATAATGTCCCACAACAGCATGAAGCCGAAGAGTGCAACAAGCGGCACAATCGGTTCACGCAATGTCATCACATTACTCAAGGCGCGGACCACCAGCCACAGGGCGAACAGCCAGATGGGAACGCCCAGAATCCCGGCCTCGACCCAGGCGCCGAACAGGTGCGAGTGGGTGGGAATCAGATCCGTGTCCGACACCAGGAAAGCGGCGGCTGACCCCGGACTCTGGATATCCTGAAGCTGTGCGGCGTAATAGACGTTCTTGGCCCACGAGCCGTGGCCCAGCAGCGGCGAATCGCCGATCGCCTCCAGCGACACCAGGATCTCGCTGCGACCGCCCAGCAGCAGGCCGTACTCGCTCGATTTCTGCCAGAACAGTTTCTCCTGTGCGTCGGTGCCGAGCCAGCCGCGCGCCGCCGATGTCTCATAGGCGGTCAGCAACCCCCATGAGGCGACCAGGCCAAAGGCAAGGAAAAGCGCGATACGCAATGGCGACAAGGCGCGCCCGCCGCTGCTGCGCCGCAGTGACGCGATGTTCTGTAGCATCACAAAGACAGCCGCCATCAGCGTTACACCGGCCAGCGCCCGGCTGCCCATCAGCATGCTGTATGTGCCAACCATCCCCATCAACACCACCGGCATCGGCCAGAAGCGCCGTGCCCACGCGGTCTGAGCCACCAGAACCACCAGCCAGGTCACCGGCAGGCCGATGATGAACTTCCACGGATCGCTGAACGCGGCTTCGACGGTTGAGGTGAAAAATACCAGAAGACCGCCGAGTGCGAGGCCCAGAACAAACAGACGGATGCGCTGACGACTGCCGGTCAGAACCAGATACAACGCCATGAAGTTGAGCGTCGTAAAACCGATCTTGGCCCAGCCCCGACTGTAATCGAGAAACGGAGTCTGGCGGGCGATGTCCGTCGCCACCTGACCGGCGAACCACAACAGCAACAGGACAATGACCGTCACCGCACTGCCGCGCGCCAACATCGCGCCACGGGTAAGGAGCAGCACCGGCAGCGCCGCCAACAGCAGCAACTCGGTGATGAACAGCCGACCGACCAGATTGATCTCGGCGAAGACCAGCAGCGGCGCAAAGAACGCCAGCCCGTTCAGGACAACGCTCGACCCCGCATCAACCCTCGCCCGTTCCGGCCGCGCCCGTTCCGGCGCCGGCGCCGGACGGCGCGGCGACGTCAGCGCCATGCGGATATCGCGCGCGGTCATGATCCGGCCTCGCGCTGCGTCGGCTCATGCACCGCCCCCTGGGCCGATGGGGGCGACGGGCGGGCGGCCTGTCTGGCCGGTGGCGGCCGCCCGTCGGGCCGGCGCACCAGGCCGGCCAGACGGGCCAGGCTGATCCGCACCAGCGCCGCTGGCTCACATCCCAGCAAAGCCTCGCGCGCCAGCCGGCCGGCGGCGGCGGGCATGGTCGTGGCAAAGCCCGCATGGTCCGCGGCTACCGCGTTGAAACAGGCGGCGGCCGGCGCCATCAGACGCGCCCGCGGCAACCGGTCATGATCCTCGCCGACGGTCCCGGCCAGACGGTCCAGCAAGCTGTTGAATACCTTGAGCGGCCGGCTGAACCCGCCGCGCCGGGCGCGGGCCACCACATCGCTCGCCTGCGCCCGCGTCAGGCGACGGCGCAGGCGCCAGCCGTCCAGCAGCTTGATCGTGGCATAGGGGCCGAACTTGTCTTTGGCGGCATTGGTTGCCGCCAGCAGGAAGGCGTGACCGTCATCGGGCGCCAGGAACGACACCGGACCCTCCGGTCCGTCGACCACACAGGGCCGCGCCCCATCGAACACCGCCGCCGTATCGAGTCCGCGATAGGCCGGAAAACAGTCGGGCGCCACATGCACATCCACTTCCGCCAGACTCGCCGCATCGGCCAGGGGCACATAGCTGGCGGTGGACAGAAAGCCCCAGGGCTTGGCCGGTGGCGGCCGGAAGGTAAAGCCGGCCTCCGCCAGCAGACCAATCAGCCGGTCCCGCTCGGCCGGCCGCACCAACAGGTCAATGTCGCCGAAACACCGCGCCTCTGGCGACTCTCTGTAAAGCGTATGGGCATTGGCGAAGCCCTTCAGCACCACCACGCTGAGCCCGTCTCCGGCGATGCGGCCAAGCCAGCGCGCCTGCTCCGCCCGGGCCAGGCTGCACAGCATGCGACTGTGGCGCACCGCCGATTCATCCAGCAAAGGGGTGGCCAGGCGCCGCGCCAGACCCGCCACTCGGTCGGCGGCAAAGGCCGGCGCCGTCAGCCGGGCCAGCCGGCCGGCGGCGCGGCGGGCGGTCGCCAGGTCAGGCACCCTGTCTGGTGCCGCCATCCCGTCGTCGGCGAACAGCCACGGCCAGACGGTGGCGCCGTCGGTCAAATCAGCGCTCGCGAAACCATCGGCCCCATGGCTCATGACCGCATGTCGCCGGTGGCCAGAAAGCGCCGCTCCGCACCTTCCAGCACCAGGGCGGTGAGGGTGCCGGTGGCGTAGGCGCCGGTGTCAATGCCGATGCGGTTGTGGTGCACGTCCGGTGTCGGCGTCACGGAGTGGCCGTGCACGACGATGCGGCCGAAATCCACATCGCTCGACAGGAATGCCTGGCGGATCCACAGCGCGTCATCGTCCGACTGGGCGTCCAGCGGCACCCCCGGCCGAACCCCCGCATGGACGAAATGATAGTCGCCTTCACTGTGACTGATCGCCAGCTGGCGCAGGAATGACAGGTGTGGCGTCGACAACCGTTCGCGAAAGGCAAGCTGACAACGAAGCAGGCCGGCGGCGTCCTCCGTGCCGCTCGCCGTCACGCCGTAGCTCAACAGGGTCTCGCGTCCGCCATTGGCCAGCCACATGGCCCCCATGGCCGGATCGTCAAGAAAGCGCAGCAGAAGATCCTCGTGATTGCCCTTGAGGTTGACCGTTTCGAATCCGGCGAGCGGCCGCAACAGGCTGTCAATCACACCGCGGCTGTCGGGACCGCGGTCCACCAGATCGCCCAGATGGATCAGTATGCGGCGGGCCGGCGCGGTGGCGGCGTCGGCGGTGATCGCCTGATGCAACTGGTTCAGCAGATCGCGCCGGCCATGAATATCGCCGATGGCGTAGACACGACAGCCCGCCGGTACACGTGCCGGTAGGCGCGATAGCAGGCGCGCCGGCGGGTGCGGCCGGCGATTGTCCGGCCCATCGGCCGGCGAGGTCTGGTGTCTGGCGCGGCCAGTGAGCCACTTCAGCATGGCGGACGCTCCGGCGCCTGTTGCCTGGACCTTCGGGCACGCCTGCCGGACGATAGCCGCCCGACACGCCCCGGCCTTATATCACGCTCTGCCAGGCGGGGCGATTTCGCCCTCACCGCCCTCACCGCCCTCGCCGCCCAACCGGCGGCGTGCCCGCTCAGCCGCTCAGCCTTAGGGGCGGCGCGGCCGGTCGGCTTCAAGAACGGCGCGGCCGCCGTGATTTTCCAGATAGCTGATCAGCGCCGCCACCACACGCCGGTCAAATCGCGTGCCGGTCTCCTCCATCAGCGCATCCAGCGCCGCATCAATACTCATGGGTGCGCGGTGGGCCCGTGGCGAGGTCAGCCCCACCAGAGCATTGACCGTGGCCAGAATGCGGGCGGTCACCAGAATCTGGTCGCCCAGCCGGCCCTCGGGCTGACCGCGGCCGTCCACCCGCTCCTGCACCTGACGCAAGGTCTCGACCACCGGCCCCTCGAACGCGATACCGGCCAGCAACTCGGCTGACAGTTGCAGGCTTTCACGCACCGTCTCCAGTTCGCGATTGGTGAGTGGCTCACTCTTGGCCAGGATTTCCGCCGGCACCGTGATCTTGCCGAGATTCATCAGCCCGCCAGCGGTCTCTGCTACACGCTGGGTGGCCGGGTCGAGACCCATCTCCGCGCTGACCGCCGCCGCCAGACGCGCCACCCGGGCGGAATGGTGCTGGGCAAAGGGGTCACGGCGATCCACCACCGACAACAGCGTATCCACCAGCCCGCGCAACTGGCGCTCGCGCTCGGCCTGTACGCTGATCGCCTGGCTGATGTCTTCGTCCACTACCAGAATACCGGCCAGATCGCTCTGGCCCGGCAGGGGTATGAATTGCGACTGTACGGTGCGGACCGCGCCATCGGCACGTGTGCCGCTGCGCTCGGACAGGCGGGTCACCACGCGGTTCTCGTGGCGGGCCTGGCGCACGCCCTCCATCACCGGGTCGGCGGTGGCCGCGCCAAACACGCTGGCCACCGACTTGCCCACCACGTCGGCCGCCTCAACCCCCGCCTCTTCCGCCAGACGGCGGTTGGCGAAGCTATAGCGGTCATCCGGCCCGACGATGGCGATGGCGTTTGGCTGACTGTCGGTCAGCAGACGCAGAAAATCCCGGTTCTCCGCCAGGCGGGTGGCGGCATCGCGATAGGCCGCCGCCGCCGTGGCCGCCCGCAGCGAACTGCCGTGGCGCCAGGCGGCCATCACTGCCACCGCCGCCAGGGCGATGCCCAGCAGCAGAATCGTCGCCAGCCGTCGCGCCTGGCTCTCGCTGTCACCCAGCGCCTCCTGCCGGTCCACCTTCTCCACCACGAACCATGGGGTCTGGGCGACCCGCCGGCTGGTCGCCAGTACCGCCTCGCCACGATAGTCCCGTCCCTCGACGAAGCCGCCCTCGCGGCCGATCGCCATGGCTGATGCCAGGTTGGCGGTTGCCGCATCGAGGCTGCGCTCAAGCGGAGCGGCGCCATCAAGACGGGGGGACAGATAGTCAAGCCGGGCGCCGACCTGACGGACCAGCAGGCTCTCGCCGCTCTGCTCGATGCGGCCCGGCTGCACCAGTTCCTGCCACAACCCGTCCGCCTCGCGAACCGCCAGCAGGACGGCCACCTGGCTGGCCGCGTCGGCCTGGCCCTGAATGGCGAAGACCGGCACCAGCAGGGCAATCGACGGGCGTCCGCCCGGCCCGATATGCAGGTCCAGCAGCGCCCGCTCGCCGCGCGGGGCGTCGGTGATAAAGGCCTGCAGCCGCCCACTGAGCGGCGGCATCGCCTGGCTCATCGCCAGCAGTCCGCCATCCAGGTCCAGCAGGGCAATGCCCGCAACGGCGCTGCGCCGCACATTGGCGCGCACGTCGGCGCCAAGCACCGGACCGGTGAATCCCGACTGCGCCGCCGCCGCGGTCAGCAGGTTTCGCAGATAATCCGCCTGACCGGCCGCGTCGGTCACGCCGCCGCTGCCGCGGCCGGCCGACCACAACTCCGTCGCGTAGATTTGCAACGAAGCATTGTCGGCCAGCGCGCCGAGCGCCTGATACTGTCGCTCGAGCCACCCGCCGACCGCCGTCACGCGGCTGTCGGCGACGATGTTGAGGCGGGTTTGCCACTGTCGAAGATCGCGTTCCCGCTCCGCCGCCACCAGATTGAAGACGAACAGGGCGGCCAGCGCCCCACCCAGCACCACCAGCAGCAGCGCCGCCATGGCCGCCGCCCGGCCGCGCCAGGCCGCCCGCCTTGCCGCCGGCCCCGCCGCGTACTGGCTTGCGGCGGCGGACGGCAGAGGGGGTATCGCATCGCTGCTGGCGGTCATGACGGCTCCGGCACAGGTGGTATGGCGGACATGGACTGGCGTTAACCCTGTTCTAGCAACCGACCCTTAACCCTGGCTTAACCGCGCTGGCGCAGGCTTTGCCCCGCCGCCGGCCACCAATGTCGCCGGCACGCCGTCAATCCGGAGCCGCATCATGAGCCGCCGCCCCGTCCTTGCTTTGTTTGCGCCACTTGTCCTGGTGACCCTCGCCGGCGCATGGCCGGGCGCCGCCCGCGCCGCGCCGGTCGGCAGCTTCTTCCAGTCCGTCGAGGTGCGTTCCACCAATCTGACGCCCTTTACCAAGTGGCTCTCGGCCGTCAGCCGCGCGCTTGAGGAACAGGCCACCGCCGGCCAGCCGTGCGCCGCGTCGGCCTCCGGTCAATGTCAGATGGCGGACTGGCAGGCCTTTCTGGCGGAGACCGCCGGCCTGCCGCCACGCCAGCAGGTGGAGCGCATCAATACCCACATGAACCGGGCCGACTACATCATCGATCCGGTTAACTGGGGGATGCCGGACTACTGGGCCTCGCCAGGCCAGTTCCTCCGCCGCGAAGGCGATTGCGAGGACTATGCCATCGCCAAATATATGAGCCTGCGGGCGCTCGGCTTCGATCCGTCGGCCATGCGCATCGTCGTCCTTCAGGATATGAACCTGAACATCGCCCATGCGGTTCTGCTGCTGGACCTGAACGGCGAGAGACTCATTCTGGACAACCAGATCGGCCAGGTGGTGACGGCCGATGTCATTCGCCACTACCGGCCGCTTTACTCCATCAACGAAGGCGCATGGTGGCTGCACCGGCCGGCCGGCTGAGTCATCTGACTATCGTGCCGCCGCCCAGATGGCGGCGCCTGTGTGAACCAGTCGCCAGATGCGATGCGGCCTCGTATGCTGCGGTCACGCCGGACGTTGGGGCCGCGCGGACACGGACGACATAGTCGCATGAGAGCCAGTACCCGATTTCTGCAGGAACGCCAGGTCCTGACCCAGGGCCTCCTGCGGCTTGGCGATATTGCCATCGTCGCGATCACCGCGGTGGTTTCCTATGTCCTGCGTCACGAATCGCTGGACCTGCCCGGTCATTACCTGGCGGCGATCGCCGGCGGCTGCATTATCGCCCTGCAACTGTTCCACATGAGCCGGGTCTATGAGCCGGACCGGCTGGCCAGCCTCACCTTCCAGTTGCCGCGTCTGGCCCTGGCATGGGTCGGCGTGGTGGCCGTGCTTCTGGCGCTCGCCTTCTTCACCAAGACCTCTGCCGGCTTCTCCCGTAGCTGGATGATCCTGTGGTTCGCCACCGCACTGGGCGGTCTGCTGCTGCTGCGTGCCGCCGTCGCCATCCGCACCATGCGGGCACGTCGTCGTGGTGTCCTGCGGCGAACGGTGGTGGTGGTCGGCGCCGGCGCCGACGCCCGGGCCGTCATTCGTCAGTTCCGCACGTATGGCGCCGACGAGATCACCATTGCCGGCGTGTTCGCCATGCCCGCGGAGACGGCGCCCGATACGGTGGAAGGTCTGCCGGTGACCGGCACCACCGACGCGCTGCCGGCCTTCGCCCGCGGCCGGCATATTGACGATGTGGTGATCGCCCTGCCGTGGCGCGATGATCGCCGTGTGCTGGACCTGGTCAGCCGCTTGCGCACCTTGCCGGTCAATGTCAAATGGTCGCCGGAGTCCCTTGCCTTCGACATGCCGGCCAGCGGGCTGGAGACCATCGCCGGTATTCCCATGCTGCGGGTTCTCGACCGTCCGCTATCGGGCTGGGACGTCATCGTAAAGGCCATGGAGGACCGGTTGCTGTCCCTGCTGCTGCTGGTTGCTCTGTCGCCCTTGCTGCTGGTCATCGCCATTGCCGTGCGCCTGACCAGCCGCGGGCCGGCGCTGTTTCGCCAGTACCGCTACGGCTTCAACGATAACCGCTTTGTGGTCTACAAGTTCCGCACCATGCAGGCGACGGCAGCGGCGCCGACCGGCGGCCCCCAGGCGCGGGTCGACGATCCGCGCGTCACGCCACTGGGCCGATTCCTGCGGCGCACCAGCCTCGACGAACTGCCGCAACTGTGGAACGTTCTAAAGGGCGACATGTCCCTGGTCGGGCCGCGGCCCCATGCCACCCAGCACAACGAAGCGTTTGAGCGGATGATCGATGACTATCTGGGCCGCCACAGGGTCAAGCCGGGCATCACCGGATGGGCCCAGGTCAACGGTTTGCGCGGCGAGATCCGTTCGCCCGAGCAGATTCGACTGCGCGTCAAGCACGACCTCTTCTACATCGACAACTGGTCGTTGTGGTTCGATCTGCGCATCCTGGTCCTGACCCTGTTCGTCGGCTTCGTCCACCCCAATGCCTACTGATCGCCATGCCTGCTGAAAGCCGGCAGCCCGATGCCTGACAGCGCCGCGCCGGCCCGGCCACAGGGGCGCCGGGGCAGCAATCTGCTGGCGCCATGACCGCGCGCACCGCCTCCTACTGGCTGGCCATCATAGCGGTCGCCCTGCTGGCTCTGCCCTATGGCGGTGTGCGCCCGTGGGCGTGGAGCCTCTATGCGGTCACGGTTGGTGTTGCGCTGGTGCTGTGGGCGTGGGCCAGCCTGACCGATCCGTCGGCGCCGCGGGTGCGGCTCCGCCGGGTCGCCTGGGCCGCCGGCGGCATGATGCTGGTCTTTGCCTGGGCCACGTTTCAGCTTCTGGGGCTGTCACCGGCCGCATGGCACCACCCGCTGTGGCAGGCCGGCGGTTCGCTGCTGGCGATGAAACCCATGAGCGCCATCAGCCTGAACCCGGCCGCCGGCCGGGCAGAGCTCACCTGGCTGCTGGCCCTCGTCGCCACCTTCTGGCTGGCCCTGCAACACGGCCGCAGCGAACGCCACGCCCGTACAAGCCTGATCGTCATCGCCACTATGGCCGTCGCCTGCGCCACCTACGGCATGGTCGTTCATCTGTCCGGGGCCGCGACGATCTTCGGTCAGGAGAAATGGGCCTATGGCAACCAGCTCACCGCCACCTTCGTCAGCGCCAATCACTTCGCCGCCTGGGGCGGCCTCTCCCTGCTCGCCACGACGGCATTGTTGTTCCGCACCGGCGACCGCCTGGTGGCGACCGAGGACAACCCCCTGTCCCGCGGCGCCCTGCTGTTCGCTCTCGACCGCCTGCGCTTCACGGACGTGGCCATCCTGCTGGCCCTGTTCGTCATTTTCTCGGCCGTGCTGCTGACCGGATCGCGGGCCGGCATGGCCAACATGATCGGCGCCGCCGGCCTGTTCGGCGCGCTTATGGTGGTCAAGCACTTCCGCGACCCGCGGGCCATCATCTCCTTCGCCATCGCCGGGGTGATCATCGTCGTCATCGTCGCCGCCGCCGCCAGCGAGTCAACTCTGAAGCGCCTGAATACGGTGGTGGCGGATTCCGAGGCGCGCGGTCAGGTGCACGGCCTGGCCCTGGAGGCGATTGCCGACCGACCGTGGCTCGGCTACGGGCTCGGCGCCTTTCCCGAGGTCTATCAGCTCTATCGCGACGAGCGCGTTGCCGCGGCCACGCCGCGCTTCGACCACGCCCACTCAAGCCCGCTGGAGCTGGTGGTGGAGCTCGGCCTGCCGGCCGGGGTGCTGATGATGGCGGTGGTTGGCGGGCTCGCCATACGTTGCGCCGTCGGCGTTTTCGTGCGGCGGCGGCGCACCACCTATCCGGCCATGGGGGTGGCAGCGGTGGCCCTCATCGCGGTGCACGGACTGGTCGATTTTCCCCTGGCCACGCCGGCGGTAGGGGCCCTGTTCGCCTGGTTGCTGGGCCTCGGCGTTGCGCAATCGTTCCGCGCCCGCACGGCGCTCGACTGAGCCGGCGTCAGGCCCGGGCGCGCTACGCCCCGGTTGCGCTATGCTCCGGGCGCCCCATGCCCCGGCCGATAATGAATGGCGAAACGTGCGGCCAGGCGCGGCTGGCCGGTCAGTGCGGCGCGCACCTCTACCAGTCGGCCGCTGCGCCGCGTAGCCTCCACCAGCCGGCCCATGTCCCAGCGCGCGGCCAGGTGCACCTGCCGTTGCAGCAAGCGGGTGGTGTCCTCGGACAGATGGGCCCAGCGCCCCAGCGCCATATCCAGTCGCGCCATGACCAGGTCCGGATCGGCCGGCGCGGTGGTTATGGACATGACCAGTAGCCTCTCAAATGCGGTCATGGCCGGTTCCGCGTCCGCCGCCGGCCGCGCCGGTGTTGACAGCGCCGCCGCCGTCAGCAACCGCATCCAGCCATAGGAATCGGCGATTGAACAGCGCAGCGCCGCCTCGTCGGCGGCCCGCGCGGCGGCCAGCGCCTGGCTGGCCGCACTCCCGCGAAAGCCGTCGCCGGCGGCGCGGGCAAACTGGACGGCGGCGATCAGACTCCAGTCCTCGCTGTTTTCGCGCCATGCCAGACCGCGCTGGCGCTGCACTGCCGCCGCCAGGAACGGGGCCGCCTGGCGATCTGTTGTCAACGCCACCGGCGGTCGCACCCGTTCGGTTCCGGCAATGGCCACGCCGCGGCCCAGTTCCGGCAGGGCAAGGGCCAGCAGCGACAAGCCAATGGCCAGCGCCACCGCGGCCAGGCGAATCGATACCGCCGCCGGGACGGGCGCCGCCGATTCCGACACAGGCTTTGCCCCGGAACTGTCGCGTGCGTGGCGCCGCCGCGGCACGGGGTTCAGGCTGTCGTTCATGACCCGCCGCCGGCCGGTCTATTCGGTGTAGTAGCGGCTGTAGGCGCCATAATAATAATAGCCGGAGTCTGAATAAGTGTACTGCGCGTGTTTGCGCACATCCACCTGGGTCAGGACCACGCCGGCCAGATCGGCCCCGGCATCAAGCGTCTGCTTGAGGCCGGCCAGCACCGTCTCGCGCCGGGTCTTTTCCCACCGCGCCAGGAAAATCGTCTTATCAACGATACGCACGAGAACCAGTGCGTCCGACACCGCCAGCACCGGTGGCGTATCCAGCACGACGAACTCGTACAGTTCCGCCAGCCGGCCCACCAGGCTCCTCATTTCGGCCGAGCCCAGAAGGTCAGCCGGATGGGGGTGGCGCGAACCGGCGGAAATGTAATGAACGCCAGAGCTGGCATCCAGATTGATCACGTCCTCGAGCTTTGCCTGGCCGGACAGATAATCCGACAGACCCAGATCATTCTCTGTGCCCAGGGACACATGGAGGTTGGAGTGCCGCAGGTCGCAATCGAGGATGACCACGCGCTGGCCGGAGCGGGCGGCGGTGCAGGCCAGCGACAGGGCAGTCGATGTCTTGCCCTCCGCCGGCAGCGATGACGTGACAAGAACCGTGCGGGGCGGCCGGTCACTCTGCGACAGAAGAAGCGTCGTACGCAGTGTGCGCACCGCTTCGCCGAACGACGAGTTGGGCCGGCGGTACGCCGCTTCGTGCGGTTGTTCACCGGTTCGCTTGACCGGCGGCAGGGCCGGCACCAGGCCAAGCGTCGGCAGGCCGGTCATTTCCTCGAACTGGCTCAGGCTGCGGAACCCTGAATCGAGGAACTCGGCGACGAACGCCAGGCCGACGCCAACCATCAATGAAGTGGCGATGGCCGCCAGCGTCATCAGCCGGGCGTTGGGAAAGAATGGACCTCCCGGCACAGTCGCTTCTGAAATGACCCGCGCGTCCGCGCCGGCCAGGGTCCCGTCCTGGACATCCGTTTCCTTGAATCGCGCCAGCAGGGTTTCATAAAGCTGATTGTTCGCCCTGACCTCGCTTTCCAGCGCGCGCAGGGTCACCTCGGCTTCGTTTTCCAGGTCCAGACCGGATTCTATGCGCGATATCTCCGCTTGCAGGTTGGCTACCTGGGCTCGGGCAATCTCCACTTCACTGCGGAAGTTGGCGGCGATCTTGGCCACTTCCTGTGAGATGGTTTGCTCCAGATCGGCCAGCTCGTTGCGCGCCAGCACCAGTCGCGGATGGCCGTCGCGCAACTCCGTGCGCAGCTCCGCAACACGACGACGCAGCTCCGCTTCCTGCTGGCGCAGGCTGGAAATCAATGGCGAGTCGATCACCGCCGCCGCGCTGTCCGCGCCACCACCGGCACTGACCAGGGCGTTGAGCTGAGTGAAGCGGGCCTCGGTCTCCGCCATTCGGCTGCGCGCCAGGCTCAGTTCATCCAGAAGATCGCCCAGCTGCTCCTGATAAACGCTGCGCGTCCCGCCGACCTCCAGAAGATTGCTCTGCCGGCGGAACTCTTCCAGACGACGCTCGGCCTCGATGACCCGCGTACGCATTTCATTGACCCGGGTATTGAGCCAGTCGCGGGCGCGGGTCGTCGCCTGGCCCTTGGTCTGGAGCTGATCGAGGATGTAAAGCTGCGCCGTGGTGTTCGCCGCCAGCGCCGCCATGCGCGGATCGGTCGAGGTATAGCTCACGGAAATCAGCCGCGAGCGGGGCACCGGCACGACTGACAGGCCGCCCATATAGGCGCCGGTCACCCGCTCCAGAATATCTTCGTCACTCTCTTCCAGCGCCAGCGCCGCTGCCTTCTCTGGCGTGGTGTCCTCACCGAAGGGAGCCACCAGCAGGCCGCGCAGCCAGGCACGGATGCCGCCGACCAGACCATCCACCAGCCCCACCTCCGGCGGTCTGAGGGTCGGGTTGAACAGGGGATTGTTGACCAGATCGAGGCGGGCTACGGCGCGCCTGGCCAGGTCACGGGACGCGATGATCGCCGCCTCGGTCTCGCCGGTAAAGAAGTCCGGCACGATGCCCTGGGTGACTTCCTGGATGTTGATCACATTCTGCCGGCTGCCTTCGATGACCACCGTGGCGCTGGCGCGGTAGAGCGGGGTGATCTGATTGATGAACACCAGGCCAAAGGTGGACAGCAGGATAGCCACAGCGACGATCATCACCTTACGCCGGCGCAGAACGCTCAGCACCCACCGCAGGTCCACCACATGGTTGTCCTGCGCCGGCACCATCAGTCCGTGCTCGCCGGCGGCCAGCGGGCTGGCCGGCAGATGCGGCTGTTCGCTCACGCCACGACTCCGGTCATCACCGGTCCATGGGCTTTGGCGCCTGCAGTGTTCAGGGCGGATGTCATCATCTGTCGCCTAGAAGAACCGTCGTTCCACATCGATCGTATCGCCGGGCAGAATCGGCACATCCTGCCCGGCGAAGTATTTTGTCCGGCCGGCCGCCGTCTGGCGGATAATGATAACCCGGTCTGTGCGGGCGCGCCGGGTAAATCCGCCGGCCAGCGCCACCGCCTGACGCACGTCCAGACCCACGGTGAAGGCATAGCCGCCGGGCGCAGCCACCTGGCCAAGGATGAAGAAGGGGCGGTATTCCGCCACTTCCACCGAAACCTGCGGGTTGACTAGGTACTTTTCGTCCAGCAGGACGCGCAGAGTCTCCTGGAATTCGCCAACCGTCTGGCCGCCGGCCGGCACCAGGCCGACCAGTGGCAGGATCACCTGGCCATCGGCATCAACCGCGACCACGCCGGACAGCTCGTCCTGATTGAACACCAGGATCGACAATTGATCGCCGGGGCCAAGGCGGTAATCACTGAGGACCGACGCCGGCTGCACCACAGGACCCGTCGTCGGGGTCTGCACGCGGGCGGGCGGGCCACCACAGGCGGCCAGCACGATCAGGCCCAGCACCAGCCCGACCGTCATGCCACGACCACCACCGCCGCCGCCGCTAAACCCTCTCCACCCGTTCCGCGCCATTGCCGTCACTAGATCCTGTAGCGCAAAGCGGTTGACAGCAGGTCATAGACATAGGGCGTCCCTCCGCCCTCGGTCGTCCGCTTGCCACGTTCGGCGGTCAGCTCCAGCAGCCAGCGCTCGTTTACGTAATAGGTCACGTCGCCGCCGACCGTCAGGGTGCGCTGGGACTGGTTGGCGCCGATAAACTCGTCAAAGACAATGGCCGTCCGGCCGGTCATGATCACATCATCCAGTGGCTCATGGTCTAGGCTGACGCGGACCGAGGTGCGGTCGACCCGGCTGATGCTGGAAGCCCGGCGAAGGGCCTCTTCGGCGATCTCCTGATCGAGCGATGCGCTGAGTGTCGTGATCTCGCTCAGATTCCACAACAGGTCGCCGCCCACACGAAAGCCGGTGGCGTCGCGGAATATGGCGCCATGGCTGTCGCGGCTGAACCAGCCGAGACGCAGGCGCAACTCCGCCACGCCCGTCGCCTCCCAGACGACGCCGGTCTCGACGCGCAACGTATCAGAGTCGCGCTCAACACCACCGCCGTCGAACTGTCGATCATAGCGCACGGTCTTGTAGCCCGGAGCGACAAATACCTGCAGGCCGTCCACCAGATCATAGGCCGCCCGGAGTTCGGCGAAGCGCTCGGTGCGATCCAGGTCGGCATTGGTCACGGCGCCGTTGTTCTCGAAGTTGGTGCGCACCACATCAAAAGCGAGCCGCAGCAGCAAAGCATCGCGCTGGTAGGTCAGCGCCGTCTTTGCCGTCGTCGTATAGAAGCGCGTGGGGCTGCTGGTCAGGCCCGGATCCAGCAATGTGCCGCGCTGGGTGGTGTTTGAATCGAACGACAGGAACGTCAGCAGATCGGTCCACTCGTTCAGATCAATCTGCCCGTCATTGGACAGGGTCCAGGTGGTGGTGTCCTCGTTTGTCAGGCTGGCATGGCGCCGGGCGGTGCCGTTGGCCTCCACCGCGAAGAAGTGATTGTCCCAGTCGGACTCGACCCGGAGCGACGGCCGCAGGTCGGTGATGAAATCGCCCTGCGCATCGCCATCGTCGACGCGGAACACATTGCTGTCATAGGTCGCGGCGGTTTCGAATACGGGATAGACCAGAAAACTGTCCAACAGACCGCCTGGCGCCTCGCCATTGTGGTGCAGGCCCAGCAACTGGCCGGATTCGATCCCCAAAGCAGCGAAATCCGGCCGCGCTTTGCCGCGCACGGAATCCGCGCTGACGGTCTGGGCCACGGCAACGCCCGCCGCCGCCAGCCCCAGCGCCGCGCCCGTGGCCAGCGCCAGCAGGCGTCGTGATCGGCCCCGGCGTCCGCCCGGCTGGCCGCTCTGGTCGGCGTCCCCGTTCATCAGGAAATGGGGCTCGCCCGCAGCCCGTCGTCGGCCACCGGCTCGACAGGTGGTGTATCCGCGTCGCCCGCCGCGGTCTCTATTTCGCTGACCAGCTCGGCCACCGCCAGTTCAATTTCCGCCTCGAAGCTGAGGCACTGGGAGAGGCTTGGAACGGCCGATTCGGCAATGCCGGACCGCTGGAAGATGCTCGGCCGATCCGCCGGTTCGACGACAATGCCGGCGATAAACGTCTGGCGGTCGCCCTCGCTGGTCTCGAAACCGATACTCAGAATCGTCCCTTCGATGTCAGCCTCCAGAATGACGACGCCGGCGCCGGTATCGCGCACCGACACATCACCGCCCAGAAGATTGCCAAGCGCGCCGCCCAGACCGCCGCCCTGCCCTTCGCTTTGCAGCACGGCGGAATCGACCCACGCCTGCGGCGGTTGTTCGCCCAGGCGATAGCGTACGCCGTTGATGACGATGACCCGGCCAACCGGCTCCAGGGTGGTCGCCTCCTCGCCCAGATCCTCGGTGATGATGGCCACACGTTTGGGGCCGGGCGTGGTCTCGGTCTGAAACTGCCGCACACCACGAATGCCGTCGGACAGCAACGCATTGCCGTCTGGCCGGAAGACGCCTTGACCACCGCTGCTCAGGCGGCTGTCGTCCGGTCGCACCGGCTCGCAGCACGGCATGACCGGGCCGTCATGGGTGCCGAAATCATAGGCCGCCACATCGCTGGGCAGCGCGGCAACATCGGGCATCTGCAGCCGCATCACCTTGATCGGGCAGATGCCGGGTTGCGCCGCTTCGGCGATGCGCTGCGCCGCGCCGACCAGTTGTGCGGCATCCAGCCCCAGACTGTTGACCTTGAGGGCGCCGATGGCCAGCCGCGCCCGCGCCACCACCGTGGCCGGCGGCGGCGATCCCTCCATCAGAAAATCCTCCAGTGCCGTCTGGCCGTCCGGCGATCCGGTGATGGCGCCGAGCACCGCCGCCTGCGGCACGCCAAGCTGCGCCGGCGCCGGTCCGCTCATGACCAGCAGGCCGGTGATGGCGCTGAACACCATGAGCGTCAGAGCCAGTGGACGGGACAGGACAAATCGTCCTCGCAGCGATGACATCCCTACTCCTTCCTCGTCACACCGGCTTCGTCACGCCGGCTTCGTCACACCGGGCTTCATCATACCGGACCCTTGCCTGGCCCACGGTCGGACAGGGCCTGACAAAATAAGGGCCGGGAGGCGCAACGGCCTCCCTGCCCGGCGGCGAGAGTCATATTGCACCGGACAATTTGTGTCGAATTAAATAGATTTTAACGCAAAATCAGGGCATTAGGCTAGTTTCTTGAGACAAATTACCGGCTTGGCCCCGCTTCGGACCGGTGGATTCCACCCTGCCGCCCGTATAAAGGGCAGAGCCGCACCACTTTCCGCCGCGGCCACCTCCTCCGTGGCCTGTCGCTTGCGGATGGTATTGCGGCGGCCGGCGAGGCAAAGTGGCCGGTCCCGCCGCCGCCGGCGGGACTGCCGGCGCGGGACTCGCCGTTTGGGCGGGCCGCAAACACCCTGGCGTAACCACGCGGGACAGACGCGAGACTATGGCCAGACCCACGACCCCTTCCGCTGGCGCACCGGCCGGGCCAGGCGCCGGCCCGCATGCCGCCGGTCGCGACTCCCCGGGTCGCGCCGGCGGTCGTCCCGCCACGCCGGGCACACCCGGCGCTGCCGGCGGGCCGCGCACGGGCCGCCGGCCGGGCGCCGATCCTCTGCTGGCCTGCCTGGCCCGCGCTACCCTGGCTCTTGGGCAGCCGGTCGGCGAGGCGGACATCCGCGCCGCCACGCCACTGCCCGCCGGCCCTATGACCGTGGACGATTTCCGCCGCGCCGCCCGTCGGCTCGGCTATCGCACACGGCCTGAGTCGGTCAGCCGCGACCAGTTGGCCACCCTGCCCCGCCCCTTCCTGCTGCCGGGTGAGGCGGGCCGGCCGCACCGGCTGGTGATCGGCCGCGAGGAAGGCGGCCTCATGACCTTCGATCCCGACGCCGGCGAAACCGCCGTCATCGCGGCGGAGCGGCTGGCCGGCGACACGGCCGGGGTTGTGCTGATCGCGCCGCGCAATGGCGCGGCCGCGGGCAGCGACTGGCGGCGGCTGGTGCTGCGCCGCATCAAGGGCGTGGCCAGCGACCTGCTCCTCGCCTCGCTGGTGGTCAATCTGTTTGCCCTGGCCACGCCGCTGTTCATGATGACCGTGTTCAACAAGGTCATCGGCCAGGGAGCCATGGACACCCTGACGGTCCTCGCCGTCGGCATGCTGGTCCTCTACACCTTTGATTTTCTCCTGCGTGGCGCGCGCGGCTATATCTCGGCCCATACCGGTGCGCGTATTGATGCGCTGATCGGCGGCGAGGTTGTCCACCGCCTGCTACGCCTGCCCTATCGCCAGTATGAGACCACGCCATCGGGGCTGATGGCCGAACGTCTGCGCCAGGTGGACACCATCCGCCTCTTCTTCACCGGCCAGATGCCACTGGTTCTGGTGGACCTGCTCTTCGTCGTCGTCTTTCTCGGTGTCCTCTTCTTTCTGGCGCCCACCCTCGCCTTCATAACGCTCGGCGTCATGCCGGTCTTTCTGGTCCTGTCGATCGTCTTTCAGCGCACCCAGTCGGGTCTGGTGGAGGAAAGTTTCGCCGCCCATGCGGCCAAGGGCTCCGCCCTCAATGAGACCATCGCCAACGCCCTTACCATCAAGTCGCTCGGCCTGGAGTCCGAGATTGAAAAGCGCTGGGGCGGCCGCCTCGCCCAGGCCGCCTGGACCGGATTTAGAACCAGCAGCGTGGCCAACACCGTTGCCACCCTCAGCGCCGTCCTGCAGCAACTGACTAATCTTCTGATCATCGTCGTCGGCGTTCGCCTGATCGATGCCGGCGCCCTGTCCATTGGCGCGCTGATCGCCGCCAATATCCTCGTGGCCCGCACCATTCAGCCGATCCGTCAGGTGGTCAGCGCCTTCAGCCAGCTCCAGGAAGTCCGCGCCGCCTTTGGCCGGCTGGAAGAGATCATGCAGGGGGCGGAGGAACAGGAGTCCATGACGCCGATGCCGCCCATCGAAGGCCGCGTCGCGCTGGACAATGTGACCTTCCGCTATGGTGAGCACCGTGCGCCGGCGCTGGACAAGGTATCCCTGTCGATTCCCGCCGGCACGGTCATCGGCATCGCCGGCCCGCCGGGCTCCGGCAAAAGCACCCTGGTCAAGATAATCCAGGGCCTCTACCAGCCCGATGACGGCCGCGTATTGGTGGACGGGACGGACATTACCCACATGTCCCAGGCGGCGCTCAGAGCGCAGATGGGCATCGTGCCCCAGGATGTCCAGCTCTTTCAGGGCACGGTGCGTGACAACATCGCCATGGGCCTGGTGGAGAAGGATCCGGCCCGCGTCGTTGCCGTCACCCGCTTTGTCGGCGCCCATGACTTTGTGGAGCGCCTGCCCCAGGGCTATGAGACGGAATTGGGCGAGCGCGGCGGCGGCCTCTCCGCCGGCCAGCGGCAATTGCTGGCTATTGCCCGCGCCCTGGTGCGCAACCCGCGTATCATCATTCTCGACGAAGCCACCAGCGCGCTGGACTCCGCCACCGAACAGCGTCTGTTGAGAGCCCTGCGTCAGGCCGCCTCGTCACGCACCATGATCGTCATTTCCCACCGCGAGGCGCCACTGCGTCAGTGCGACCGTGTGGTGGTCCTGGTGGATGGACGGATTGCCCTCGACGGCCCGCCGGAGGAAGTACTGCCGCGCCGCGCCCGCGCCGCCGGCGGCCCTGCTGGCGGCAAGACTTCGGCCAACGGCGCCCGCGACAGCGCTGGCGACGCCCGGGCGGCGGCCGGCCGAACAGCGCCACAACCGACACCGTCACCGCGCGCGCCGGGACACGTCGCACCGGCCGCCTCTTCGTCCGCCGCCAAACCGCCGGGACCGGATACGCCGTCGCCCACCACGCGGCGGCGAACAGCATGAGCGCCACCGACGGCACCGCCGGCCGCCCCGCCGCCGGACGCGCCCCGGAGAGGGCCTCCGCCGGTGCGCCCGATTCCGCGCCCGGACGGCCGCCGCGGCCGGGCACGGGGCCGATGGCGGGACCGGCCACAGCGCCGCGCCAGCGACGCTGGTGGCCGTTCGGCGCCATGACCGGACGGGCGCGCTTTGCCGATTTTCTTCCCGATACCGATGCGGTGGTGGAGCGCGAGCGCTCACCGCTCGGCCGCTTCATCATCTGGACCGTCGCCATTCTGCTGGTCGCGGCAGTGACCTGGGCCGGCCTGGCCTCGGTCGACCGGGTGTCCAGCGCCAGCGGCGTCGTCCGTCCCTTCAGCCGGGTCAAGGTGATCAATCACAGCGAAAGCGCGCGCGTCGCCGACATCTATATACGCGACGGCGACCGGGTGGTGGCCGGCCAGCCCTTGCTCGCCCTGGATCCCGCCTTTGTCGAGCAGGAAGTCGCCAAACAGCGCAGCGCCTGGTTCAACCTGCAGGCGGAGGAGGCTCGCCTCGAAGCCGAAGCCATCGGCGACACACCTATCTATCCGGACGGTCTGCTGGGCGAACGACCGGACCTGGTGCGCACCCAGAACGAGCTGTATGAGGCGCGCCAGGCCTCGCTGCAGGCGCGCCGCGCCGCCGCCGATCAGGTCATCGCCCAGCGTCGCAACGAAGTCGCCGCCATCGAGCAGGGCATTGCCCGTATGGAGCGCAGCCTGGTGATTCTGCGCGAGCAGGAATCGGCCCTCGCCGAGCTGGTGCGCCAGGAGTATTTCCCGCGCCTGCGCTATCTGACGGTTCAGCGCGACCTCAGCGAACTGGAAGGCGAGCTGGCCGGCCAGGTCGCTCAGCTTGCCGGTGCCCGCGCGGCGCTGGCCGAGGCAGCGGACCGCCGCCGGTCAACGGATCGCGAGTGGCGGGCCGACACCATTGACCGCCTGGCTCAGGTGACGGCCGAGCGTGAGCGCGTCGAAGGCTCCCTGGAACAGCAGCAGGCGCGCCAGCGCGATCTGATCGTCCGCGCGCCGGTTGACGGCATCGTGCAGAATCTGGCGGTTGCCTCCAGCGGCCAGTCGGTTCCCGCCTCCGTCGAGCTGATGCGCATCGTGCCGACCGGCGAAACCCTGATCGTCGAGGCCCAGGTGCCCAATCGCGACATCGGTTTCATTCACGTTGGCCAGCCGGTGCGGGTGAAGATCCGCACCTATGACTTTCTCACCTTCGGCGCCCTCGACGGCACGGTGGAGCGTATCGCCGCCGACGCCACCCTGAACGAGGCCACCGGCAATCTCACCTTTCCGGTGCTGGTGCGGACCGAGCGGGCCTGGCTCGGCGAAACGCCGGGCGACCTGCCGGTGACCCCCGGCATGGCGGCGGATGTGGAGTTCATCCTCGGTGAGCGGACGGTGTTGTCCTTCCTCACCGACCGCATCCTGCGCACAACCTCGACTGCACTCACTCAGCGCTGATCTCACTCATCGCCGGTTTCACTCTGCGCTGGGTGTCGCGGCGGGTGCGGCCGGCCCGACCGGCACCGCTTCGATCACGCCAAGGGCGCTCATCTCCGCAAGCGCCGCCTGCACATCGGCCGCCACCCGCGCCGGCGGCGCGCCCTCATAAGCCGATGCCAGAAGGTCGCTCAACTCCGCCGCCGTCGCCGGCTCGGCCAGGGCCTGCCACAGGGCGCGGGCGGTGGCGTTCAGATGAATGATCTCGCGGTCGGCTTCGCGCACCAGAAATAGATCGTCACCAACCGCCGTTGCGTGCAATCCGGCGACCCGCCGCAAACGCCCGCCACCCCCGTCACGGTCGCTTGCGCCGCTGTCGCTCATGCCGGCGCCTCCGGGCCGCCGCGGGCCGGACCACCGGGCGCCGGGCCAACCGGCGGAAGACCGTGGCGGGCAATCAGCCAATCGGCCGCCTCTAATGTCGCGCCATAAACCAACCGCCCGGCACCCTGACCGGCGCGAGCCGCCGCCAGCAGGCGCTGCACCGTCGCCACCAGCCCCCCTGCCGCCACGCCAGGGGCATGAAGCTGCGGCAGCAACAGCGCCACCAGCGCCGCATCATCGCCACCATCCGTGGCCACCAGCCGCACACCCGCCGTGCCCGTCCGACGGTCCAGTACATACAGCGCCGCCAGCGCCGCCGCTTCGCCGGCCACAGCGCCGGCCCGATCATGCGGGTCGAGCCAGGCCAGCGGACCACTGGTCTCAACCGTTCGCCGGCTGATCCACTGACGGAGCTCCGGCCCCAGCGCCTCCGGCAGGGGCAGACGGGCCCTGGCGGCCAGGCCCAGGCTGATGCACTGCACGCCATCGCTCGCTACCGTAGCCGGTGACAGGTCCAGCACGATGCGGTCATCGGCCAGATGACGGGCGCCGCGCCAGGCCAGGGCCTGGGCCAGGGTGCTTTTGCCGGCGCCGCTGTCGCCGGCCAGCACCACCACGCCGGCCGCCGTTCGCACTGCCGCCGCGTGCAACACCGCCCGATCCGGCCGCAGGGCCACAACCTCGACCACCGCCCCGGCAAGACCGTTGGCGGCCTCCAGTTCATGGCGGAAATGCCGCGTCACCGCCGGCCGCGCCGCGACCAGCGGGCCGCGTACCGCAATTCCGGTGGCCAGACGCCGCACCTCCAGCGCCGCATCGGTTTTCTCTCCGGCCGCTACATCGGTCTTCTTTTCGGCCGCTACATCGGCCGCGGTGATCAGGCTGTGGTGCCAGCCCGGCATGGTCAGGCGCAGCGCCGCCGCCACAAGCCCGCCGCCACCCACCCGCAGGGCAAAGCCGCCGGCCCGCGCCTGCAGCAACAGGTCGGCCGGCGCAGCCACGCGCGCCGGCCGCCCGGTGCCCGACCCTCCGCCGTGTGCCTCGCCGGCCCCGGCGAAATCGTCACCGTTATCGGATTTGTCCATGATTTCCGGATTTTACCCGCCGTTAACCATCTCCTGCCCTAATACCCGCCACAGGAGACCCGATCTATGACCAAATTCGCCCCCCTGCCCGGTTTCGGCCGGCGCGCCGGCACCACTACGGGTATCGAACGACGGCTCAGCCTGCGTTTGCTGTCCCATTGGCGCGACCTCAAGGGTGATGGCGAATTCCCCAACCCGGCCATGATAGTCGCCGATGGCCTCGGCGACATGTGGCCCCACGCCTTTATCATGGAGATCGATGCAGGCGGCGGCGAACCTGTGTTCACCCACGCCGGACCAGACATTGACGCCAGCGTTCCCGGCGGACTGGCCGGCCGGCCATTGTCCGCCGCACCGCCGACCACCCTCATCGGCCAGGCCATCGTCGGCTGGGAAAATGTGGTGCGCCGCCGGGTGCCGGTCTCGCTTGGCGGTGACATGGAGGCTGAAGGCGGCGTCATCTGGCTGTTCCGTTCCATCCTGCTGCCGCTCAGCGATGACTCCGCCGATACCGGCGATGCGGCGGTCACCCACGTTCTTGGCGCCGTCAACGGCAAGATCGCGGGAAGCCAGGACTGATGGCCGTGGCCAACCTCATTGCCTATGAGATTCAGATCTATACCAGCGGCGCCTGGAAGATCGACTCGGTATTCGATGATCGCGAGCTGGCCGTGGCCGAAGCACAGCGGCTGGAGCGGTCACGGCGTTATCCGGCCGTCCGCGTCATGGAGGAGCAGTTTTCGGACGCCGAGCAGGTATCCCGCACCCGCACGGTCTATCGTGGCAGCGGCGTCGACCGCTCCAATCGCCGGGCGGTGCAGCGCCAGGTCAAGAACAAGCAGGAGATCGAGGCGGAGAAAGCCCAGGTCGACGCCAATCGCGACGCCCGTACCAATCCTCCGCCCCGGCGCAAGTCGGCCACCACCATCACCGTCTGGGCCATGCTAAAATTTGCCTTGATTGCCACGGCCGGCATTGCCGCGGTGATCGCCATCCGCTGGTTCAGCTTTTCCGGTTGACCGTTTGCCCTGCTACCGGGCTGGCGCCCGGGCGGATCGCGGCTATTCGCGCGGTGCGTGTTTGGCCAGAATCCGCTGCAACGTGCGGCGGTGCATGTTAAGCCGCCGCGCGGTTTCCGAGACATTACGGTCACACTGCTCGAACACCCGCTGAATGTGCTCCCAGCGCACCCGATCGGCACTCATGGGATTGTCCGGCGGCGGCGGCATGGTGCCGGCCTCGGCCAGCAACGCCGCTTCGATCTGGTCCGCGTCGGCCGGCTTCGGCAGATAGTCCAGCGCACCGGCTTTCACCGCTGCCACCGCCGTCGCGATATTGCCATAGCCGGTCAGCACCACCACCCGCACCGCCGGATTGGCCCGGGTCATCGCCTCCACCAGATCGAGACCGCTGCCGTCGCCCAGACGCAGGTCCACCACCGCATAGTCGGGCCGCATCCGCTCCAGCAAGCGCCGGCCCTCGGCGACGCTTTCCGCCATCTCCACGGCAAAGCCGCGACGCGCCATGGCCTTGCCCAGGCGCTGGCACAGCGGCGAATCATCATCAACGATCAGCAGGTGACCGCGGGCGACCCCGCCGTCCGCCGACGGCGCGCTATCACCCTGGCTGTTACCGTGCGGCTCCATCTGTCTCACTCCCCCTGCCTCGTGCCCGTGCCTCATGCCCTGTGTCGGGCGTATCGCCGCCAGCCCGGCCGTCGCCGGTGCCCGCCGCCGGCTCCAGCCGGCGCCGTGGCCAGCGGACACGGGCGAGTGTGCCGCCACTGCCGGTCCCCTCGCCCGAACCACCATCATGGCGGTTGGCGATGGTCAGCCGGCCGCCGGTACGACCCAACAAGGTCTGGGCGATAAACACGCCAAGTCCCATATGCCCGGTCTCGCTGTGACGGCGGGTTGAAATATAGGGCTCACCCAGCCGTTCGAGAACCTCCGGCGCAAGCCCCGGACCATCATCGCTGATGGACACTTCGATAGTGTCGCTGTCCCAGCGCACCAGCACATCCACCTGGCCGCTGGCGAATTGCATGGCATTCTGCACCAGATTGCCGAGGCCGTGCAGGATTTCCGGGCTGCGCCGCACATAGGGCGCCTGACCGTCCGCCGGCCGGCTGTCCTGCTGCACCATCAGGCTCTTGCCGGGCATCTCATAGGGCGCGGCCGCCGCCTCCACCAGGGCGGTTACCGGCAGGACCGAATAGGGCGTGTCGCCTTCGTCTTCCGGGTGGCGCGACAACGCCGCCAGAATGTCGCGGCAGCGCTGGGACTGGCTCACCAGAAGCGCCAGGTCTTCGGCCATCGGCCCGTCCGGCGGCGTCTCGCGCGCCAGCTCGCGCGCCGTCATGACGATGGTCGACAGCGGGCTGCCCAGCTCATGCGCGGCGGCGGCGGCCAGCGCCCCCACCGCATTCAATTGCTGCTCGCGGGCCAGCGCCTGTTGGGCGGCGGCCAGCGCCCGCGACATGCGACGGCCCTCGCCGGTGACGAAGCCCACATAGGCGGCGATGAAGCCGGCGCCGACCACAATCGCCGTCCACATGCCGGCCACATAGACCGCCGGCAGGGTGAGCCCCGGCGCCGGCCAGGGCAGAGGCAGGTGCCATATGGCCAGCGCCGTCGCCGCCGCCACCACCACGGCGCACAGCAGCGCCGTGGTGCGTGCGCCCAGCAGGCTGGCCGACACCGTCACCGGCGCCAGCAGCAGCAGGGCGAACGGGTTGCCCAGCCCGCCGGTCAGTCCCAGCAGTAAAGCCAGCTGGATCGTATCCCAGGCGAGAAACAGTCCGATTCGCCCTTCGCCCAGGGGCGCCGCCGGCATACCGCGCACCGTCGCCACGAAGTTGAGCGCCACCGACAGGCCGACCACCAGCAAGGCCGGGGCCAGGGGCAACGGATAGCCCAGCCCGACACCGACCACCACGATGCCGGTGGCCTGTCCGGCGACCGCCGCCCAGCGAATGAGAACCAGGCTCCGGCCGCTGACCGAGCGCGCGGCCGCACCATCATGTCCGCTATCCAATGCGGTCATGGTCGCCCCGCCGCTGCCACCGTTGCCTGTACTGGTGGGCGGCGTATGGGTCCGCGCTATGGGGGCGTCGCTCATGGCGGCAGAATGCCCTCCCGCCGATAGCCTGTCGAATCCGCCGACACGACGGCGATTGCCGTCTGCGCCTGCCCGCCCTCCCGCCCCTTCCAGGGGGATGGCGCAACTCGACTCGGCGCGGCCCGCGCCCTATATGCACCTCATGCCAAAGTCGTTTCGCATTGCGCCGGATGTCGGGGGCCCGGATGTCGGGCTGGCCGCCACCGCAGACCGTGCCGCGGCTGGTCCTGGCCCGACACCTGATACGGCGCCGTCACACCTCGCCGCCACATCCGCCCGGCCGGTCATCCAGGTGCAGGGTCTGACCAAGAACTTCGCCGGCGTAATGGCGGTGGATGATGTCAGTTTCGCCATCCATGCCGGTCAGACCACGGGCCTGCTGGGCGGCAATGGTGCCGGCAAGACCACCACCATCGCCATCCTGCTGGGTCTGCTGTTGCCGACCCGCGGCGCCATCACGGTGTTTGGCCAGGACATGCTGCGCCATCGCTACCGTGTTCTGCCGCGCATGAACTTCTCCTCGCCCTATGTGGATCTGCCGCATCGCCTGACCGTGCGGCAGAATCTGATGGTCTATGCGGACCTTTACGGCCTCGATCATGCCGGCCAGCGGGTCGACACCCTGCTCGCCGATCTCGACCTGACCGCCTTCACCCGGCGCCCTGCCGGTCAGTTGTCGGCTGGCCAGAAGACCCGCGTCGCCTTGGCCAAGGCGCTGCTCAATCAGCCCGAGCTTCTGCTGCTGGACGAACCCACCGCCTCGCTCGACCCCGACACCGCTGACTGGGTGCGCGGCTACCTGGAGAATTATCAGCGGCGCACCGGCGCCAGCATTCTTCTGGCCAGTCACAACATGGCGGAGGTGGAGCGCATGTGCGGCCATGTCCTGATGATGCGGCGCGGTCGCATCGTCGATTCCGGCACCCCCGACGATCTGCTGGCCCGCTACGGCCGACAGACCCTCGAGCAGGTGTTCCTCGACATCGCCCGCCATCCTTCGGCCGACCCCACGATCGAACCGCCGGCCGAATCGCCGGCCGGCACGTCCGCGCGGCACAGACCATGACCGTCGCGCCCGCCACCGATCGGGCCCATCTGCCGATGCCACTGCGCGGCGGCTCTACCCTGCGCCGGATCGGCGCCATGGTGCGCCGTCATTTCTATCTGCTCACCGGCTCCCTGCCGCGCCTGATAGAGATGGTTTACTGGCCAACCCTGCAGCTTCTCCTGTGGGGCTTCATTACCCTGCATTTTCTCGATAGCAGCGACTGGCTGGCGGGTGCCGCCGGCGTCCTGATCGGCGCCGTTCTGTTGTGGGACATTCTGGTACGCTCGCAACTGGGGATCGCCTATTCCTTTCTCGAGGAAATGTGGTCGCGCAATCTGGGCAACCTGTTCGTTGCGCCGCTCCGGCCGTGGGAGATGGTCGGCGCGCTGATGACCATTGCCATGATGCGGACCCTGATCGGCATGTCGATTCCGGTGCTGATCGCCATTCCCCTGTTTGCCTTCTCCCTCTTCGACCTTGGCTTGCCGCTGCTGGTGTTCTTCACTGGCCTGGTGATTTTCGGCTGGTCCTTCGGCCTGTTGTCCATCGCCGCCCTGCTGCGTTTCGGCCTGGGCGCGGAATCTCTCGTCTGGGCGATGATGTTCGGCATCATGCCGTTCTGCGCCGTCTACTACCCCATCGCCGCCATGCCGGGCTGGGTGCAGTGGGCGGCATGGATCATGCCTCCGGCCTATATCTTCGAAGGCATGCGCGCGGTCATGTTCGATGGCCTCTTCCGCTGGGACCTGCTCGGCGGTGCCATGGCTCTCAATCTGCTGTATCTTGCTATCGGTATCGTGGCTTTTTCTGCCAGCTTCAAAAGCGCGCGGCGAAGTGGCCGCCTGCTGCAAATGGGTGAGTAGGAGCCCGCTATCCGCCATGACCGACTCCTCGTCCGGTCGTCCCGACTATCACGCTCCCGCTGACGGCGGCTGGGGCCAGGACATTCTGCGTGCGCTGGCGCAGCTGACGCGGCTGCCGGTCGGCGCCGCCACGGTGCCGGAGGTCCAGGCGCGCCTGCCGGTGGAGGTGCGGCTGCGCAGCTTGCGGGCCTGGCCGGTGGCCGGCGGGATCGTCGGCTTTCTCGCCGGGCTGGCTCTGCTCACCGCCGAAATTCTTGGCTTCATCGGGGTCGGCAGCGCTCTCGTCGGTCTCGCCGTGCTGGCCTGGCTGGTGCGCGCGGAGCCGGACATCGCCCTCGCCCGTTTCGTCCATGCCCGGACCACCGGCCATGACGATACCAGCCGCCGTGCCGCCATGGGCGAAACCGTGGGGCCGGCCGGCCTGCTTGCCTTGTTCTTCGTGGTTGGTCTCAAGCTGGCGGCGCTGGCCACCTTGCCGGCGCCCATCGGCCTGTTGGCGCTGGTGGCCGCCGTCGCCGCCGGCCGCGCGGCCATGGCGGTTGCTGCCGCGCGCCTGCGGCCGCTGCCCGACGACGCGCCGACCGACACCTCCTCCCTGGCCCCGTCCCTGGCCGGTGCGGCGCTGGCCGCCGGCTATGCCCGGCCCGGCCGCGAGGTCATCGCCACTGCCGTCATCCTGGGCGGCGCCATCGTCCTGCTCATGCTGGGACCGCTCAGCGGCGTGCTGGCGCTGGCCGCCGCCGCCCTGATCGCCTGGCTGGCTATGGCGGCCGCGCGCAATGCGGTGGGCGGCTACACCGATCTGGTGCTGGCCACCATTGCCGGGCTGGTGGAGGCGGCGGTGCTGGTCAGCGCCGCCATTGTCTGACCGTGAGACAATGATATGTCTGGAATACATCTCGCCGCGCCGTGACGGGCCATAACGTGACGGGCCGCATCCGCGTTCATGCCGCCTGCTCGCACGGCGGGCCGGTCCATGATGACCCGTCGCCTGAGTCGTTCGACCGTGCCGCCGAGCGGTATCCGGCGCTTGCCCGCCGTCTTGATCTGAGTTTCAGCGTCGGCCGTGACGGACTGGCCGAAGGCATCAGCGACGCCGCCATCATCGTCGGCGACATTCCTCACCCGCCGGACTTCGCGCAGCAGGCGCCCGCCGCCCGCTGGCTGCACTCCACAAGCGCCGGCGTGGACAAGCTGGCGCCGCTCACCTGGCTGCCCCGGCACACGGTGCTGACCAACTCCTCCGGTGTCCATGTGGAGAAGGCGGCGGAGTTCGCCAGCATGGCGCTGCTCATGCTTCATGCCGGTCTGCCGCGGCTGCTGGAAAAACAGAAGCACAAGGTCTGGGACAAGCGGGCCGGACGGCCGCGCATTGACGGCCGTACCGTGCTTGTCCTCGGCGCCGGCGATCTGGGAGGGGCCGCGGCGCGCGAGGCCAAACGCTTGGGCCTGCATGTCCTGGGGGTGCGCCGCTCGGGCCGGCCGCGCCGCTATGTGGATGAGATGGGCCGTCCCGCCGATCTGTTGCGGATGCTGCCCGCGGCCGACTTTCTCTTC
Source organism: Alphaproteobacteria bacterium (assembly GCA_040218575.1). Taxonomy (NCBI): domain Bacteria; kingdom Pseudomonadati; phylum Pseudomonadota; class Alphaproteobacteria; species Alphaproteobacteria bacterium. Next base: position 221,679 of record JAVJRE010000006.1, on the reverse strand, counting down.
ATCGCCGCACCGCTTACCGAAGAGACGCGTGGCCTGATTGACCGCGCCTGCCTGTCCGCCCTGCCGCCCGGCGCCGGTGTCATCAATGTCGGTCGTGGCCCGATCATGGACCATGAGGCGTTGGCCGATCTGCTGGACGCCGGTCATCTCTCTGGCGCCATCCTCGACGTTCTGCCGCAGGAGCCGCTGCCCGCCCACTCGCGTCTGTGGACGACGCCCGGACTCATCATCCTGCCGCATATAAGCGTCGATGATACGCGCGACTATATGGACCTTTCTCTCGACATATTCTTCGCCAATCTTGAACGCTGGCTGGCTGGCCGGCCCCTGCGCAACCGCGTCAACCGCCGCAAGGGCTACTGACCGCGTTCGACCGGCTGCACCCGGCCTTATGCGGCCGGCCGGTTGCATAGGGCCCGGCCGCCGGTCGACAATGGATCAGCGCTGCGCCTTCCGGCCGGCCTGACCTGGCAAGGAGACATCGCCCATGACCTTCCGATCCCTATCGCCTGCGACATACCGCCATGCCCTGGCCGTGCTGGCGACAGCGGTCCTGCTGGCCGCCGCTTTGCTGGCGCCGCGTCCGGCGCTGGCCACATCGGCTCAGGAGATCGTTGATCGCGCCCAGACCACCGTGCAGTCCCTGCATACGGATGAGGATTTCGTATCCATGCGGCCGCTGCTCGACCGTGCCCGCGCGGTTATCATCGTGCCGGAACTGGTCAAGGCCGGCTTTATTGTGGGTGGCGAAGGCGGCGAGGCGGTGATGCTGGTCCGTCAGGACGGCGGGTGGAGCCTGCCGGCCTTCTATCTGATTGCCTCCGGCTCCATCGGCCTGCAGGCCGGTGTGCAGAGCGCCGAGGTGATCCTGCTGGTCATGTCGGAAGAAGCGCTGGCCGCGCTGCGCCGCAACGAAGTGAAACTGGGCGGCGAAGTCAGTGTGGCGGTCGGCCCCATCGGCATCGGTCTGGAAGCGGCCACCACTGCCAACCTGGACAAGGACGTCTATGCCTTCACCCGGGCGCGCGGCCTGTTCGGCGGTGGCGCGCTGGAAGGATCGCTGATCCGGCCGCGACCGTCGCGCAATGATGAGTTCTACGGCCAGCCGACCTCCGTCGCCGACATCTTTGCCGGCCGCGGCGCGTTCAATGCCGGGGCCGATGCCCTGCGCGAGGCGCTGCGTCTGTTTCCCTGAGCGGACCGTCCCCGGGCCGACCGTCCCTGCCTGACCTCAGGCGGCGATCATGCCGGTGGCAGCGACCAGCGCCGCCGTCACCAGACACGACACCGCGAACAGCCACGCGGCGCGGCGCAGGTCCGCCGGCTCCGCCCGTGCCCGTCCGCCCTGACCGATCCATGGCTCCTTGCCGGCCGCGGTGGCGGTCTGCCACGGCCCGGCCAGTGACAGGCCAAGCGCCCCGGCCGTCGCCGCCAGCGGCCAGCCGGCAAGACGTGACGAATGGCCGTGCGATTCCCGTGCCAGGACTCTGAAGGCGCGCCACGGGTTGGTGGTCGGCACCGAAAGGCTGGCCAGCGCCATGATCAAGCCGGCCAGACGGGCCGGCACGAAGGCCACCGCCTCCAGCAGCGCCGCCGGCGCCGCCGCGATCAGCTTTGCCGGGCCCGGACCACGCCGGAGCGCCGCCACCGTCTCCAGCACGGCCACATAAACAAACGCGCCGGCGAGACCCAGCAGCAGATACCAGAACAGCACCGCAACCACGCGCAGGGCAAAGCCGGTGGCCAGGTCCTCCACCGCCTCGCGCTGAATGCCATGATCATCGCGCCGCGCCGGCGGCCGGCCGCTGACCGCAGCGTAAGCCCGCGCCAGCCCGCGCCCGCCCAGCGCCGCCTGCCGCACATGCCGCGCGGCGGCCAGGCTGGCCCGCTGACCCACAAGGCTGGCCAGGGCCACTGTCTCCAGCAGCCAGCCATAGGCCAGGCGGCCGCCGGCCAAGGCGATCACTGTGGCCAGGACGCCGGCCACGCCGCCCACCAGCATGGTCACGATCAGGCCGCGCATGACCAGCGTCCGCCGGCCACGCCCCTCGCGGTCGAGCCGCCGGCCAAGACTGCCGGCAGTGGCGCGCAGCATGGCGGCCGGCGTCGGCAGCGCGGCAAAGAACCAGACCCGGCGGCCCAGCCCCGCCTCCAGCACCATGGCCAGCAGGGCGATCAGGGCGGCCGGCGGTGCCGCCGTCGCATCGAACAGCGCCGCCATAGGGACCAGGCCTGTGGCCAGGTCCGGGGCCAGTTCGGAGAGACGCCCGCCAAGGCGCGTGAACAGGGTGTCCATGGCGCCACACTGCGCCGCCATCCGTGAGTATAGGGTTAACCGGACATGACCGGTTGCGCCGAGGCTGGCTCAAACGCGCCGTCCGGCTCATGATAGGCCATGACCCGCCCGACCAATTCCCGTCCGGCCAAGCCGCTTTCCCCCAGCCGGCGCAAGCCGCCGGCACTGCCGCTCGAATCCCTCTGGCGCGAGGCCATGGCCCTGGCCAGGCCGGCCGCAGACGCAGACGCCGCCAGCGCCCCGGCCCAGGGCGACGTCCCGTTCTGGCGGCGCAAGAGCCTTGGCCAGATGAGCCGGGCCGAGTGGGAAAGTCTGTGCGATGGCTGCGGCAAGTGCTGCCTGCACAAGCTGGAATATGAAGACACCGGCGAACTGGATTTCACCGAAGTCGCCTGCCGCCTGCTGGATGGAGAGACCTGTCGCTGCACCGACTATGCCGACCGCCGGCGGCTGGTGCCGGATTGCATGACTCTGACCCGGCGCAACCTGGCCTCTATTGCCTGGCTGCCGCGGTCCTGTGCCTACCGCCTGCTGGCCGAGGGCGGCGACCTCCTGTGGTGGCACCCACTTGTCTCCGGCGATCCGGAAACGATACACACAGCGGGGATTTCGGTGCGCGGACGCACTGTGTCGGAGGATGACTCCGGCGAGCTGGAGGAGCACATCGTCACCTGGCCGGACACCGATCCCGCCGCCATCGCCCCACCCGGCAAGCGCAATGCCGCCGGCCGCCGCCGCCCTGGCGGTGCCTGAAATGCCCGTCGCCAAGACGTCACACCCTGACCCGCCCCTTGAACTGCCTGAGGAGAGCCCATCATGACCAGCCAGAGCGAACTCATGGAGAGCGGTCCGAGCGGCGTTTTCGCTGCCTCGCTGACGCCCATGACGGCGGACCTGGAGATCGATCACAAGCGCCTCATGGCGCACGGCCACTGGCTGCTGGCCAATGGCTGTGACGGCCTGGCGCCGCTCGGCACCACGGGCGAGGCCAATTCCCTGTCGGTGGACGAGCGCATGGCGGTGCTCGACGCTTATGGCCAGTCCGACATCCCTGGTGATTGTCTGATCCCGGGTGTGGGCAGTTGCGCCATTCCCGACGCGGTGCGCCTAATCCGCCGCTGCCTGGAGATGGGTGCGGCCGGCTGCCTGATGCTGCCGCCCTTCTATTACAAGGGCGTCTCCGATGACGGCCTGTTCGCCGCCTTCTCTGAAACCATCCAGCGGGTCGGCGACAGCAAGCTGCGCCTCTACCTCTACAACTTCCCGCAGCAGGTTGGCTTTCCCCTGAGCCAGGAGCTCGTCACCCGTCTGGTCAAGGCCTATCCGGACACGGTGGTCGGCATGAAGGATTCCTCCGGTGACTGGGACAATATGGCGGCGACGCTCAAGAACAATCCAGGCTTCCGCCTGCTGCCGGGGTCAGAAGAGTTTCTGCTCAAGGGCCTGCGCGCCGGCGCCGTCGGCTGCATTTCCGCTACGGTCAATGTGACGGCGGCCCTGTCCGGCGCCGTCTTCACCGCCTGGCAACATGACGGCAATGCCAAACAGGTGGACGCCCTGCAGGACCGTCTGACCGCCGCCCGCAAGGCCTTCGCCGGGCCGCCGGTAATTCCGGCGCTCAAGGGCTTTCTGGCGGCAGAGTCCGGCGACACCGCGTGGCTGCCATGCCGGCCGCCCAACATGGCGCTGTCCGCCGCGGACGTGGCGGCGCTGCAGGATCGCCTCAAGCAGGCGGGCTTCCGCCTGTCCAGCCTGCCGCAGGCGGCCTAGCCACCGGCGCCCGTCCGCGTCATTCCCGGGGCCGGCGGCGGAACGACCCGATATTGACCAGGGCGATGCCGGCGAAAATCAGCGCCAGGGCCAGCCAGATCCAGGCGGAATGGCGCTCGCCCCACAACACCATGCCCCAGGCGATGCCCACCAGCGTCACCAGATAGCCGGCCTGGCTCATATAGACAGAGCCGGCGCGGTGGACCAGCTCCAGCCAGACCAGCGTGGCGATGGACGTGGCGGCGATCTGCAGCAGCAGGCCGAGGTCCGCCGGCTTTGGCGGGAACAGCGGCAGCCACACCTGATCGGTCACCACCATGGTCGGTCCCATCAGCAAGGTGGCGACCACCAGATAGCCGAGCCCATGGGTCAGGGAATTGCCGGCGGTCGGCCGGTCCAGAGCGGCATAGGTATTGGCGATGGCATAACCAAGCGGCGTTATGAGAGCCATGGCCGCCCACGGTATGAGGTCCGGCGACGGCAGGCTGGAGCGCGGCAGCAGCACCACCAGAACGCCACCGAACCCCAGCAGCATGCCAAGCGCCCGGAGCCCGTCGAACCGTTCGGTCCGCAGCGCCATGGTGAAGCCATAGACCATCAGCGGCGACACCGAGATGATCAACACCGTCACTCCGGCCGACAGATGGCCCAGAACGAACAACGCGTTCATGTTGGGAATGGCAATGCCGAACAGCCCGGTCACCGCATAGAAGCGCAGGTGCTGCACGGTCATCACCAGACGCTCGCCGCGCAGGCGCACGATGGCACCCATGACAATCGCCGCGCCCAGCGCCTGCCAGAAGACATAGGCCACTGGCGGTACGCCTTCCTGTGACAGGAACTTGGCGATGTTGATGCTGGATCCCCAGAGGAATCCCAGCGCGCCGAGAAAGGCCAGCGCCACCAGGGGCGACGCTTTGACGGGTTCAGGTTGTGGCGAGGGCTGCGTCATTTGCCGACCCTAGTGGGCTGGACTCCGCACCACAATTACCAGCGCGGACATGGTTTTTGCACAGACGCGGCCGATGCGTTTTCACTGTTGCGCCAACGACGGAGTGACCGGGGAAAATGCACCGCGTTCCTCACTTGCCGATGACCTGCGGCGTCGTTAGATAGTGCCGCCATGAGCCTCCTGCGCCAGCGCCCGTCCGCCCCCCGCCAGACCTGGACGCGGCTTGTCCGCGTGCCGGGCACCACAATCGAGATCCCGGCGCGGCGCAGCGACCGGGCGCGACGCGTCTCGCTCAACATGCGGCTGGACGGTCAGGGCGTGGAGCTGGTTCTGCCCCGTCGCGCCACCTATGCCGAGGGCCTGGCCTTCGCCGCCCAGCATCGCCAGTGGATCACCGCCTGCCTGTCGCGGGTTGAACCGCACCTGCCTTTTACGCCAGGCGCGTTCCTGCCCTATCTCGGCGACGAGCTGATCATCCGCCACTGTCCCACCCGTCGCGGCGGGGTCTGGCGCGAGGAAGACGGGCTGATGGTCACCGGCCAGCCGGAACACTTGTCGCGCCGCGTTCATGACTGGCTGCGGCGCGAGGCGCGGCGCGAAATGGCGGCACGGGCCTATGAGAAAGCGGCCATCATTCAGCGCGCCGTCGGTCCGGTCAGTGTGCGCGACACCCGCACCCGCTGGGGCAGTTGCGCCAGTGACGGGGCGGTCAGTTTCTGCTGGCGGCTGATCATGGCGCCGGAGCCGGTGCTCGATTATGTGGTGGCCCATGAGATCGCCCATCTGGTGGAGGCCAACCACTCCGACCGCTTCTGGCGGCTGTGCGCCAGCCTGACCGAGCGCATGGACTGGGCCCGCGCCTGGCTGCACCACCACGGCCAGTCGCTCCACCGTATCGGTTGACCTGACGGCGGCTGACCGGGATGTGACCATGCGTGCGTTGCCACCATGGCGGCGACGGGTCAGGCTTCATCCATGTTCTGCTTTGGTATGCGGCCCGCCCGCCATGACGCCTGGTTCGCTGACGAAGGCGCCAACCGCGCCATGCGCCGCCATGCCACCTGTACGCCGACCCCTTATGGCCGCCAGGCGCCCGGCGCCGTGGTCTGGTTTATCCTCGGCGCCGGCGCCGTCGCCGGGGCAAAGGTCGCCGGCGTCGTCACCCTGCAACCGGCATCCTTGCTGATTACCTCGGCCGTCGCCGGCGCCGCACTGGCGCTGCTGATCCGTCTGCCTGTCTATCTCCGCCGCTCTCCCCGCTCCCATCGCGGCTGAGGCGGGCTTCCTCCAGCAGCCAGTCGCGAAACGCCACGATGGCGGGCCGCATCCGGTCTTCCGGACGGCACAGAATGTGGTGCTGCCATAGGGTCTCGACCGCCGGGCCGATGGGCACCACCAGCCGGCCTGAAGCGATGTCGCCGCCAGCAGTGGTCCGCCGGCCAAGCGCCACGCCATAACCGTCAATGGCGTATTGCAGGGCGATCGCCGGATCCTCCACCTGCAATATGCTCTTCGGCGTCAAAGGCGACGCCCCGGCCATGGCGAGCCAGTCGTCCCAGCCGATGCTCAGCCCGTCGCGGATCTGTGTGTGGTGGGCCAGGTCGGCGATGCTTTTTACGGCCGGACCACGCTGCAGCAGAGCCGGGCTGATAACCGGAAAGAAGGCGTCGCCCAGAAAGGATGTCACGTGCAGACCGGGCCACTGGCCGTCGCCGAAGCGGATGCCCATGTCAATGGCCGGATCGTCCCAGTCCACCGGCCCGTTGATGGTCACCACGCGGATAGCGTGCTCCGCGTGGCGTTCGCGGAACCGGTGCAACCGTGCGGCCAGCCAGCGCAACGCGAAACCCGGCGTCATGGCCACCGACAGCGGCCGTGTGTCCGGCGTCACGCGGATTCGGCCCACCGACTTGGCAATCTCCCCCAGCGCCATGGTCAGCGACGGCAGTAGCGCCTGACCGGTCGCCGTCAGTTCAAGCCCGCGCCCGGCGCGGCGCACCACCGCCACGCCCAGGTGTGCCTCCAGGTTGCGAATCTGATGGCTGACGGCGCTGGGGCTGACGCCCAGCTCCGCCGCCGCCGGCCGCAAACGTCCGGTACGGCCCAGCGCCTCAAAGGCGCGCAAGGCGGCGAAAGGCGGCAGCGCGGACATCCAGGGAACCAGGCTTGGTTGAGTATGGCTCAAATATTGAATGAGTCCTTTTCGATTGCAAGGGGCCCGGCCACTTTGTCAGATTGAAAACTATGCTGACCATTATCGCCTGAACGCCGTAGGGAATCGGGACATGACCGTCATTCTGGATAGTGTAGAAGATTTCAATCTTACCAACTTGCGGCGGGTCGCCTGGCAGGGCCAGCCCGTCCGGTTCGGTCCGGCCGCGCTGGCCCGCATGAAAAAGTCACGGGCCGATTTCCTGCACATGGTGGACACCGTGCCAGGCTTGCACATCTACGGCGTCACCACCGGCTTCGGCGACAATGCGGCCAAACTCCTCAATGCCGAGGAGCGACAGACCATGGCCAAGCACCCCTCCTTCATTCAGTCAGTGGCGGTCGGGCCTGAAATGCCGCCGCGCATCGTCCGCGCCATGATCATGACCCGCCTGCTCAACTATGTGTCGGGCTATGCGGCGGTCAGTCTTGAGACCGCCCAGGCGGTAGCCGACATGCTGGACGGCCGGCCGCTGCCGGTGGTGCGTCGCTGGGCCCAGGATTCAGAGGGCGAGCTGCATCAGTTCTTCAATCTGTATCACCACCTCATGGGCGAAATGAGCCAGGTGCGCGACCAGAACGCGCTGCGCAACGGCTCCGGCTGCTCGGCCGGCATTCTCGGCGACATGGCCTTGCGCACCCGCCGCCGGGTGCAACTGGCGACGCGGGTCTTCGCCCTGTCCATCGATGTCGGCCACATGGGGACCCAGCCCTATGACCCGGCCCTCAAGTCGGTGCTCATCGACCCCTTCGAGCATGAGGCCATTGACCTGCTGAACCGGGACCTGGCCGACCTCTCCGGCGATGACCGGCGCGAATATCAGTCGCCCATTAGCTGGCGCATCCTGACCCGCGTACTGGGCCATCTGCTCCATTCCCTGTCACGGCTGGAATGGGCGGCGGACATCACCCTCACGCAGGTCAACGACAACCCGGTCTATCTCGGCCCCGACGCGGCGCCGCCTTATGGCCGCTGCATCACCACCGGCGGCTTTCATGTGCCCCAGGCCTATCAGATGGTCAACTGGATGAAGGCGGCGTGGGCCGACGTGGCGGCCATTGCCGCGCGCCAGGTGGCGCTGCTGCACAATGGCGAGGTCAGCCGCCTGCCGCACCGCCTGATGATTCAAAAAAATGGCCGGCGTGGCTCCACCTTCTTCTTCTCCACGACCGCCTATGACATGGCGCGACGCATCCAGGACGAGGCGGCGCCCGCCACCATTCCGCTCTATGTCGGCCACGACACTCAGACCGATACTATCTTCCCGCTGTTTCAGGCGTGGGAATCGGAAAACAGCGTGTCACGCTATGTGGATCTGCTGCTGGCCATGCTGGCGGCGACGGCCAGCCAGGGCCTGGCCGCGGCGAACAGCGAACCGGCGCCGTCGCTGCGCGCTTTTGTTGAAGATGTGCGGCGCCATTTCCCGCCGGTGGATGGCTCACGCGACATGGGCGGCGACATTGACAAGCTGGCCGACGCCTTCGGCGCCGCTGTCATGGGCGGCAGTGACGCCTTCGGCCTGCCGAAGCTGGACTGAGTCGGTTCACCAGGCACGAGTCCGCAGGAGGCGATGATAGCGCGATGAGGTGGTGGCCCGGGTGCTTGCCGCCTGTGCATCGCGCGGGCGTATTCCTGAAACCCTCGATGTTTTCCCCCACATGCCGCTGGACGACGCCTACGGCGTTCAGGAAGCTATCAAGGAGGGGGCGCGGCGCGGCCGGGGAGGGATCGCTGGTTCGGCTGCAAGGCTGCCCGGACCAGCCAGGGTATGCAGAAGAATGTCGGCGGCGACCATGTCCACCTGTCCTTTACCCATCTGGGAAAGGTCAATCCGATCTTGCAGAACCGTCGTCTGTCCAATAGCTGATCATTAGAGGAGGCCGTCATGGCCGACGCTACGCTTCAAACCGGCTCCGGCCGCCCGGGCTCTGCGAACCCGGGCCCGCCAAACAAGACAGTGGGATTTGATGCCCTGCTGGCGCCGTTGCGTATCGGGCCCCTGGAGCTGAAGAACCGCATCGTCGGTGCGGCCCACGCTCCGGGCTATGCGGAGGATGGCAAGCCCGGCCTGCGATATCAGCTCTACCACGAAGAGAAAGCCAGGGGCGGTATCGCCATGACCATGTTCGGCGGCTCGTCCAATGTGGCGCGGGATTCAGGCTCTATCTACGGCCAGATCTATGTGGGCTCCGACAGCGTTATCCCGTCGTTCCGCCAGTTCGCCGAGCGTATCCACCGGCACGGCTGCGCCCTCATGTGCCAGATCAGCCACATGGGACGGCGCACCACATGGGACAGCGGTGACTGGCTGCCCACCATTGCGCCATCAGTGGTGCGCGATCCGGCCCACCACTCGGTGCCGCGGGCCATGGCCCCGGCGGATATTCGGCGCATCATCGGCTCATTTGCGTCCGCCGCCCGGCGCTGCCGCGAAGGCGGGCTGGATGGGTGCGAGATACTGGCGACCGCTCACCTGCTGGGACAGTTTCTGTCGCCGATCTCGAACCGGCGTGACGATGACTATGGCGGCGACTTTGACAATCGCAGCCGCCTGCTGTTCCAGGTGCTGGACGCTGTGCGTCACGCCGTCGGAAAGGACTTTCTGGTGGCCGTGCGCTTCGCCATGGACGAGTCCAATGAAGGCGGCTTCGGCGTGGAGGAAGGCGCTGCCCTGGCGCGACGGCTCGGCCGTTCGGGCCTGGTGGACTTCCTCAACATCAATGGCGCCTACACCGGCACGACTCATGGTCTGGCTGAGACCTATCCGGGCATGGCCTGGCCACTGGCGCCCTACTTGCCGCTGGTGAGGCGCGCCCGGGACGAAAGCGGCCTGCCGGTGATGCATGCCGCGCGGCTGTCCGATGTGTCCACCGCCAATCACGCCGTCGCCGCCGGCCATCTGGACATGGTCGGCATGGTACGACCCCTGCTGGCCGATCCTCATCTGGTGGCCAAGCTGCACCGTGGAGAGGCCCATCGCATCCGGCCGTGCGTTGGCGCCGGCTACTGCATGGACCGCATCTATCGCGGTCAGGACACGCTGTGTCAGCACAATGTGGTATCCGGCCGTGAACACCTTCTGTCCCACCACATTCCGCACAGCGCCACGCCGGCCCGGGCGGTTGTGGTGGGTGGTGGTCCGGCCGGGCTGGAGGCCGCGCGGGTGCTGGCGCAACGGGGCCATGCCGTGACTCTGTTCGAGGCGGCCGACCGTCTCGGTGGCCAGATCGTTACCGCCGCCCGCGCCGGCTGGCGGCAAGAGATGATCGGTGTCGCCGACTGGCTCGATAGCGAGGTTCGCGCCCTGGGCGTCAAAGTACGACTGAACGTCCTGGCGGAAGCGCGTCATATTACTGCGGAATCTCCCCACATCGTCGTCATCGCTACGGGCGGCCTGCCCGAACCATGGCTGGCCGAGGGCGGCGCCGAGCATGTGACCACACCGGCTGACGTGCTGGCCGAACCGGCGCTGCCGACAGGCGATGTCCTGCTCTACGACGAAGACGGCGGCCACGCCGCCCTGTCGCTTGCCGATGTCCTGCGCCACAAAGCCCGGGTCGAAATGGTATCGCCTGACCGCCATGTGGGCCGTAGCGCCGGCGGCCAGAACTTCCCGGTCTATTTACGTCATTTCTATGAAAGCAACGTCCGGCTGACGCCTGATACCCGCCTGCTGGGGGTATCCCGGCGTGGCAACCGCCTCGTCGCCACCTTGTTCAACGAATACAGTCGCCAGCGCAGCGAGCGCGAGGTGGATCATGTGGTGGTCAGCCAGGGAACAGTGCCCGATGACGAGCTCTTCTCCTCTCTGGCCGGCGCGGCGCGCAATGGCGGCGAGACAGACCTGGATGCCCTGGCGGACAACCGACCACAACCGGTGGCGGAGGGTGGCGGAGATTATGTGCTGCACCGGGTCGGCGATGCGGTGGCCAGCCGGGATATTCATGCCGCCATGTTCGAAGCCCACCGCCTGTGTCGTCATTTGTAGGCCGGTCGCGATGGAACCTCCCGATGACTCATTCGACCGTCATCGCGCACCACGCTGAAACGAATCCCTGCAGAGGACTTTGCGATGACCATTACCGCTCCTGAGACCCGCCCGGGCCATAACGGGCCGGACGTCACCATCACGCCGCTGACGCCGCCTGTCGGCGCCACCATGGACGGTCTCGACCTGTCCGCGCCCGACGATGCCACTGCCCGCATCATCCGCCGCGCGCTGGCCCGTCACCTGGTGGTGTTCGTCACCGGTCAGGATCTGACGCCGCGCCAGTTGCGCGATTTCACCGCTCAGTTCGGTCCCGTCTTCAGCCACCATTCCGACGAAGGCGTGATCAAGGACGCGGCCGTTCCGGAAGTTCTGGAGATGCGGAAAGAGCCGGACGGCACCCGACTCTTCGGCGGCACCGCCTGGCATGCCGATGTCACCTTCCGCAAGCCCGGCGCCCTCTACTCCGTGCTGCACGCCAGGGTGCTGCCGCCGGTCGGCGGCGACACCGGTTTCGCCAGCACCGTCGCCAGCTTTGCCGCCCTGACCCCGGCCATGCAGGACATGCTGCGCGGGCTCAAGGCGGTGCACAGCTATGAAGGTCCCGGCCGGCCCGACCGCGAAGGCCAGACCGCCATTCATCCGGTGGTGCGGACCCATCCCGACAGCGGCGCGGAAGGACTCTATTTCAACCGCATGTTCGGCGTGCGCTTTGAAGGCATGACCGAGTATGAGAGCAAGCCGCTGATCGATTTCCTCGACCACCACATGACCCGGCCGGAGTTCACCTGCCGGCTGCGCTGGCAGCCGGGCATGGTGGCCATCTGGGACAACCGCTTTACCCTGCACTACCCGATCAACGATTTTACCGGCCACCTGCGCTCGCTGATCCGCTGCACCGCCATGGACACCTGAACCGGCCCATGAGCCGGGCCGGCGCTTCCGGACCCGCGGTCTGGACCGGTTGCGCCGATCCGGCCTAGTCTTGGCCTCTGGCCGCCGACTGAGGAGTCACCATGGACAGGGCCGACCTGAAACCGGCTGGCGAGGCCTCGGCCCTGTGGCGGGCAAGCGATTTTCCCTCCAGGGACGCCTTTGCCTATGACCTGACGCCGGCTCATGTGGCGGCGCTGGAAAAGGCCGTGACGGTGGCCCGTGCCAGCGGCAAGTCCATGACCGACACCACCAAAGCGGACTTTCCTCTGGGGGACGCCGCATACGCCATCGCGGCCATCGGCCATGAGGTGACCCAGGGTCGCGGTTTCGTTCTGGCCCGCGGCTTCCCGGCCGACCGTCTCGCCCTCGATGACATGGTGTGGATGTACTGGGGCATCGGCTGTCATTGGGGCCGCGCGGTATCGCAAAGCCTGCGCGGTGACCGCCTCGGCCATGTGCTGGACGCCTCAAAGGGGAAACCCGGCGCGCGCGGCTATCGCTCGTCCCAGGAGCTGCACTTCCACAATGACAGCGATGACATCGTCGGCCTGTTGTGTCTGCGTCAGGGAAAGTCCGGTGGCGACAGCCTGCTGCTCAACGCCTTGGGCATCCATGATGCTCTGCTGCGGGAGAACCCTGCGGCGCTGGCCCTCCTCTATGAAGGCTGGCGCTATGACTGGAACAACCAGGCGCCGCCGGGTGAGCCACCCATCACCCCCTACAAGGTGCCGGTCTTCTCCCGCGCCGTTGACGATCAGGGCCGCGACAAGGTCAGCGTGGTCTATCTCCGTGGCCACATCACCGACGCGGCAAAGGAACTCACCGGCGGTCTGTCGGCGGCGGACCAGGCGGCCATCGACGCGCTGGAAGAGATGATGAAGCGCGACACGTTCCGGTTGGAGTTTCGCCTGGCGCCCGGCGAGCTCATCCTGTTCAACAATTACACAACCTTTCACGCCCGCACCGCGTTCACCGATCATGACGACCCGGCACAGCGGCGCCATCTGCTGCGCCTGTGGCTGCAGGCTTGGGACCGCCGGCCGGTGCATGAGAATGTCCGGCGCTACTACGGCGCCGACGGCATGCCGGCGCAGGAACGCGCCGACCAGGTCTATGGCGGCGACACCATGGAGGCGGTGGCCTGAGATGATCTGCCAGCGGCGACGACGTGCCGGCGGGGCGTGACCACCGCGATCTGACACGCCGGGTGTGGGCCGCCGACCGGCTCATGTCCGAGGCGGCGGATACGACCGACCAGAAACCGGCTCCGCGTGACATCAGCGTCGCCCGCTGGCTCGGCAACGGACCCATGCCAGCCAGTGTCTTTGATGATTTCGATGGCGATGGCAAGCCGGGCACGGCGCGCCGCGCGCCGGGTTCACACCCCACCCGCTATGGCAATTCCGGGCCGGGGCCTGTGGTCTGGGCCGTCTTCGCCGTTGGCCTGGTGGCCGCCGGCAAGATCATCGGCCTGGTTCCGCTGAACGGCGGCAGGCTTCTGCTGGTCATGCTGCTGGCCGGTATCGGTCTGGCCCTGGGGGTCGGGCTGGTCCGCCGTGCCGGTGGCCCGCCGCCGCAATACAACCTGCAAAGCTACCGGCAACAACAGCGGCGAAGTTTGTATGTCCGTGCTGGTGGTGCTCGCGCCGGGCTGGCGGCCATGGCCGCGCCCCCACCACCGTCGCCACATGAGCCGACAGCGCCTGCCGCCGTGCCGGTCATGAATGATCCACAGCCCGGCGCGACCACGGTAAACACCAGAAAAACAAAGAGCTTTCGCGCGGGCAGCGTGATCCGCCGCGGCTGATTGCTGGACCGCACAGGGCGGCTCACCTAGAGTCAGATCATGTCCCTGCCCCGCGACCGTCAGCCACCCCGTCCCGCCTTCAGGCGCGGCCGCATCACCGCCATCCTCTACCTGGTCATCGCCCTGGCCGCCGGTGGCATGTTCGCCGTGGCGGCTCTGGAGTGGCTCGGCCTGTTCCGCCTGCACGGCCGGTTCGGCGATGTCCTCCTGTTCGGCGTCGGGCCGGCCGCCGCCTTTATCCTCTACGGGGTGCTGCACCGGCTGGCCCCCGAGCGCTTTCCCTTCGGTTGAGCATCATGGGTTTTTCCACGCAGGGCTGGTCCAGCCATTTCGTCTCCCGCGCCAGCCATGCCCTGGACGTCATCGGCGCGCGGTACAATGCCGGCCGCAACAGCGTTACGGTCTGGATCATGGCCGGCGTCGTGGCTGCCTATGGGCTGACCGCTCTCGGCCTCCTGCCTGATGGATCGCGCGGCCATTGGACTGCCTGGCTCGGTGGCGGCACCGCCGGCATTCTCATTCACCTGTTTGTCTGGTCGCCGTTCATGGCGGCGCGCCACCGCGCCCGCATCCGGCGTCTTCGCGGGCGCGACGCCGCCGCACCACCACGTGCGGGCGACACAGGGCCGCCCGCCGCCAGGCCACCGCCGCGCAAGTCCGCCGTCAGGCGCGGCTGAGCCCGACCCTACTCCGTGCCGCGTCCGCCGCCGCTGCCGGCGCCCGTGCTCGCGCCGCCACCGAACAAGCCGCCGCCGGTGACCGGCGCCGGCATGGTCAGTGGCCGCACCGGCAGGCCGTTGTGGGCCGCCAGCATGAAGTCATGCCAGATGATCGCCGGCAGATTGCCGCCGGTGACCGCACCGGCTGGTCCGCCGGTCGGGCTGGAATCGTCATTGCCGACCCACACGCCCACCACCAGATCGGCGGTGTAGCCGATGAACCAGCCATCGCGCTGGTCCTGACTGGTGCCGGTCTTGCCCGCCGCCGGCCGGCCGATCGCCGCCTGCCGGCCGGTGCCGTCACCCATCACCGCACCCAGCAACTCATGCATGTGGCCAATGTCGCGCGGCCGGACGACCGCCGGCGCCGGCGATAGCTGTCGCCGGAAAATGTCAAAGGGTTCAGCACCCGCCCCGCCACCGCTCACCGCCACCGTGCGGATGCCAAACGGCCTGACCGCCTGGCCGCCCGAGGCAAAGACCGCATAGGCGCTGGTCAGCTCCAGCAGGGTCACTTCTTCGGTGCCAAGCGCCAGGCTCGGCAACGGCTGCAGCGGCGACAGCACGCCCAGCCGCCGCGCCGCCGCCACCACCCGCGCCGCGCCCACCTGCTGCACCAGCCGCACCGCTACGGAGTTGAGGGACCGGGCGGCGGCGGTGCGCAAGCTGACCACCCCCAGATAGGTGTCGTCGAAATTGCCCGGATGCCAGTCGCCCAGCACAATCGGCGCGTCCAGAACCTGGCTGTCGGGGGTCAGCCCGGCCTCCAGCGCGGCCAGAAACACCACCGGCTTGAAGGCGGAGCCCGGCTGGCGGCGCGCCTGCACGGCGCGGTTGAACTGGCTCTGGCCATAGTCCAGCCCACCGATCATGGCCACCACCTGACCCGAAGGGCGCATCGCCACCAGCGCCGCCTGAGCGACGCCACGGCCGGCCCCGTCACGGGCCATGACCGCCGCGACCACCGACTCCCCAAGGGCCTGCAACGCCGGGTCGAGACTGGTTTCGACCACCAGGTCGCGCTCGCTTGGCCCCACATAGTCGGTCAGCGAATCAACGACCCAGTCGGCGAAGTAACGGGCCTGGCGCGGCACCCTGTCCGCGCCGGCGCCACCGGCCAGCGTCCGCGCATTTCCCGCCCGCGCGGTCGGCGCCGACGGCGCCGTGGCAAGGGCCTGGGCCCGCTGCTCCGGCGTCAGCCGCCGCCAGTCCACCAGGTCGTCGAGCACCCGCCGCGCGCCGCGCGCCGCGCCGTCCGGATTGTTCGCCGGATTGAGCCTGGACGGGGCGGTCAGCACGCCCACCAGCATGGCCGATTCGTAGAGCGTCAGTTCGGCCGGCGGCTTGTCAAAGAAACGCTCCGCCGCCGCCGCGATGCCATAGGCGCCCGCGCCGAAATAGACCCGATTTAAGTAGAGCGTCAGAATCTCCGCCTTGCTGAAGCGCCGCTCCAGCCACAGCGCCAGCATCGCTTCCTGCGCCTTGCGGCGGAACGTCCGTTCCGGCGTCAGGAACAGGTTCTTGGCCAGCTGCTGGGTGAGGGTGGAGCCCCCCTGGGTGACGCGACCGGCCCGCACATTGGCTACCGTCGCCCGCACCAGGGCGCGCGGATCAATCCCTCTGTGATCGGCGAAGCGACGGTCCTCCGCCGCCAGCAGGGCGGGCACCACATGGGGCGACACCTGGTCCAGGGTGACGGCCCCGCCGTAGGTCTGGCCGAAGCGGGCGAAGGGCCGGCCGCTGGCGTCCAGCAGCACGACGCTCGGCTGGCGGATCAGGGGTCGGGCATCGGCCAGGTCCGGCAGATCGCTGGCCCACCAGGCCAGCAGCCCGGTCAGCGCGATGACACCCCAGACCGCCGCCGCCAACCCCCACACCAGCAGACGGCCGACCAGACTGCGGCGGCGACCGGTCGCGCCGTCCGCGGCCCGCCGGCCGCGACCCCTGCCGGTCGCCGCTGTACGCCGCGATTTACCCGGCGCCGCACCCGAACCCTTGCCGCCGCCTGACGGGCCACGTTTCTTGCCGCTGCCGCGGCCGGTCGGGCGCGCCGACGGGTCGGCCGCCAGTCGCGCCGCCTGCCTTTTCGACGGTTTGCTCACAAGGTCCCGCCGGCGGACAGAGCGGCCTGCCGCCCGCCGTCATGCTGCAACAGGACCGTCACCTCGACCGGCCGCACCGCGCCCTCTACTCTCGCCCCGGCCAATGCCTCTTCTCCTGACCGGTCCCTGCCATGTTCCGCCGCCGCACGCCCTTTGAGATTCGCCCGCTCCGTGCCGACGACGCGCCGGCACTGGCTACCCTCTTCGCCGAGTTTCAGGCCGCCTTCGGCCAGCCGGCCAGGCCCTTCACCGCCGAAGTCATCCGCCGCGACGGTTTTGGTGATCGGCCGCATTTCCAGGGGCTGCTGGTCTGGCCCGCCACTGCTGGCGGCGGCGGCCTCCACTCCGAAGGCGCCCACTCCGACGACAGTGGGGATGACGCTGACAATGGCGGCGACGCCCGCCAGGCCGGCGGCGGACCGGCCGGCTTTCTCCTGTGGACCGCGGGCTATGATACGGATCTCGCCTGTCATGGGGCCTATGTGTTGGACCTCTATGTGGCGCCGCCATGGCGCAGGCGGGGCATGGCGCGGGCCATGCTGGCGCGGCTGGCGGCCAATGTGCGCGACGCGGGCGGCGGCTTTCTCTTCTGGGGCACGGACATGCGCAACCGTCCGGCGGTCAATCTCTATGAGCGCATTGCAACCCCACAGACCGGCGTCAGCCTGTTCGCCTGCGACGGCGATGCCTTCCTGCGGCTCGCCGGCGAAGGACGCCGGCACGGTGGCGGCGCACCCTAAACGTCCAGATTGGCGACTTTGAGGGCGTTGGTCTGGATGAACTCGCGCCGCGGGTCCACGTCCTCGCCCATCAGGGTCTCGAACAGGCGCTTGGCCTCCTCCGCATGGTCCACCCGCACCCGCAGCAGCCGGCGCACCTCCGGGTCCAGCGTGGTCTCCCACAACTGCTCGGCATTCATCTCGCCAAGCCCCTTGTAGCGGTTGATGGTGGTTCCCTTGCGACCCATCGCCAGCACCGTGCGGAACAGCGACCGCGGTCCCGTCACTGCCGTCTTCGTCTCGCCACTGGCCAGCGTCCCGCGCTGTATGAAATGCTCCAGCAGGAAGGGCGACATGTCCTTCAGCGCCCGGCCCTCGCTGGACTTGATCAGCGCTTCCGACAGATCGTAGCGGGTGGTGACGCCACGGTCCTCCCGCGCCACGGTCATGCCGATGCCGTCATGCAGGGCGCAGGTCCAGCCCTGTTCGTGTTCCGGTGACAGCACGTTGAGGCGGCGCGCCAGATAGTCGGCGGCGTCCTGCGCGTCCTGGCGGTTGTCGAACAGGGCCGGGTCGAACACCCGGACAATGGCCGCCTGCTCCACCACGTCGCTGTCGCGCACGGCGCGGGCAATGGACTCGATGTGCCGCGTGGCCAGCCTCGACTGCTCCACCGCCGTCGCCAGATCGTCGCCGGCGATTTCGCTGCCGTTGTGCAGGGTCAGCACCGCGCCGGCCACGCCGGAGGCAATCAGATAATCGTCGAGCTGACCCTCGTCTTTGAGGTAGCGCTCGCCGCTGCCGCGCTTGACCCGGAACAGCGGCGGCTGAGCGATATAGAGGTGCCCGTTCTCCACAATGTCCGGCATCTGGCGATAGAAGAAGGTCAGGAGCAGGGTGCGGATGTGGCTGCCGTCCACATCGGCGTCGGTCATGATGATGATGCGGTGATAGCGCAGCTTGGCCAGGTCAAACTCGTCATGGCCGATGCTGGTGCCCAGCGCCGCGATCATGGTGCCGATCTCGGCCGAGCCCAGCATCTTGTCCATGCGCGCCCGCTCCACATTCAGGATCTTGCCGCGCAGCGGCAGGATCGCCTGAAAGCGGCGGTTGCGCGCCTGCTTGGCGGTGCCACCGGCGGAATCGCCCTCCACCAGGAACAGCTCGCACTTGGTGGGATCACGCTCCTGACAGTCGGCCAGCTTGCCCGGCAGCGACGAGATGTCCAGCGCGCCCTTGCGCCGCGTCAGATCGCGCGCCTTGCGCGCCGCTTCACGGGCGACTGCCGCCTCGACGATCTTGTCGATGACCCGGCGCGACTCTGCCGGATGTTCCTCAAACCAGCGGTCGATCTGTTCGCCGGCGACCCCTTCCACCACCGGCCGCACTTCGCTGGACACCAGCTTGTCCTTGGTCTGGGACGAGAATTTCGGGTCCGGCACCTTGACCGACAGGACACAGGTCAGGCCCTCGCGGGCGTCCTCGCCGGACAGTTGCACCTTGGCCTTGCGGGCGCTGGCACTGTCCTGGGCGCGGGCATTGATGGTCCGCGTCAGGGCGCCGCGAAAGCCGGCCAGATGGGTGCCGCCGTCGCGCTGCGGAATATTGTTGGTGAAGCACAGAACCGTCTCGTGAAAGCTGTCTGTCCATTCCAGCGCCGCTTCCACAGTAATGCCGTCGCGCTCGCCCTTGAACAGAATGGGCTTGGGATGCAGCGCCGTCTTGGACGAATCCAGATAGGCGACATAGGCCTCCAGGCCGCCCTCATAGTGCATTACCTCGCGCTTCGGCTCGACGCCGCGCGCGTCGGTCAGAACCAGGGTGACGCCGGAATTGAGGAAGGCCAGCTCGCGCAGGCGATGCTCCAGGGTGGCAAAATCATACACCGTTTTGGTGAAGGTCTGTTCTGACGGTAGAAAGCGCACCTGACTGCCGGTGCGCGGCTTGCCCCGTGCCGGGTCCAGCGGGGCCGGACCCACCTCTTCCAGTGGCGAGACCGGGTCGCCGTGGCGAAACTGCATGGTGTATTCCTTGCCACCGCGCCAGATGCGCAGGTCAAGCTGCGCCGACAGCGCATTCACCACGCTGACGCCGACGCCGTGCAGGCCGCCGGACACCTTGTAGGAGTTCTGGTCGAACTTACCGCCGGCATGCAGGTGGGTCATGATCACCTCGGCCGCGCTGACTCCTTCCTCGGAGTGAATCTCGGTCGGTATGCCGCGGCCATTGTCGGTCACCGTCACCGAGCCGTCAGGCTCAAGCTGCACGTCGATATAATCACAGTGGCCGGCCAGCGACTCGTCAATGGCGTTGTCCACCACCTCATAGACCATGTGGTGCAGGCCGGAGCCGTCGTCGGTGTCGCCGATATACATGCCCGGCCGCTTGCGAACCGCATCGAGGCCGCGCAACACCTTGATCTGCTCGGCGCCATAGGCGCCGTCATCAGGGGCGTTGCCTGTGGCTTCGGGCGTCGCTTCGGGCGGAAGGGGCTTGGCAGGGTCACTCATGGAAATGTCCGGTTCTGTTTCACTTATGAATTGCGTGTGGGCCGTTCAGTCGAGCGGCGTCAGATGGCCGGCCGCCACGGCAAAGCACTGGGCCCTGGGACCAAGCGCCTGGAACAGGGCCGCATCGGTGCCGGTCAGCCACGCCTGGGCGCCACTCTCCAGCAGCGCCTCGAACAGGGCATCGCGCCTAACGCTGTCCAGGTGCGCCGTCACCTCGTCCAGCAAGATCACCGGCGCGGCGCCATCCTCACGGGCGCGCTGGCGCACATAGGCCAGCACAATGGAAATCAGCAGCGCCTTCTGCTCGCCGGTGGAGCAGCCCGCCGCCGGCACGTTGCGCGCCCGATGATGGGCTACCAGGTCGCTGCGGTGGGGCCCGCGCAGCGCCCGCCCGGCTTCGGCGTCACGCGTCCGGCCACTGGCCAGCGCCGCCTTCAGCCGGTCTTCCGCCACCACCGCCGGGCTCTCGTCCAGCCACGTCTCCACTTCGCCAGCCATGTGGAGACCGGCCGCGGGAAAAGCATCACCGGCCAGCCCCTCCGCCAGCGCCCCGTCCAGGCGACGCACCATCTGTCGCCGCGCCGCGGCAATGGCCACGCCATAGGCCGCCGCTTCGCTTTCCAGGGCCGCCAGCCAGATGGTATCGGGCCGGGTGCCGCGCAGCAGCCGGCCGCGCTCGCGCAACGCCCGCTCATAGGCGCTGACCCGGGCCGCATGGTCCCGGTCGGCGCCATGGACCAACCGGTCAACGAATCGTCGCCGCTCGCCGGCGCTGTCGTCAAACAGACGGTCCATGGCCGGTGTCAGCCAGATCATGGCGGCCACGCCGGCCAGCGCCTGCGGCCCGCCGGCGTCCTTGCCGGCGATGCGGCTGACGCGCCGGACGCTGGCCGCCGCCTCGTCTTCGCCGCCTGCCCCATCGCCCCCCGTCGTGTCGCCTCCCGTCGTGTCGCTTCCGGCCCGGTCACTGGCGGCGGCAACAATCGCGCCGGTGCCCACCTCGATCAGGTCCTGGCCATGGGTCGCCAGTGGCGAGCCGGCAATGCGCGCCGACACCGCCCACAGCAGATCGCCCGCCTCCGCCACCGCCGCACCGGTCGGCTCTGCCGCTTCCGCCGCCGGCTGCCGCCGCGCCATGTCTGCAAGGCGCGCCCGGCGCAGCCCGCGACCCGGCGCCAGCAAGCTGACCGCTTCCAGCAGATTGGTCTTGCCGGCGCCGTTGGCGCCGGCCAGGACAACCGGCCGACCGTCCAGATCCAGACGCAGCCGGTCATAGTTGCGAAACCCGGTCAGGGTCAGCCGACGCAGCGCCACACAGCCGGCGGTGCCGTCCTGCGCCGCATCCGCCCCGGCGCCATAGGCCGCCAGAGGCGAAGGCCGAGCCGTATCGGCCGCCAGCGTCAAAGGCCTACACCCGCATCGGCATCAGCACATAAAGCGCGCCAGGGGCGCCGCCATCGCGCACCAGGGTGGGCGAAGCGCCGTCGGCCAGCACAAAGCGGCAGTCGTCGCCACTGATGCGGTCGGTGATATCCAGCAGGTAGCGGGCGTTGAAACCGATCTCAATGGCATCGGAATCATAGGCCGCCTCCACCTCTTCACTGGCGCTGCCATTTTCCGGACTGGTCGCCGAAACGGTGATGGTGCCGGCATCCAGCGCGATCTTCACCGCCCGCGACCGGTCGGTGGAGATGGTCGCCACGCGATCCACCGCGGCGGCGAAGGTCTTGCAGTCAACCTCCATCACCTTGTCATTGGCCGACGGGATGACCCGCTCATAGTCCGGGAACGTGCCGTCGATCAGCTTGCTGGTCAGCACCACATCATCAAAGGCAAACCGCACGCTCACCTCCGACAGCGAGACCTGCACTTCCTCCTCGCTGTCGTCCAGCAGTTTGCGCAGCTCGTTGACCGCCTTGCGCGGCACGATGATGCCGGGTATATCGCCGGCGCCGTCCGGTGCGGCCATCTGGAAACGGGCCAGACGATGGCCGTCGGTGGCCACCGCCCGCAGCACCGGGCCCCCACCGTCTCCGCCGCCATCGCCGTCACTGGCGGCGGCGTGGACATAGATGCCGTTCAGGTAGTAGCGGGTTTCCTCGGTGGAAATGGCAAAGCGTGTGCGGTCGATCAGTTCGCGCAACGCCTTCGCCGGCAGGCGGAAAGCGTGCGGCAGGTCGCCGCTGCCCAGCGCCGGAAAGTCCTCCGCCGGCAGGCACGGCAGGGTAAAGCGCGAACGGCCGGCGCGCACCGTAATGCGGCCGCCCGCATCGTCGCGCTCGATGGCCACCTGACTGCCGTCGGGCAGCTTACGGACGATCTCGTGCAGGGTGTGGGCCGGCGCCGTCGCCTGGCCGCTGTTGGCCACGTCCGCCGGCGCGCTTTCCACCATGGTCAGGTCCATATCGGTCGCCGTCAGGGACAGACGATCGCCGTCGGCAACGATCAGCACATGCGCCAGGATCGGAATGGTGTTGCGCCGCTCCACCACGCTCTGCACATGGCCAAGGGACTTGAGCAGGGCGGCCCGTTCGATGGTCAGCTTCATGGCGTGATGGATGGCGTGATAAATGTCATGGCAGTGTCGTTCCTTCGGCCGCGTCGCTGGCGGCAGGGTCTGAGAGCGTCCGATCCGCTGTTTTGCGCCGCCGCCGCGAACGCCCCACAGCGGAAGGCGTGACGGGTGGAGGAACGGACGCAAGACAGGCCCGCGCCGGCCGCGCCCCGCCGTCTTCGGCGGGTCCGCGGCAGACGGCTAATCCTATCACAGCGGGGGCTGCCAGGGGTGGATTTTTAGGCCGGGGGACCGCCAAAAAACCGGCGGAAACACTGGCGCTCTGCCAAACCCGTCCGGCTAGGTTTCAAGCATCCGGCGCAACAGCTCCACATCCTCGGCAAAGGCCGAATCGCCGGCCGACAGCTCGTCCACCTTCTTCACCGCGTGCATCACGGTGGTGTGGTCGCGACCGCCGAACTTGCGGCCGATTTCCGGCAATGAGCGGGCCGTCAATTGCTTGGCCAGATACATCGCCACCTGCCGCGGCCGGGCCACGGCGCGGGCGCGGCGGGCCGAATGCATGTCGGCCAGGCGGATATTGTAGTGCTCGGCCACACGCTTCTGGATTTCCTCGATGGTCACCCGCCGGTCATGGGCCCGCAGCAGGTCGTGCAGTGTTTCCTGCGCCAGCTCCAGTGTCACCGGCCGGCCGATCAGGGTGCCGTGGGCGACGATGCGGTTGAGCGCCCCTTCCAGCTCACGCACGTTCGACGCGATGCGATGGGCCAGGAACTCCAGCACCTTCTGGGGAATCACGCAGTCGAAGGTCTCGGCCCGGGTTTGCAGGATGCCAAGGCGCAGCTCATAGGTAGTGGGATGCAGATCGGCCACCAGACCCCAGCCAAGCCGCGAGCGCATGCGCTCTTCCAGCCCCTCCAGGTCCGACGGCGATTTGTCTGCACTGATAATGATCTGCCGGTTCTGGTCCACCAGGGCGTTGAAGGTATGGAAGAACTCTTCCTGGGTGGAATCCTTGCCCGAAATGAACTGCACATCGTCGATCATCAGCACGTCAACCGAGCGGAACTGCTCCTTGAAGGCCACCGTGTCTTTGAAGCGCAGCGCCCGGATGAACTGATACATGAACTTCTCGGCCGACAGGTACAGGACCTTGCGGGTCGGCTCGCGCTCACGGATATGCCAGGCGATGGCGTGCATGAGGTGCGTCTTGCCGAGCCCCACCCCGCCATAGAGGAACAGCGGGTTGAACGGCACCGTGTGGGACTCCGCCACCCGCCGCGCCGCCGCATGGGCCAGCTCGTTGGGCTTGCCGACGACGAAATTGTCGAACGTCAAACGGGGGTCCAGTGGCGCGCCCAGTTCGTCAAGCGGCCGACTGATGGCCCGGCCAGCCTCCCGTCCCTCATCACGCCGGTCATCGCGTCCGTCGCTACGCGCCTCTGTGTGCCGGCCGACGCGCGTCGCCGCTGTCGGCGCGGCGCGCGCGGCGCCGGCCCCCGACCCGTTTACGTCCGGCCCGGCCGCCGCATCGTCAGCCGCCGGCGGGGCGGCGCTGTCAGCGATGGTGATGATGACTTGACGAACAGAAGCATTCTCCGCCTGCCACAGCCGACGAATCACGTGCGCATAGTGGGTCGCCACCCAGTCGCCCAGAAAGCGTGTGGGCGCGGCGATGACCACCTGATCGCCGGCCGCGCCGTCCAGAACCAGCGGCTTCAGCCAACTGCGATAAACCGCCTCGCCCACCTCATGACGCAACTGGCCACGCACCCGCGCCCATTGCTGGCCGATAACGGCGCTGACGGCGGGTGGACGACCGACGGACAGGGCCGGCTCACCATGTCGCTCAGCCCCGCGCCCGACCTCTCCGGCCGGTTTGCCGGCCTGATCCAGGGTCTTGTTGCGCTGAGCCTGATCCGACACGTCTGCCCCCATCTGTCGTCTCTCCTTTGGCTTGGCCTCTGGCCCCAGGCCTCGGCTTTGGCTTGGCCTTCCGGCCTGGCCTTCTGGTTTTGGCCCCAGGCCCGCGCCCGCAAGTCGCTCAAGGCCGGCACCATCACCCGGTTGCAGCACACCATTCCTGACGCGCCGCGACCGGATACTCAATGCATCTGCCGATGCGCCTTTCGAAACACCCCCAAGACGCGCGGCGTCTGTCCGCCCATCGCCGCCGCCACCTGGAAACTCACCCCCCAAGAACCAACCGTCCCTCACACCGCACCGCATACCGCAACACGCGTCCGCTGCCTGTGCTGCCCGTGTACAATGCCGCGCGCCTTGCTTCGACGCTTTGTGCGGCACCGCTGTGCGCGGCGACACCAGCCCGCGGCATATACACATGCAGCAGGCACACCTGCGGCGACCTGTAGTGTGTCACGCCGCGCCCCGCGATCTTCTGTGGCGCACCGCCAACGGTCGGTCATACTCTCGCGCGACAGACAACAAATCAGGCGCCCCGGTCTCTTTTATCTCTTGTGAGAGAAGGGCCGGGTTTACCTCTTTCGACTTGCTGAATATTGCACTGCCAAGAAAAACCGCGTCGATTGACTGTAATCACCACGTCTTCCTGACATTTGCGACTCTAGCGAAGCCACCGATGGGGTGCAATGGCCATTCGACTCTCTGCATGATGATTCGCGGCGCGGCGTGACCTTTGCGCGCAAGCCAATCGTTCACTGCATCTAGTCGCCGTGTGCGAAGTGCATGGCCGCTGTCCGACACCTGCTCTTGCCGCGCAGGACGTGCGCATGGGGTGACCTGCCCGAAGGAGTCCTTGTCTCTCATAGAGATGCGGTTGATCGTTGCGATGTTGTGCCAAGCCGATGTTGCATGGCATTCATTCACCGGCGTCACATCTGGTCGGCGTTACGGCACAACCGACTCCAACATCTTGTGCCGGTGCGTGTCGACTCACCCTGCGGCGTTTCGACCATCGCGCACGAAACAAAAAAAGCGCCCTCGCGGGCGCTTCACTCTCTGCGATGATGTGTTCCTGCGTCAGGCGCCCGCCGACAATCCCTTGATGCGGTGTGACAGGCGCGACAGTTTCCGCGAAACCGTGTTGCGATGCAGAATACCCTTGGCGATCGAACCGTGCAGGACGGGCTGCGCCGCCTTCAGCGCCGCCGCCGCGACGCCGGCATCACCATTCTGGATCGCTGTCTCCACCGACTTGACCGCCGCGCGCACATCACCCACACGCTGACGATTCACCGTCGTGCGGATTTCGATCTGCCGTATGCGCTTCTTCGACTGCCGTGTATGGGCCATGCGGACCAGGTCCTGTTAATCAGTTTAATCAGCGAAAACCGGCTGCTGGCCGGGAACTGGCGCTTATAGGAGGCCCTGTGGTCCGAGTCAACGGGCGAGGCAGTCGCCGCTCAGGCTTTTCCGGGGCATTCCCGGGGCTTTGCGGAGGCTTTCCGACCCACACCCAGGGATCTGTGGCACCGCGCGGGACGGCTTAACGGCCGGCCGGCCGCAGGAAGAAGCTGACCGTCACACTGTCTCCGGCCGGGGTCACGGCGATGGTCAGCCGTTCCCCCTCGCGGGCGAACACCGCCGGCTGACCCGGCTGCACATCGGCCAACGCCCGCCAGCCCAGTTGCGGCAAAGTATCGCCGTAGAAACTTACCACCGCCGCCGCACTGGTGCGCCCGGTCGCCCACGCCTCGACGATGCGGCCGCCATTGGTGGCAAAGCGCACCCCGCCGTCTTCGGCCAGCGTCAGGCCGGCCATCAGCGGCAGATCCTCGAACCCGGCGACGAAGGCCTCCTCGGCCAGGGCATGGTGCACAGCCAGCGGGCCGGGCCCCGCCACGGCAAGCAACAGCGCCGCTGCCATCGCGCCCAGCACCCTGCCCCACCGTGATCGTTGTGCCCGTTCGCTCATCCTGTTCCTTCCACCCGGCGTCTCATCGCTGCCGGCGCGGACAATAGAATGTGGACCGCCCGCCCTGGCTCAACCGCCGGATGCCGCCGGTCCTGGCGCTGTCGCAGTCGCAGTCGGGACAGGGCCGGCCGGCCCGATCATAGACCCGGAAGTCATGCTGGAAATAGCCGAGCTCGCCGGCCGCGTCGCGATAGTCGCGCAGGCTGGAACCGCCGGCCGCCACCGCCTCCTGCAGCACCTCGCCAATGGCCCGGGCCAGCCGCTCGGCCCGCCCGCCGCGAATGGTGTGGGCGCGACGGCGCGGCGACAGGCCGGCGCGATAGAGTGCTTCCGAGGCATAGATATTGCCGAGCCCGGCTATCATCCGCTGGTCCAGCAGCAACGGCTTGATGGCTCCCGTGCGGCCGGCCAGCCGCTCCATCAGGAGCGCCCCGTTCAGCAGCGGCGGTGCCGCCTCCGGCGCATCGCCGGTGGCCAGCGGCTCCGGCCCCAGATGGGCCAGCAGCGGATGGCCGGCGACGCCTCCCGGCGCCACCAGGTCCACCACGCCGAAGCGACGCGGATCGGTAAAGCGCGCCTCGACCCCGTCGTCGGTCAGAAACCGTACATGGTCATGGATGGTCAGGGCCGGCGCCGCATCCGCCGGCGTCACCAGAATCCGCCCGGACATGCCGAGATGAATGAGGATCGCCGCCCCGCCGTCCAGGTGCAGCAGCAGATACTTGGCCCGCCGGGTCACCGCGGTGATGCGCTGGCCCGCCGCCCGCCGTGCCAGGTCCGCCGGCACCGGCCGGCGCAGATCGCGGCGGCGCACCTCCACCCGCGCCAGACGGCGGCCGGCAAGGCCGGCCGCAAGGCCACGCCGCACGGTCTCCACCTCTGGCAATTCGGGCATGTCCCGACGCTAGCCCGGAACGCCCGTCAGGGCTACGCTCGACGCATGGCTAAGGCGGTATTCACCACGCGGGTGCGTCCCGACTATGACGATATCCCGGATGTCCGCTATCATTTTCCACGCACCTACCTCGGTCGTGTGAAGCAGACGGTCGGCGACCAGATTGTCTACTATGAACCCGGCCGCGCCGATGACGGCGACGCCCGACGTACTGGTCGCATGGCCTAGGTGGCGGTGGCCCGGGTTGCGGCCGTCGTGCCGGACCCTGACAGGGCCGGTCACTTCTACGCCCTGATCGAGGATTACCTGCCTTTTGATCGGCCGGTGCCGTTCCGCGAAGGTGCCACCACCTACGAAGACGGGCTGACCACCGCCGACGGCACAACGAATACCGCCTATTTTCTCAATGCCGTCCGTGCTCTCGCCGACCACGAGTTCGAAGCCATATTGTCCGCCGGTTTTCCCGCCATTGACGAACTGGAGCGTCTCATCGCCGAAGGCACACACCGGGCGGGCGACAGCGCCACGCCATCCTATGCCCTGGCCGAAGACACCGCGCCGCTCCTGCGGCCCATGGCGGAGCGTCTGTCCCGCCGGCCGGTGCGTGACGCTCTCTTCGCCCGGCAAATCCGCCAGGCCTATGATTCCACATGTGCGGTTACCGGACTGCGAATCATCAATGGCGGAGGACGCTCGGAAATGGAAGCGGCACATATCCGTCCGGTGGAAGCTCAGGGTAATGACTCGCCGCGCAACGGCCTTGCTCTGTCACGCACCGTCCACTGGCTATTCGACCGTGGGTTGATCTCTCTGACCGACGATTATCGCCTCCTGGCGGCGCGGCGTTATCTGGAGGAGCCATTGCAACGCCTGCTGCCGCCGGACAACCGTCTGCGCAAGCTGCCCGACGACCCGACGGCGCGGCCGCACCCGGCCTATCTTGCCTGGCACAGGGAGCATAGATTTCAGGGATGATCGACACTGCCACTGGTGCGCGCGAGGCCGCAGACGCCGCCGACTTCGGCTTTACCCGCGTGACGCGGGCCGCAAAGCCGGCGCTGGTGCGCGGCCTTTTCGGTCGGGTCGCCGGGCGCTACGACCTGATGAACGACCTGATGAGCGGCGGCGCCCATCGCGCCTGGAAACACGCGCTGGTGGACTGGCTCAACCCCAGGCCCGGCTGGCGGCTGGTGGATCTGGCCGGCGGCACCGGCGATGTGGCCCGTCTGGCGCTCGCCCGTTCCGACCGTGCGCCGGGCGCCAGCGGTGGGCCGGCCGCCACCGCCCTGGTGCTGGATGCCACGCCGGCCATGCTGAGCCAGGGTCGCGACCATGGCGGCGCCATGATGCCGCGCCTGGCGGCCACGGCAACACCGGTCGAGCCGCGCCTTACCTGGCTGGCCGGCGAGGCGGAGCGCCTGCCGCTGCGGACCGCATCGGCCGACGCCATCACCTGCGCCTTTGGCCTGCGCAACATGACGGATCTGGACGCGGCGCTGGCCGAATGCCACCGGGTTCTGCGGCCTGGCGGCCGCTTCCTGGCGCTGGAATTGTCTCATGTGGCCCTGCCCCTGCTACGGCCGCTCTACGACGCCTATTCCTTTGGCGTTCTGCCGCGTCTCGGCGGCCTGGTCGCCGGCGACGCCCCGGCCTATCGCTATCTGGTGGAGAGCATCCGCCGCTTTCCGCCACAGGACCAACTGGCCCGCCGCATGGCCGCGGCCGGACTTGGTCGCGTCACCTGGCGCAATCTCATGGGCGGTATCGCCGCGCTGCATTCGGGCTGGCGGCTCTAACCCTCTGCCTCGCCGCCCGTAGCGCCCGGACCGTCCGGAGCGATCAGCGGCACATGGGGTGCGGCGTCCGCTGGCAGGGTGCCGTCCAGCCGCGGATCGTCGGTAATCTCCACCGACCGCGCGAAGGCGCGAAAGCCGGCCCGTTCATAGGCCCGGATTGCCGCCGGATGGTCCAGGGTGCAGGTATGGACCCAGAAGCGCTCGCAATTATGGTCGCGGACGATTTCGATGGCGCTGGCGATCATGAAACGGCCGGCCCCCTGGCCCAGCAGGTCTTCCGTCACACCGAGAAAGGCCAGTTCCACCTGGCCCGGCTGTCGCCGGTCCAGTTCCACAATGCCGACCGCTGCGTCCGGCCCGTCACCCGGCCTGTCCAGACGGCGCAGCACATAAAGCTCCACCGCCGGATCATCGAGAATGGCCATCAGGGCCTCGTCCGACAGGCGCAGGCGGCTGAACCACAGCCAGCGGGCGCCGACCCGCCGCTGCAGATCCCGGTAGAAGCCGGGCTGCGGCCGCGCCACCCGCTCAAGCCGCAGGTCGTCACGGGCCAGAGACGCCCGGTCCGGCGGCGGCAGCCGGCGCATTTCCAGCGATGTGACGATGCTGGCGATACGCCCCGCCGCCACCGCAAAGCTTTCAATTGCCGCGCCCATGACCCTCTCTCCTCCAGTCTTCTGCCTTCCGGCGTCCCATGCCCGGTCCCTGTCCGTCCCGGCGTCGCGGCGCATCGCCTCCTTGATTGCCCGCCACCGCCCGCCTAGCTTCTAGCACAGGGCCACAGAGACCCAAGCCAAACCCGGCCCGCTCACAGGGTTTCATCATGGCCAACGCCAAAGACCCCGCCGCCAGCCCTCCCGTCGCCCCGCGCGCCACGCTGGACGGCGTCCGTGTCCTGCTCATCATCTCCGGCGGCATCGCCGCCTATAAGAGCCTGGAGCTGATCCGTCGCCTACGCGATGTCGGCGTGGCGGTGCAGCCGGTGCTGACCGCCGGCGGCGCCCGGTTCATCACCGCGCTCGCCGCCGCCTCCCTGGCGGGAACGAAGTGCTACACCGAACTCTTCTCCCTCACCGACGAGGCGGAGATGGGACACATCCGTCTCGCCCGCGACTGTGACCTGATCATCGTCGCCCCGGCCAGCGCCCACATGATGGCGCGCATGGCCGCCGGCATGGCCGATGACCTGGCCACCACCGTGCTGCTGGCCAGTGACCGTCCGGTGCTGGTGGCGCCGGCCATGAATGAGGTCATGTGGGCCGCCGCCGCCACCCAGGACAATCTGGCGACGCTCGAATCCCGCGGCGTCGCCGTGGTCGGTCCCGGCAGTGGTGATCTGGCCTGCGGCGAGGTGGGCTCCGGCCGCATGGCCGAAGTGCCGGTGATCATCGCCGCCGCCGCCGAGCTGCTGGGCGGCGCGGCGCGGGGGCCGCTGGCCGGTCTCACCGCTCTGGTGACCTCCGGCCCGACCATCGAGGCGGTGGACCCGGTGCGCTACATCGCCAACCGCTCGTCCGGCCGCCAGGGTCATGCGGTGGCGGCGGCGCTGGCCCGCCTTGGCGCGCGCACCACTTTGGTCAGCGGCCCCGTCGCCCTGGCCGATCCGCCCGGCGTCACGACAATTCATGTGGAAAGCGCCCGGCAGATGGCCGAAGCCTGCCAGCGCCTGCGCGACGGCGGGGCCGCTCCCCTCCATATCGCTGTTTTCGCCGCCGCCGTGGCTGACTGGCGGCCGGCGACCGCAAGCGCCGCCAAGCTCAAGAAAGCGCGCGGCGGCGGTGCACCGGCCCTGGCGCTGGAAGAAAACCCCGACGTGCTGGCCCTGGTCGCCGCCGCCGGGCAGCGCCGGCCGCGTCTGGTCATCGGCTTTGCCGCCGAGACCGAAGCCGACGCGACCCGCCTTGCGGCACTGGCCAACGAAAAACGCGCCCGCAAGAACTGCGATTGGGTGCTGGCCAACGATGTCTCACCGGGCACGGCCACCTTCGGCGGGGCGGACAACCGCATTGTCCTGGTGGACGGGACGGTGACAGAAGACTGGCCGACCATGAGCAAAACCGCCGTCGCCGACCGTCTGGCCCGGCGCATCGCCCTGGCCCTGACCGGCAGCGCAACCGGGCATGCGAGCGCGGAAGCCGCGCTGCGGGCGGTATCATGACCACACCGGCTGGCCCCGTCACGGTCGCCATCCGTCGCCTGCCGCACGGCGCCGATCTGCCGCTGCCGGCCTATGCCACCGCCGGCGCCGCCGGTCTCGACCTGCTGGCCGCCGTCACCGAAGAGCAGATCCTGGCCCCCGGCGCCCGCGCCCTGATCCCCGCCGGCATTGCCATTGCCCTGCCGCCTGGCCACGAGGCGCAGGTCCGGCCGCGCTCCGGCCTGGCCGTGCGCCATGGCATTTCAATCGTCAATGCCCCGGGCACCATCGACAGCGACTATCGCGGCGAGGTGCAGGTGCTGCTGGTCAATCTGGGGGCGGAGGCCTTTTCCGTCATCCGCGGCATGCGTATCGCCCAGCTTGTGGTGGCCCCGGTCTGCCAGGTCGCCTGGCGCGACAGCGCCACACTCGACGACACCGATCGCGGTGTCGGCGGTTTCGGCTCCACCGGCGTGGCCGCTGCCGGCAACCAGACATGAAGAAGACGCCGATCTTCCGCGGCAATCGCTGGGGCAAGACCCTGGATCCCCGTGGCGCGGTGCCGACCGTGCGAAGCCTACGCCAGCAGGCCCATGATGACGCCATGGACGGGACCGTGGAGGGGACGGACGCCCCCGCCGCCGTACCGCCGGCCCCGTCGTCCGCCGGTCCGGGAGCGATCCCTATCACTCCCGGCGCCGCCCGCCACACCGTCACCGGCGACCGGCTGGGCGACGGCACACCGCCCATGGCCCGCCAGGCCAAGCCCCACGCCGCGCCGATTCGCGCCGCACGTGCCGCGCCCGCGCCGCAGACCGCGCCCATGGCCGGGCCGCCGCCAATCCAGGCCGACGCCTTCGCCGCCATCGGCAACACGCCCCTGGTGCGCCTGCCGCGCCTGATGGCGGAGACCGGTGTCCGCGCCGAGGTGCTGGCCAAGCTCGATTTCCTCAACCCCTTCGGCTCGACCATGGACCGTGTGGCCATGGGCCTGATCGATGGCGCCGCCATGCGCGGCGAGCTTGCCCCCGGCGGGACGATCATCGAAGCGTGCCTGTCCAACGCCGCGCTGGCGCTGGCGGCGATCGCCGCCGCGCGTGGCTACGGCCTGCGACTGTTCATGCCCGACAACACGCCGGAAAGCCATCAACGTCTCTTACAGATGCATGGTGCGGAGATTCTTCTCATTCCCGCAGCGCTTGGCCTGGCCGGCGCCATAGAAGCGGCGCGCAGCGAGGCCGAATCCGGCAGCGGCTGCTTTCTGGCACAATACTCCAGCATCGACACCGCCGGCGCCCACCAGCACTCCACCGCCGAAGAGCTATGGACCCAGACCGGCGGGCGCATCGGCGCCATCGTCGCCGGTATCGGCACCGGCGGGGTTCTTACCGGGGTCGGCCGGCTGCTCAAGCCGCGCCAGCCCACCCTCCGCGTCATCGGCGTGGAACCGGCAGCGTCGCGCGTCCTGCGCGGCGAGCCGGCGCGGCCGCACGCTCTGCACGGCATCGGCGTCGGCTTCCGGCCGGAGAGCCTCAACCGCTCCGTGCTGGACGAGGTCATACCGGTCAGCGACCAGGCGGCGCAGGAGTGGATGGCGCGCGTCGTGCGGAGCGAGGGCCTGGCCCTCGGCCTCGCCTCCGCCGCCGCGCTGAAGGCGGCGTTCGATTTCGCCGGCCGGCCTGAGAACGCCGCCAAGACCATCGTCGTCATGCTCACCGCAACCGCGGAGCGCGACCTGATTCCCTTTAAGACCTATACCGGCTGAGGGTCATGACCATGCCGCCCGTCACCCCGATCGATCTGAGCGACGACCAGATTCACCGCTACGCGCGCCACCTTATTCTCGACCCCATCGGCGAGGACGGTCAGGCGCGCCTGCTGGCGGCGCGTGTGCTGATGATCGGCGCCGGCGGTCTCGGCGCGCCGGTCCTGCAGTATCTCGCCGCCGCCGGCGTCGGCCATCTGACCATCGTCGACGACGATCATGTGGACCTGGCCAATCTGCAGCGCCAGGTCATCCATCGCACCGCCGATGTGGGCCGGGCCAAGGTGGAAAGCGCAGCCGACGCCGTGCGCGCGCTCAATCCCGATGTGGCGATCACCACAGTCGCTGAGCGCTTCGGTCCGGCCAACGCGGCGCGACTGGTGAACGCCGCCGACATCATCGTCGATGGATCGGACAATTTTGCTACCCGCTACCTTACCAATGACGCCGCCTGGCTTGCCCGCAAGCCGCTGGTTGCCGCCGCCCTGCTGCGCTTCGAGGGCCAGCTTTTCGTCATGCGCCCCGACACCGATCCACCCTCGCCGTGCTATCGCTGCGCCTTTCCCGAACCGCCGCCACCCGGCGCCATTCCCCGTTGCGAAGAGGCCGGCATCCTGGCCAGCCTGCCCGGCGTTCTGGGAACGCTGCAGGCCACCGAGGTGCTGAAGATCGTGCTGGGACTGGGCGCCAGCCCGGCCGGCGCCATGCTGCTCTATGACGGGCTGCGCAGTGACATGCGCCGTATGACCTATCGCCGCCGTGCGGCGTGCGCGCTGTGTGGTGACCGGCCGACGATCCGCGATCTGTCGGCCCATGACGGCTGAGGCCGACCCGGGCGCCATCGCCCGGCTCACCGCCATCCTCCATGCCAGCCCGCTGTTTCAGTCGCTGTTTGTCGACTGGCCGCGCGCCGCGTCGCCCCTGTGGATCGGCGCCGGCGCCATCGCCCAGACCGTGTGGAACCACCGGTTCGCGCGGCCGCCGTTGCACGGCCTCAAGGACGTTGATCTGGTGTGGTTCGATGCGGCGGCCGGCGACGCGGAAGAAGATGTGGAGCGGCGGCTGAACGAACGCCTGCGCCCCTTCGCCGTCACCGCCGACGCCAAGAACCAGGCGCTGGTCCATCGCTGGTATGCCGCTCGCTTCGGCCATCCCATCCCGCCCTATAGGGATCTGGCCGACGCCATCGCTACCTGGCCGACCACCGCTACCGCTGTGGCCATCCGCCCGGCGACCGACAGCACGTTGCAGATCATCGCTCCCTTCGGCCTGGATGATCTGCTGGCCGGACGGGTCCGGCCCAACCATCGCCAGATCACGCCACCCGTCTATGCCGCCAAGGTGACCCGCTGGACAGCCCTGTGGCCGGGTCTCTCCATCCGGCCCTGGGCGGAGGGCGTCCGCCCGCCGGCGTAAGTCCCCGCCGCTGACCCGTCTTCGCACGGCCGCCACGGCGACCTAGGGTCCTGTTCACCTATTGCTTGGCCCATTGCGAGGACACGCCAGACCATGCCCAGGGCCGCCCTGCCGATTCTCGTCGCGGTGCTGGTCACCAACCTGGCCTTCGCGCTGTTAACGTCGCTGGTCGCCGTGCGCCTGACCCTCGACGGATTTCCCGCGCAGTTTCCCGCGTTCATGAACATGGCCGCCATGGCTGGTGCCTTCATCGCCGCGGCCAGCGGCCATCTGGCGGTGCGCCGCTTCGGCTATGTGGGCACCGTATGGATCAGCGGCCTGCTGGCCACCGCCACCGCCTTCGCCTTCATCTGGCTGCCGCCGCCGTGGACCTGGCTGGCGCTCCGCTTCGCCGCCGGCCTGTCTCTGCTGTGGATCTGGGTGGCGCTGGAAGCCTGGCTGCAATCGGTTGCCACCAATGCCAGCCGCGGCCGCGTCACCGCCGCCTATATGACCGCCTTCACCTTCGCCCAGGGCGCAGGCCAGTTCCTGCTGGACGTGGTGGATCCGGCCTCCGCCCTGCTCTTCATCCTGTGTGGCGTTCTTTTCATCGCGACCATCGTGCCGGTGCATCTGGCGCGGGCCCATGGCCCGGTCCGCGAGCGGCCGGAATCCCTGTCGCCTCTGTCCCTCTTCGCCCGCGCTCCGGTCGCCGCGGTCGGCGGCTTCACCGGCGGCATCCTGACCGGCACCGCCTTGTCGCTGACGCCGGTCTTCGCGCTGACCCAGCCCGGCATGGTGGTGCAGGTGGGCCTGTTTATGACCCTGGTTCTGGCCAGCGGCGCACTGGTCCAGTGGCCGGTGGGGCGACTGTCCGATCGCATGGACCGCGGTCGCCTTCTGGTTCTGATCTATGCCCTGCTCAGCCTGTCGGCCGGCCTCACCGCACTGTCCGCGGGCTATAGCGGTAAGGTCATGCTGGCCCTGGCCATTCTCTTCGGCTCGGCCATGCGCCTGGTCTATGCCATTTCGGTGTCCTATCTGAACGACACCTTGCCGCCCGGCCAGCGGGTCGCCGCCAGCGGCTCCATGAACATCTTCTTTTCCGCCGGCGCCTTTCTCGGGCCGCTTCCCGCCGCCTTCCTGATGGAGGCCATCGCCCCGGCCTGGCTCTATGGCTATCTGGCGCTGGTGATGGCGGCGGCCGGGCTGTTCACCTTGCGGTGGCGACGACCGGCGCGGCCGCTGGAGCCGCGACCAGCCTGAGGGCCCGGCGCGGAGGGGGTCTGCGGCGAGGGGCTCAAGGCGCGGTGGCCAGCCACGCCTCGATCCGCCGAAGCGGCACGTCCGGCGTCGCCTGCAACAGGCTGCCGCCGCTGGCCGGTATGGCATCGCGAAAGCCGGAGCCGGTCAGCACCGCTACGCACCTCTCGCCCGGTCTGAGCGTACCGTCCGCCGCCAGGGTCCGCACCGCCGCCTCGGCCGCCGCCGCCGAAGGCTCGACGAACAGCCCCTCGGCCGCCAGCCGTCGCTGCGCCGCCAGCGACTCATCCTCACTGACCGCCACGGTCCGCCCGCCGCTGTGGCGGATGGCCGCCACCGCGTCGGCCAGGTCAGAGCGCGCACCCCCTTTGAGATTGAACATGACCGTATCAGCCGCCGGATTAGTGATCGCCGCCAGCGCCGCATCATCGTCGGCGCCGGCCGCGACGGCGCGGGCGATCCTGTCCACCCGCGCCGCATGGGCCGCGGCCAGGCGTGGCAGCCGGTTGATCCGTCCTGCCGCCTGCATTTCGGTCAGGCCGCGCCACACCCCGCTGATGGTGCCGCCGCCACCCACCGGCACGACGATCCAGTCCGGCATCTGGCCGGCCACCGCTATCATCTCTGTGGCGATCTCAAAACCAAGGGTGCGGGTGCCTTCCGCCTGCCACGGATTGGAGCGGCGGTTGGTGGCCACCAGAGTCCAGCCTGGCGCCGCCACCAGTCGCTCCAGCAGTCGGTAGGTCTCGGGGAAATCACCTTCCACCTCGATCACCCGGGCGCCGAACAACTGCATGGCGGCCAGGCGCGAGGCGGGTGTGCCTTCGGGCACCAGAACCACCGCCGCCAGTCCCGCCCGTGCCGCATAGGCGGCGCAGGCCAGTCCCGAGCTGCCGGTGGATACGGTCAGAACCCGTCTGGCGCCCAGCTCCAGCGCCCGCGAGATAGCGACACTGACACCGCGGTCCTTCTGCGAGCCGGTAGGGTTCTGGCATTCCAGCTTCCAGAACAACTCCGCCGGCAGACCATCCCCCGTCGCCCGCACCAGCGGCGTACCGCCTTCGCCCAGGCTCACCCGGTTGGCTGCATTCTCTATCGGCAACCACGGACCATAGTCCCACAGGCCAAGAGGCCGCGCCGGCCAGGCTTCGTCCGTCGCCCCATAGTTGATCCGCCACAGCCCGCCACACGCCACGCATCGTACGCTGTGCGGATCGCCCATGGCCCGGCCGCAATCGGCGCAGGCTATGTCGAATGCCGTCATGCTTTCCGATCCAGACCGTAGAGGTCGTTGGGCGCGCCAAAGCGCCTCTCTCGCGCCTGGAAACGAAAGCCGCAACGTTCCAGCACGCGAGACGAAGCCCGGTTGGGCGGATCCACCGACGCCAGCACGCGCGCCTCGCCGCGCGCCTCCAGGGCGTAGTGGCACAACGCGCGCACCGTGGTGCTGACCATGCGGTGACCACGGGTCAGCGGATCGAAGGCATAGAACAGTTCCGCCCCGCGATCGGCAAAGAACACCCGCCAGCCGGCGATCCCCACCAGACGGCCGTTCCCGACCGCCGCCCACACGCCCAGCCCGCCGCCGCGGAAATCGGCGCTCGACTGACGCACCGCCTCCGCTACCCAGTCGCGGCTCACCGGCGCGCCATCCAGCAGATAACGGGCCACCTCCGGGTTCTGGAACAGGCGATGCACGGCATCTACATGACGGCCGGCCAGCGGCTCCAGGTTGAGCCGGCCCGCCCTCAGGCGGGTCGTTCCCGGCGGCGGGTCAAGCGCGGCCGGCAAGGCGGGTACGCTACTCACCCCTCAAGCCTCAGGCATAGACCGAGTCAGACGCGGCCGACGGCTCCAGCACCTTGTCCGGCGGATTATGCCCATCGAAGAAAGTGCGGACATTGATGATCACCCGGTCCCCCATGTCACAGCGGCCCTCGATGGTGGCCGATCCCATGTGCGGCAGCAGCACTACATTATCGAGCTTGAGAAAGTCCGGATTGATGTTCGGCTCGTTCTGATAGACGTCGAGCCCGGCACCGGCGATCCGGCGCTCCCTCAGCGCGGCGATCAGCGCCGCCTCGTCAATCACTTCGCCGCGCGAGGTGTTGACCACAATGGCCGTGGGCTTCATCTGCGCGATGCGTCCGGCGTTCAGCAGGTGACGGGTCTCCGGCGTCGCCGGGCAATTGATCGAGACGATGTCCACATGGGCCAGCATGTCGCCTGGCCGCTCCCAGTAGGTCGCCTCCAGCTCTTCCTCCACATCGCCCGGCACCCGCCGCCGGTTGTGATAGTGGATGGACAGGCCAAAGCCACGGGCGCGGCGCGCCACGGCGGTGCCGATCCGCCCCATGCCGATGATGCCCAGGCGCTTGCCCCATACCCGCCGGCCCAGCATGAACGTGGGGCGCCAGCCCTGCCATTTGCCGGCGGCCAGCAACTCCGCCCCCTCCAGCAGGCGGCGCGGCACTGCCAGGATCAGTGCCATGGTGGTATCGGCCGTGTCTTCGGTCAGGACTCCCGGCGTGTTGGTGACCGTAATGCCGCGCGCCTTGGCGGCGGCGAAATCAATATGGTCAATGCCGTTGGAGAAAGAGGCGATCAGCTTCAGCTTCGGCCCGGCCTTGGCAAGAAGGTCCTTGTCAATCTCGTCGGTCACGGTGGGCACCAGGCAATCGGCCCGCTTCACCGCGTCTTCCAGTTGCGCCCGGTCCATGGCGTGATCGTCGCGGTTCAACTCCGCGTCGAACAGCTCCTTCATGCGCGTTTCAATTTCGTTCGGCAGCTTGCGGGTCAGAATGACAAGCGGTTTACGTTTGGCCATGGGCGGACCATCCTGTTTCGTTCCACGGGGCCAGGCGGGCGCCCCTCGTGTCAACCTTGTTGGCGGCGTCACGCGCACCAGGCGGCCGCCGTCCGGCTCACCATGGAGCGGAGGGACGGCCCACGCGGCGGGCGGACCCTTGACCGCCCTCCACATGCCACTTTACCACAGGCCGGGCGCTGGCGAGCATGGCTGCGCCCGGCCCGCTGCCCGCCATGGCTCACCGCCCAGACTGACAAATGGGCCCATGCTCACAAAAGGAAGGGCCCGTGACCCGCTTGCCGATCCCAACCCTTGCCGTCGCCGGGCGCTTGGCCGCGATTGTGACCCTAGCGGTGGCTTTGCTGATCGCCGCAGCTCCCCCGGTGCTGGCCCAGACCACAGACGACGGGTCAGCGCCTGCAGCGCGCGCCGCGCCCACCAGCGCTACCACACAGCCACCGGCCATCGGCTCCGTCACCGGCCTGGCCCTGCCGCGCTATGTCTCGTTGCGCGGTGCAGAGGCCAATCTGCGCACCGGGCCCGGCCTACGCTATCCCATTGACTGGGTCTATCAGCGGGCCGGCATGCCCCTGCTGGTGGTGGCCGAGTTCGAACAGTGGCGGCGGGTGCGTGACCGGCACGGCGACGAAGGCTGGCTCCACCGCGCTTTGCTGTCCGTTCGCCGCACCGCCATCGTGGTGGCGGACGAGCCTGTTGCCCTGCGCCGCGCCGCGTCCGCGGACGCGGCGGTGGTGGCCTGGCTGGCCGGCGGTGTCATCGCCGCTCTGGGAGAGTGCGCCGACGGCTGGTGCCGGCTGTCCGTCGCCGGCCACGATGGCTGGGTCCGTCGTGCGGCCTTGTGGGGCCCGTAGGCCGACCGCCACCGGCAACTGCCGGCACTTGGCCGGTCCGCGCGCTTCCTTCCCAAGGTCCGGGCGTCAGGCCGCCAGGTCTTCGGCCAGAACCCGGCGCATCTCTTCCGGCATGATCATCATGTGGCGATAGGCCGGATGATTGACCGCCACCACCACTTCGCAACCGGGCTGGCGGAACTGCCGCGCTTGCTCGTCACTCATGGGAAAGTGGACGAACTGTACGCTCGACGCCTTGCCTTCCGCGGTGGTGCGGTCCACGTCCTGCTCCGCTTCGGCCCGCACCGTATGGCCGGCGAAGGTAAGGGTCAGGGTCTCCTCAAAACCACCCAGCGTGGCCAGTGTGGCGCGTCGTCGCGCCTCGTCCGGAATCTCCACCATTACCGTGGCCACCAGATCGCGGCCCTGCGGCACCAATGGCCCATAGGCGTCGAGCTCGTCGGCAAGCTGCTCTGGGCCGCCCTTCTCGATGGCCAGCATTTCGTGAATCTGGTGCAGAATGGTTTCGCGGCTCTCGAAATAGAAAGTCATGTCGGGACCGACCGCCAGCCGCCGCTTGCGCTTGACCTCGGCCATGGCGCTGCGCCGCTCCCGTCGCACCGCCAGATAGTCATCCAGCGCCATCACATCGTCCGCTGTGATCGTCTGCTTGGCCATGATCGGATGCCTTCCCTGTGATGCCCTGCGCCGCCTTGCAGTGTCCTGTGGCGGCCTAACGCGCCGCCGCCTTTTCGTTGATGGCCGCCGGCAAGTCCGCCAGGCCATAGGCCGCGGCCAGAATCTCGATGGGATGGGGGGCGCGGGTCTGGCGGCCGGCCGCCGGCTCCGCCGCTGTATTATCGTCGCCGGCCAGCCGCTCGACTCCCTGCAGAATGTGGGCGCCGGCCAGCGGACATTCGCTGCTCACCAGCGCACCGGTTTCTGTCGCGCCCTTCGCCGCCTGCCGCGCCACCGGTTTGCCCACCTTCAGCGCCGTGTCGAAGTTTCCCTTCTTGATGCCCCAGGCGCCGCCATGGCCGGAACAGCGCTCGACAATGGCCGGGCTCATATCCGGAATCAGGCGCAGCATCTCGGCCGCCTTGGCGCCCATGTTCTGGGCCCGCGCATGGCACGCCAGATGCAGCGTCACCGGCCGCTCCAGCCGTCCCAGGCCCGGCGCCAGGCCCGGCCCCTTGGCCAGAGCCACCACATATTCCGCCAGATCAAAGGTGGCGCGGGCCAGGCTCTCCACCTGGTCATTGCCCGGCAGGATCAGCGGCCATTCGAACTTCAGCATCAGGGCGCAGCTCGGCACCAGGGCGATTACGTCATAGCCGTCGGCGATCCACGGTGCCAGTGTGTGGGCGATTTCACGGGCGCTGTCGGCAACCTCCGCCATGCGCCCCTGCTCCAGCACCGGCATGCCGCAACAGCCCGGATGCACCACCTCGCTCTCCACGCCGTTCTTCGCCAGGACCGCGCGCGCCGCCTGGCCGATGGCGCTGTCGTTCCAGTTGCCATAGCAGGTGGCGTAGAGAACCGCCTTGCGGCCGAAGCCCGGCGCATCACGGTTTATCGCCGGCGCCGTGCGCCGCGCTTCCTTGACCAGTGGCCGCCGGGCATAGGCCGGCAGATGGGCTTTTGCGTCGACCCCGGCCACCGCCTCCAGGCCCTTGCGCATGACCCGGTTGCCGGTACGGCTGGCCCAGTTGGCGAGCCCCGCCACCAGCGGCGACGACGTCATCACCCGGCCGTTGCGATCGGTCCTGGCCAGTTCGCGGTCGGCCACAGGAATGCCCTTCTTCGCCTCCACGGCGCGGGCGCGCAGCATCAGATGGGGGAAATCCAGATCAAACTCGTGCGGCGGCACATAGGGACACTTGGTCATGAAACACATGTCACACAGGGTGCAGGCGTCCACCACCGGCTTGAAGCCTTCGCTCGCCACGCTGTCCAGCTCGCCCGTATCCGATTCGTCAATCAGATCGAACAGTCGCGGAAAGCTGTCACACAGGTTGAAGCAGCGGCGGCACCCGTGACAGATGTCGAAGACGCGCCGGAGTTCCGCGTCCAGCGCCGCCGGGTCGGTCCACGACTCATCCTGCCAGGGTATGGGATGGCGCATGGGCGCGGCCAGGCCGCCCTCGCGCCCGCCGGCGCGCTCAGGTCCGGCTGCGGAGCCGGAAGCGGATTCAGTGGTCATTGTGCTCTCCCGTCCCACCACTTGCCCCGCGGCTCACTCGCCCGCGCGGCCCTGTGGGTCCCGCCTCATGCGTGTGCCTTCCCGCTGACCCCGTGCCCGGCGCCGGGGCCCGCGCGGCCCGGCCATCCGAAGGACGCCACCGCCCCGCCCGCCTTGCAACCAGCGGACGGGGCGCCGTAAGGGCGTATGTTTGACCGGGACCGGGTCTAGAGCTCGTCAAGCGCCTTGGTGAAGCGCCCGGCGTGTGACCGCTCGGCCTTGGCCAGGGTCTCGAACCAGTCGGCGATCTCGTCAAAGCCCTCGTCGCGGGCGGTCTTGGCCATGCCCGGATACATATCGGTGTATTCGTGGGTTTCGCCGGCGATGGCCGATTTCAGGTTGGCGGCGGTCGGGCCGATGGGCTCGCCGGTGGCCGGGTCGCCGACCTCTTCCAGAAACTCCAGATGGCCGTGGGCGTGGCCGGTCTCGCCTTCGGCGGTGGAGCGGAACACCGCCGCCACATCGTTAAAGCCTTCCACATCCGCCTTCTGGGCGAAATAGAGGTAGCGCCGGTTGGCCTGGGATTCGCCGGCGAAAGCGTCCTTCAGATTGCCTTCGGTCTTGCTGCCCTTGAGGGTTGCCATGTCACTCTCCCTGAATCGTCTGGTGTTGAACACCGGGTTGAACGGAACGGTGGATGGCCGCGCGGGCCATGCCGCACCGGCCGGAAAGACCGGCTCACTGTAGCCGGGTTCGGTGATGTGTCAAGATATTAGAACAGTTCTAAGAAGTTTTTGAGAGCCGCCGCACCTGCCCCGCACCGCGCCCCGTCTCGCCCCCGGACTTGCGCCCGGCCCCTCGCCCGGCCCCTGGCCCGCCGTCGCGTTTGCCGGGCGCGGCGGCAAGCCGCACCACCACCTCCACCGACGCCACCCGCCGACCGCGCGGCGCCCGCGGCAGGCCGCTGACCGCTACGCTGTCGGCCGGTATGTCGCTTAGCGTGCCGGTTTCTAGATCGAGAAAATGGTGGTGCAGGCTGGTATTGGTATCGAACCAGGATCGCGCGCCGTCCACCGTCACCTCTTTCAATAATCCGCCGGCGGTGAACTGGTGCAGGGTGTTGTAGACCGTTGCCAGAGACACCGTGACGCCGCGCTCCTGGCATTCGCCATGCAGGGATTCCGCCGTCACATGGCGCAACGGGCCGCTGAACAGCAGGCCGGCCAGGGCCAGCCGCTGACGGGTCGGGCGCAGGCCTGCCGCCGCCAGCCGGGCCCGGGCGTCCGCATGCTCCGCCGTCTGGGTCGCCTGAGCCGTGGCCGAACCTCTCCGGCTGCCGGACACGCGGCTCACTCGCCGGTCACCAGCCGCGCCACCAGTTGCTCTACCGACGGCACGAAGCCATTGGAATAGAACGGATCGCTGGCGAAGCGATAGGCATTGTGGCCGGCGAACATGAGCTGGTTGTTGATATCGTCGGTGTGACTGATTTCCTGCAGGGTCTTCTGAATGCAGAACGACCGCGGGTCCGCCTTGCGGCCGTTGTGGAACGGCTCGCGCTGCGACCAGTTGGAAAAACGACACGCCGACAGACAGCCCATGCAGTTGATCTGATCGGTGCGAATCTGATTGGACCGTTCCTGAGTGACGAAAATCAGGGTTGAGTCCGGTGTGCGCAGCGCCTCGCCATAGCCGTCCGCGATCCAGCCCTCGGCCCGCCTCTTGTCGGCCGCCGCCACATACACCTTGCGGCCGCGCGCGCCCACCGCCAGCTCCACCGAATGAGCGCCCACCGGCGCGGTGGTATAGGCAATCTGCCGCTCGTTGCGCGCCGCCAGCTCATTGAGGAAGTCGTTGCGCACGGCCGACGAGTAAAAGCCGGTCGGGCTGAACCGGTTGAGATAGACATCGCCCTCGCCCAGCGTGGTCAGTCGCTCTTTCCAGGCATCGGAAATCGGGCTTTCCCGCGTCAGCAGCGGCCGGGTGCCGAACTGAAAGGCGACCGGTCCCAGGGCGTCATTGTCGATCCACTCTTCCCACTCATCCAGCCGCCATACGCCACCGGCCATGACGATTGGCGTCGCCTCCAGGCCATTACCGACCATCTCGCGGCGCAGCTCTATGACCCGCGGCAACGGGTCTTCCGGCTGATCGGGGTCTTCCACATTGGACAGGCCGTTGTGGCCGCCGGCCAGCCACGGGTCTTCATAGACCACACCGCCCAGCCAGTCGGAGAACTTGTGATAGGCCCGCTTCCACAGGGCGCGGAAAGCGCGGCCCGACGAGACGATGGGATAGTAATGGACACCGTAGCGCGAACAGATCTCGGCAATGCGATAGGGCATGCCGGCGCCGCACGTCACCCCATGAATCAGGCCCTTGCAGCGCTCCAGCACGCCGTGCAGGACGCGCTCGGAGCCGCCCATCTCCCACAACACGTTCATGTGGATGCGGCCCCGGCCATTGGACCGCTCATGGGCGATGCGGGCCTGGGTGACGCCGCCTTCGATGGCATAGTGCAACAACTCTTCGTGGCGCTCGCGCCGGGTGCGGGCGTGATAGACCTGCGGGATTGGCCGGCCGTCGGCGTCATAGGAGTCCGCATTGACGCCGGAAAAGGTGCCGACACCACCGGCCGCCGCCCACGCGCCGGAGCTTTCGCCATTGGAAATGGAGATGCCCTTGCCGCCCTCGATCAGGGGCAGCACTTCCCGGCCGGAAATCAGCAACGGCTTCAACGCCTTCATCAGAGCCATGATATCGCTCTCCTCGCCGGCCAATCAGCCGGGCGGCAAGATCGGATCGTGCACAACGGCACTATAATAGAATGATTCCAGGTTGCGGTCAGCCCCGACCTGGCCGATGCCCCTAAGCCTGCCGCGCGCCCGGGCAATCCGTCACAAAAACGGCGGATTCGCCGGGCGCCATGCTGGGCACGGCACCCGGACGAAACCTGTTCACAGCGCAGGACACTATGGGCGGAGCTACTTACCGCGCCGCATGTCGTGCACGTCGTCGCTGTCTTCCACCTG
This sequence comes from Alphaproteobacteria bacterium, assembly GCA_040218575.1. Classification (NCBI taxonomy): domain Bacteria; kingdom Pseudomonadati; phylum Pseudomonadota; class Alphaproteobacteria; species Alphaproteobacteria bacterium. The sequence continues at coordinate 177,133 of JAVJRE010000006.1, read as the reverse complement.
CTTCATGGACAGCTTGACCTTGCCACGGTCGTCGAAGCCAAGAACCTTGACGATGACCGTATCGCCCTCCGACACCACGTCGCCGACGCTGCCGACCCGCTCCTTGGCCAGCTCGCTGATATGCACCAGACCGTCCTTCGGCCCGAAGAAATTGACAAAGGCGCCGAAGTCCATGGTCTTGACCACCGTGCCCTTGTAGACCTTGCCCGCTTCGGGCTCGGCCGTCAGAGAGCGGATCCACGCCAGCGCTTCCTGCGAGGCGCTTTCCTCAACGGCGGCAATCTTCACGGTGCCGTCGTCTTCCACGTCGATCTTGGCGCCGGTCACCTCGACAATCTCGCGGATGACCTTGCCACCGGTGCCGATGATGTCACGGATCTTGTCCACCGGCACCTTGATGACCGTGATCCGCGGCGCATTGGGGTTCAGCTCCTGCCGCGCGCTGGACAGAGCCTTGGTCATCTCGCCCAGGATGTGCTTGCGGCCGTCACGGGCCTGCGCCAGGGCGGTTTTCATGATCTCCTCGGTGATGGACGTAATCTTGATGTCCATCTGCAGCGAGGTGATGCCGTCGGCCGTACCGGCCACCTTGAAGTCCATGTCGCCCAGATGATCCTCGTCGCCGAGAATATCCGACAGCACGGCAAAACGGTCGCCGTCCTTGATCAGGCCCATGGCGATGCCCGCCACCGGTGCCTTCAGCGGCACGCCCGCATCCATCAGCGACAGCGACGAACCGCAGACCGTCGCCATGGACGACGAGCCGTTGGATTCCGTCACCTCACTCACCACGCGGATGGTGTAGGGGAAGGACTCTTTCGCCGGCAACAGCGGCCGGATGGCCCGGAACGCCAGCTTGCCATGGCCGATCTCGCGGCGGCCGGGCGAGCGCATGAACGACACCTCACCGACCGAGTAGGGCGGGAAGTTGTAGTGCAGCATGAAATGCTCGCGATACTCGCCTTCCAGCGCGTCGATGATCTGCTCGTCCTTGCCGGTACCGAGGGTGGTCACCACCAGCGCCTGAGTTTCGCCACGAGTGAATACGGCCGAGCCGTGGGTCCGCGGCAACAGGCCGACGCGACAGTCTATGGGCCGGATATCGGTGGTGCCGCGGCCGTCAATGCGTTCGCCCGTATCAAGGATCTGGCCGCGCACGATGTCGGCCTCGATCGCCTTGAACAGGCCCTTGGCCAGGTCCACATTACCGTCGTCGGCGGCCAGCTTGGCCAGGGCCTTGTCCTTGGCCGCGCCGATCTTCTCCTGACGCGCCTGCTTGACCCGCTCGCCATAGGCCTTGGCCAGATCCTTGCCGGCCATGGTCTTCAGCGTCTTGGCCAGGGCGGTTTCCTCGGCCGGCGTTTCCGGCAGGGCCCACGGCTCCTTGGCGGCCTTCTCGGCCAGCTTGATGATCAGGTCGATCACCGGCTGCATTTCCGTGTGGCCGAAGGTGACCGCGCCCAGCATGGTGTCTTCGTCCAGCTCCTTGGCTTCGGACTCCACCATCAGCACGCCGTCCTGGGTGCCGGCGACGATCAGATCCAGGTCCGAGCGGGCCAGATCGTCGGTCATCGGATTGAGCACGAACGCGCCGTCGATCAGACCCACGCGGCAACCGCCGATGGGTCCGAGAAAGGGCATGCCCGACAGAGTCAGCGCCGCCGACGCGCCGACCATGGCGACCACGTCCGGGTCGTTCTCCAGATCATGGCTCAGCACCGTGCAGATGACCTGCGTCTCGTTGCGGAAGTTCTTGTGGAACAGCGGGCGGATGGGTCGATCGATCAGGCGCGAGGTCAGGGTCTCTTTCTCGGCCGGGCGTCCTTCACGCTTGAAAAAGCCGCCGGGGATTTTGCCGGCGGCGAAAGTCTTCTCCTGATAGTTCACCGTCAGCGGGAAGAAATCCCGTCCCGGCACGGCGCTCTTCTGCGCTGTCGCGGTGGCCAGAACCGTGGTCTCGCCATAGGTGACGAGGACGGCGGCATCGGCCTGGCGCGCCAGGTGACCGGTCTCCAGGGTGAGCGTACGCCCGCCCCACTGCATGCTTACTTTGCTGATATCAAACATACCGATTCCTTCAGAGGGCCGGCCGGATTGCCGGTCCCGTTGCAGGCGAGCGCCGCCACGCCAGCGGGGACATCCCCGGCGCGCGTGTTGCGGACCTCAGGTGCAGGGCCGGTCCGACGTCCGGACCAGGCCCGGCCTGTGTGTGCACCGTGCCGGTTCCCGCCCCCCTTGGGCGATGGTGAACCGGTGTTCATGGATTGCTTGCGCCACTTGTCCGCGGCGTCTAGCGCCGGAGGCCCAGGCTCTGAATCAGCCCCTGGTAGCGTTCCGGATTGACCCCTTTGAGATAGTCCAGCAGACGGCGGCGCTGACCGACCATGGCCAGAAGCCCGCGCCTGGAGTGGAAATCCTTCTTGTGGGTGCCGAGATGGTCGGTCAGGTTGCGAATCCGTTCCGACAGGATCGCCACCTGAACTTCCGGCGATCCGGTATCGCCCGACTGGCGGGCATATTCTGTGACCAGCGCCTGTTTGCGCTCGGCGGTAATCGACATCGTCAGGTCTCCGTGGTTGCGGCGGCTGCGTCAAACACCCGCTCCGGCCAGGCGCGGACGCCATCGGCCATGAACTCCAGCCGGACCAGCGCCACCGCGCCGTCCTGCCCGATTGCCAGGGCCATGGTGCGGTCGGCCGAACCGGCCGCCGCACCCGCCACCGTCGCCAGCGGCAGATCAAGTGATCCACCATGGCGCAGCCGAGCCGCCTCTGCCGGACCCACGGCCAGCGCCGGGATGTCGTCCAGCGCGGTCGCGAGCGGTAAAAGCGCCTCTCGGGCGGCGGCACTATGACCGAGCGCCTCCAGCTTTGAAAGCCCAATTGCGGCCTGGGCACGGAATCGACCGACCGCCAGGCGGCGCAGCGCCATCACATGGGCCACCGTGCCAAGCCGCGCCGCCAGGTCGCGGGCCAGCGCCCGGACATAGGTGCCGCTGCCGCATTCCACCTCCAGCACGGCCCCCGTCCCGTCGGCGGCGGCCCCATCGCCCCCGCCGGCGGCCATCCCCTCCGCCGGCGGGCACAGCGCCAGGCGGTGGATCGTCACCTGGCGCGGCGCCAGAGCCACCGGCTGGCCGGCACGGGCCAGCTCATAGGCCCGCCGACCCGCCACATGAACCGCCGAAAAGGCCGGCGGCGTCTGCCATATCTCGCCTTCGAAGGCGCCAAGCGCGTCGGCCACGGCGGCGGCGGACGGCCGCACCGGGCTTTGCCGCACCATCTGCCCGGTGGCGTCCAGCGTGTCAGTCTCCACCCCCCAGGCCAGACTGAAGCGATAGACCTTGGGCTCCAGGCTCACATAGGGGATGGTTCGCGTCGCCAAGCCAAAGGCCAGTGGCAGAACGCCGGTGGCGAAAGGGTCTAGGGTGCCGGCATGGCCGGCCCGTCCGGCGCCCAGCGCGCGCCGCGCCCGCGCCATGGCCTGGGTGGAAGACAGACCGGCCGGCTTGTCCAGCACCACCCAGCCATGGACCCGACCCAGCCGGGCCCGGCTCATGACCCTGTGGGCGGCTCCGCGTCCTCCGCCGCCCCGTCACCGCCCTCTTCGCCGTCGCCTTCGCCGGGCTCCGCCCCGTCACCATCCGTGACGGCCGGCGCCGCCGTCAGATCGCGGCGCACCCGCGGCGAGCGCAACAGCGTCTCAATATGCTGCGCCTCATCCAGCACCGTATCGGCCTGGAACACCACCTCCGGCACGTTGCGCAGGGTCAGCCCGCGGCCAATCAGGTGACGGATTGCCGGGGCCGAGCGTTTGAGCGCGGCCATCAGCGTATCGCTGGCCGCGCCACCGCCCACCCCCAGCTGCGAAACATAGGCCGTCGCCCGGCGCAGGTCCGGGCTGACCCGCACTTCGGTCACGGTGATGGATTTGTCGCGCACTTCGGGATCGGCCAGCTCGCCGCGGTCGAACACCCGGGCCAGCAGATGGCGAATCTCCTCGCCCACCCGCAACTGCCTCTGACTGCGCGGCCGCTGGGGACTGCGCGGCCGCTGGAGACCGTGTGATTCCTGGGGGCCGCGCCCGCCCGCCGCGCCGCGCCCGCCCTGTGCCCGGCGGCTCATGACGCCGGCCTCCGGGAGGCGGGCCTCAGGACGCCAACTGGCGACTGATCTGTTCGATCTCGAACACCTCGATCACGTCGCCCTGCTGGATGTCCTGATAATTGGCCAGCGAGATACCGCACTCAAAGCCCTGGTTGACCTCGCGCACCTCGTCCTTAAAGCGCCGCAAGCCCTCAATAGTAGTGGCATGGACCACCACACCGTCGCGCAACAGGCGGGCCCTGGCGCCGCGGCGGACAAGACCGTCGGTCACCATGCAGCCGGCCACCTTGCCGGTCTTGCTCATGGCAAAGACCTCGCGCACCTCGGCGTGGCCCAGCTCTTTCTCTTCCTCCCGTGGCGCCAGCATGCCGGACAGCAGGCCGCGCATTTCGTCCACCAGCTCGTAGATGATGGCGTAATAACGGATGTCCACGCCGTCGCGCCGCGCTGCTTCCCGCGCCTGCGGGTTGGGGCGAACGCCAAAGCCCAGAATCAGGCCGCCGGTGGAGGCGGCCAGGGTCACATCGGACTCCGTGATGGCGCCGACACCGGCATGGATGATGCGCATGGCCACTTCGCCGTCGCCGAGCGAGGCCAGCGCATTGGCGATGGCCTCCACGCTGCCCTGCACATCAGCCTTGACCACCACCGGCAGTTCACGCACTTCGCCGGCGCTGATCTGGTCCAGCATCTGCTGCACGGTAGAGCGTGGCGTCGCACCGGCCGCCGAATCCCGGCGGCGGCGCTGACGGAACTCCGACACCTCCCGCGCCCGGCTCTCATTCTCCACCACCGCGAAATCATCACCGGCCTCCGGCACACCGTTGAGGCCGAGGATCTCCACCGGCATCGAGGGACCGGCGCTATCCACCGCCTCGCCACGAAAATCCTGCAGGGCGCGCACCTTGCCCCACTGGTCGCCGGCGATAACGATGTCGCCGGTGCGCAGGGTGCCGCGCTGCACAAGGACCGTCGCCACCGGGCCGCGGCCGCGATCCAGCTTGGCTTCGATCACCGCGCCCTGGCCGGGCCGGTCCGGATTGGCCGTCAGCTCCAGCACTTCCGCCTGCAGCAGGATCGCCTCTTCAAGCGCATCCAGATTCTGTTTCTTGAGCGCTGAAATCTCCACCGCCAGCACGTCGCCGCCGTTGCTTTCGGTCACCACCTCATGATTCAGCAGTTCGTTGCGGACACGGGAGGCATCGGCCCCCGGTGCATCCGTCTTGTTGATGGCGACAATCATCGGTACGCCGGCGGCGCGAGCGTGAGAGATGGCTTCGGCGGTCTGCGGCTGCACACCGTCATCGGCCGCCACCACCAGCACCACCAGATCGGTGATGCTGGCGCCACGTGCGCGCATCTCGGTAAAGGCGGCATGGCCCGGCGTGTCCACGAAGGTGATGGCGCGGCCGTCTTTCATTCGCACCTGATAGGCACCGATATGCTGGGTGATGCCGCCGGCTTCGCGGGCCACCACATCGGTTTCGCGCAACGCGTCCAGCAATGAGGTCTTGCCGTGGTCCACATGGCCCATGACGGTCACCACCGGCGCACGCGCTTCCTTGTCGCCTTCAACATCGGCCAGGCCATCGATGCCAATTTCCACATCGGCCTCGCTGACCCGGTTGAACTTGTGACCAAACTCGTTGACCACCAGCTCCGCCGTATCAGCGTCGATCGACTGGGTGATGGTCGCCATCATGTCATTCTTCATGAGGAACTTGATGACGTCACCGGCCTTCTCGGCCATCCGGTTGGACAGTTCCTGCACGGTGATGCTGTCGGGCACTGTCACGTCGCGAACGATCTTGACGCGCTCCTGATTCTGCGCCGCGCGGAGGCGGTCGCGCTCACGGGCGCGACGCACACTGGCCAGCGAGCGGGCGCGCTGCCCGGCATCCTCATCCAGCGCCTGCGCGATGGTCAGCTTGCCGGACCGCCGGCGCTCGCCGGTGCGCGGCGTCGGTCGCGGCCGCTTGACGTCCGGCCGTTCGCGACGCGCCTCGCTGGCATCGTCACCGGCCTTGTCGACGTCCAGCTCGGCCTTCAGTTCCGGTCGCTGCTTGACGCGGCGGCTGGCCTCTTCCTCCGACCGGCGGCGCGCTTCTTCTTCGGCGTTGCGCCGTTCGACCTCACTGCGCCGACGCTCTTCTTCCTCCCGGCGCCGCCGGGTCGCCTCGATCTCTTCCTGCCGGTTGTCATCAACCGCCGGCTCACTTTCAGCCGCGCCGGTCCGGGCGCCCTGGACGGCGCGGACACGCGCCTCGCGCTCGGCCTCGGTCAGGCCGCGCGGCGCCCGCGCGGTGGCCGGCCGGGCCGGCTGACGGACCGCCGCCGGTCGCGCCGGGCTGGCCGGCGCCGCCGGGCTCTCGGCCACGCCGCCGCTGTCCGCCGTGCGGGAAGACGTGCGCTTGCGACGCACCTCCACCTGCACGGTCTTGCTGCGACCATGCGAGAAGCTCTGGCGGACCTGGCCCTGCTCGCTCGTCCGGCGCAAGCCCAACCGGCCCTCGCCCGACAGGCTCAGCGGCTTATCGGTCTTGTCCGTCTTGTCGTCTTTGCTGTCGCTCATCTAGTCCTTCATGCGTCCTGACGTGCGTGTAAGCGGGCTGCGCCGGGCCGCCATGGCACCCTTGGTCGTCGCCACGCCCTCGACGCCGGCCGCGTTATCGGTCAGCGCCGCTTCCACCTGGTCGCCCTCGGCGATCTCGCCCGGGCGAAAACCGGCCAACCGCCGCGCCTCTTCCAGCACCCGGCGGGCCAGCCCGCCGGCGCGCAGCGCCGCGTGCACCGTCTCACCGCGACCCAGCGCCTGGCCGATCTCCGAGCGGTCAAACAGCCGGATCACCGGCAGACCCGCCGCAGCGGCGGCGGCCGCCATGCGCGCCCGGCCGTCGGCCGCGCCATCGCGGGCGATCAGTACGGCGCCGGCTTTGCCTTCGGCCAGCAGCGCCCGCACCTGATCATGGCCCGCCACCGCGGCGCCGGCCCGACGGGCCAGACCCATGATCTCCTGACAGCGACGCAGAAGCTGATGCTCCACCGTGTCAGGCAGGTTCGGCGGCACATGCACCGGCCGCCGGGCGGCGCGGGCAAACAGCCCCTTCTCACAAGCCTGCGAGACTATAGTCCGCTCACATTCCGACCACAAACCGCGACCGGGCAGACGTCCCGCCACGTCCGGCACGATTCTCCCCTCCGGCGACAGGGCAAAACGCAGCAGGGCGCCGCGTTCCAGAACCTTGCCGGTGACGATGGACCGACGTTCGGCCGTGGCGTCCTTACGGTCGGGCCGGTCGGCGCCGCTGCGCGGCTTGCGCGCCGCCTCTCGAACCCGCACCGCCGTTGCTACCTCGCCCGGCGCCACCACATTGTCCGGCATGCTGTCAGTCAGGGAATCGTTCATGTCGTTGCCTGCCCCCTAGGATTGCGCGTCTGTGCCTTAATGGCTTTGCGGTGGCATGGCCGAAGCCGCGGGCTGACCCGCTTCTCCGTCCGCGCCATCGCCGGCGCTTGCGTTATTGTCTCCGGCGTCCGGCGTCGCGCCGCTCGCCCCTTCTTCTGCGTCGTCACCCTCCTGTGACGCCACAGCCAGCAGATCCTCACCCGGATACCAGTGCTGACGGGCGCGCAGGACAATGTCGTTGGCCGCCGCTTCATCAACGCCGAATTCGCGCAGGATGCCGCTTTCGCGGTCCGACAACTCGAAGCCGGCCAGTTCCGCCAGATCGTCCAGCGTCTTCACCCCGGCTTCGCCCAGAGCCACCAGCATGGCCGATGTCAGGCCGTCGATTGCCGCCACCTCGTCGCTGACGCCGAGCTCTCGCCGGCGCTCCACATTCTTGGCCTCCGCCGCCGCCAGCCAGTCCTGGGCGCGCTCCTGCAACGCCGCCGCCAGCTCCTCGTCGAAGCCCTCGATCCCGGCCAGGTCGTCAGGCCCGGCATAGGCCACGTCCTCGACCGTGGCGAAGCCCTCCGTCGCCAGAAGCTGGCTGATCACGTCCTCGACGTTCAGCGCTTCCTTGAACAGGGCGGTGCGGACGCGGAACTCTTCCTGGCGCCGCTCCGACTCCTCGTCCTCGGTCATGATGTCGATGTCCCAGCCGGAAATCAGCGAGGCCAGACGCACGTTCTGGCCGCGCCGGCCGATGGCCAGCGACAATTGCTCTTCCGGCACCACCACTTCGATCTTGCCGGCCTCTTCGTCCAGCACCACCTTGGTCACCTCAGCCGGCGCCAGCCCGTTGACGATGAACGTGGCGGGGTCCGGCGACCACGGAATAATGTCGATCTTCTCGCCCTGCAGTTCGGCCACCACCGCCTGGACGCGGCTGCCGCGCATGCCGACGCACGCACCCACCGGATCGATGCCGGAATCGTTGCTCAGCACGGCGATCTTGGCGCGCGAGCCGGGGTCGCGGGCGACGCCCTTGATCTCGATGATGCCGTCATAGATTTCCGGCACCTCCTGGGCGAACAGCTTGGCCATGAACTCCGGATGGGTGCGCGAGACGAAGATCTGCGGTCCGCGTATTTCCTGCCGCACGTCATAGATATAGGCCCGCACCCGGTCGCCGGGGCGGAAGGTCTCGCGCGGGATGCACTCGTCGCGCCGCATCATGGCCTCGGCCCGGCCCAGGTCAACCGTGACATTGCCGAACTCGACGCGCTTGACCAGGCCGTTGACGATCTCGCCGACGCGGTCCTTGTATTCTTCGTACTGCCGCGCCCGTTCCGCCTCACGCACCTTCTGAACGATGACCTGCTTGGCGGTCTGCGCTGCGATGCGCCCAAAGTCGATGGGCGGCAAGGGCTCGATGATGAACTCGCCGGCGGCGATGCCGGGCTGGCGCTTCTGCGCTTCGGCCAGCGGCAACTGGGTAAACTCGTTCTCCACCTCGTCCGTCGCTTCGGTATAGCGGGCCAGGGCGATTTCGCCGGTGGACCGGTTGATGTCCGCCCGGATGTCGTGCTCCTGGCCATACTTGGCGCGCGCCGCGCGCTGGATGGCCAGCTCCATCGCCTCCAGCACTTCTTCGCGCTCGATGGACTTCTCCCGCGCTACCGCGTCGGCCACCTGAAGCATTTCAATACGGGAAAACCCGCTGAGCGTCTCCGCCATATCCTGGTCCTGTCCTCGTGCGCCACAGGCGCTTTCTGTTTCCCTGTCACCGGCTGACCAGCCGGTATCGTCTAGTCCTGTACGCCCTCTGCCCTGCCGCCCGGGCCAGGGGCCCGTGCCGTCAGGCTGTCGCCGCCAAAGGGGCGCTGCCCCGGTGACGCCGCCCTGTCCGGTGGCGCCGCCCTAGTGGCGGCGACCGGACTGCAGCAAGGCGTCCGTCAGTTCAAGCCTGGCGCGGCGGATGCCGTCCAGCGGCAACAGCACTTCGCCGCCGTCGCTGGCCAGGCGCACCCGCACCTGGCCACCATGCTCCTCGACGCCGAGCAGCCGGCCGCGAAACCGCTTGCGGCCGATCTGGGCCACCTGCGCCTCGTCCACCACCTCGTCACGACCCGGCGCGGCCAGGCCATCGGCCAGTTCGATGCGCACCTCGTGGCCGCTCCACCGCTCGAAATCCCGTTGCCGCACCAGTGGCCGGTCCACCCCCGGCGAGCCCACTTCCAGCACATAAGCCCCGGCCAGCGGGTCGGCCACATCGAGGGCGGCCGACAGGGCGCGGCTGGCGGCGGCGCAATCGTCCAGGGTAAGGCCGCCATCGGCCCGCTCGATCATGATCTGCAGAACCGTCTGGCCGCCCCGGCCCTCGCCGCTGATCTGCGCCTGCACCAGGTCGAACCCCATATCCTCAAGCACCGGCCGCGCCAGCGCTACTATGCGCGATTCGCGGTTACCCGCCGGGCGCGATTCGCGGTTACCCGCCGGACGCGATTGGCGGCCGGCGGCCTGCCGGGAGTCGTGGCCGGACTGGTGGTCAGACTCCCGTTGTGCGCCATCGCCGCCACGGCCCGGCATAGGCTTTGCGTTTGTATCGCCTGCGTCCTGCATGTGTCCGTTGGTCACCACGTGTATCTCGTTTCCCCGCCTGCGCCCGATCCGTCCCGCCCCCGACGGCCCTCCACCGAGGTCTGTCGCACGGCCATCCGGCGGACTACAGAACCGTTCCGGCCAAAAGAGCCGGAGGGCCGTTTTGGCCAAAGAAAAAGGCGGGCCCTGCGGCCCACCCCTGTTTTCCGGCCTCGTATCCGGTTCGGGTGTTGTTGTTGTTTTGTGAAGAGTATAGGCGGGCGACCCGACCTATCAAGCGGAATCCGGTGCGGTCGGCCCGCCAACAGCCCGCGGCCGCCGGCGAAACCGCAGATACAGGGGCTTGCGGCCCGCTTGCCGCGCTTTCTCCTCATAGCGGGTCGCTACCGTCTCCTGGCCCGCCGCTTCGCACCACGACTGCCAGTCCGCCGGCCGCTGCGCCTGCCACGCCAGGTCCGGGCAGGCGGTCAGCCGGGCCAGGCACCAGGCGCCATAATCCGGGTCATCGCTCGCCAGCCGCAACTCGCCGCCGTCGCAAAGCGCCCGCGCCAGCAGGTCTACCGTGTGGGTCTGCACCAGGCGGCGCTTGTGATGGCGCGTCTTGGGCCACGGGTCGGGAAACAGGATGAAGATGCGCTCCAGGCTGGCCGGCGCCAGACGGGCCAGCAACAGGGCCGCGTCATCGTCATACAGGCGGACATTGGTGATGTCCGCGGCGGTCAGCCGCACCAGCAGCCGGGCAAGGCCGGCACGGTAGGGCTCAACGCCGATGAACCCGATGTCCGGGTGATGCTGCGCCTGCCACGCCAGGTGCTCGCCGGCGCCGAAGCCGATCTCCAGCCAGACCGGGCCAGGCCGGGCGAACAGCCGCCGTGGCTCCAGCATCGCCGCGCCGCCATCCACTGGATCAAGGCATATGGCCAGGCGCGGCAGATCGCGCGCCAGCGCCGCCGCATGGGCCGGCTTGAGGGTCCGCACCCGACCACGGCCGGGAACCCGGCGGTGTGGCCAGCTGGCTGGTCTTTGCTCGCTGGCCAGCGTGGCGGACACGGCGGCGGACGCTTTGACAGTCATCAGGCTGGTCGCTTCGGTGCCGGCCGCCGGGCTGGGCGCTTCGGTGGCCGGCGCGCTCGCGGCCGGGTCAGCAGCGCCCGCAGCACCGGCCTTGGCCGGCGGTTTGCGGCGGGGCACGGCCGCCGGCGATCGGCTCAGGCCACCGCCCGCTTCAGCGCCTCGGCAAGATCGGTCCGCTCCCACGAAAAGCCGCCATCGGCGTCGGGTGTGCGCCCGAAATGGCCATAGGCGGCGGACCGTGCATAGATCGGCCGGGTCAGGCCCAGATGCTCGCGGATACCGCGCGGCGACAGGTCCATGGTCTGCCCCAGCGCCCTGGCGATGGCCGCCTCGTCCGCCTCGGCGGTGCCGTCGCAGTCAACGAAAATGCTGATGGGCTGCGACATGCCGATGCCATAGGCAAGCTGGATGGTGCACCGCTCGGCCAGGCCCGCCGCCACCACATTCTTCGCCAGATAGCGCGCGGCATAGGCGGCCGAACGATCCACCTTCGTCGGGTCCTTGCCGGAAAAGGCGCCGCCGCCGTGGGGCGCCGCGCCGCCATAGGTATCAACGATGATCTTGCGACCGGTCACGCCCGCATCGCCGTCCGGGCCGCCAATGACGAATCGGCCGGTCGGATTGACGTAGAACTTGTCCTCGTCGCACATCCAGCCATCGGGGATCGCCCGCATCACATAGGGCCGGACGATCTCGCGCACCTGATCCTGGTCAACCCCGTCCTGATGCTGGGTGGAGACCAGAATGGCGGTGCAGCCCACCGGCCGGCCGGCGCGATATTCCAGAGTCACCTGGCTCTTGGCGTCGGGCCCCAGCATGGGTTCCTTGCCGGCGTGGCGCGCCGCCGCCATCTCGCGCAGGATGTGGTGCGAAAACTGAATCGGCGCCGGCATCAACTCTGCGGTCTCGCGGCAGGCATAGCCGAACATGATGCCCTGGTCGCCGGCGCCAACATCCTTGTTGCCGGCGGCGTCGACCCCCTGGGCGATGTCCTGTGACTGGGCGTGCAGGCGGCACTGAATATCGGCCGTCTTCCAGTGAAAGCCGTCCTGCTCATAGCCGATGTCGCGAATGGCGGCGCGCGCCTTCTCGATCAGCAGGTCCGGTGTGATGGAGGCCGGCCCGCGGGTCTCGCCGGCGAGCATGACGAAGTTGGTGGTGACCAGGGTTTCACAGGCCACGCGGGCATCCGCATCGGCCGCCAGAAAGGTGTCCACCACCTCGTCAGAGATACGGTCACAGACCTTGTCGGGGTGACCTTCCGAAACGCTTTCGCTGGTAAAGAGATAGTCGCCCTTGCTCAAAGCTCCCCCTCGGAGCGCCGGACGCTCCCGCCTGTTCAGACCCGCTGGTGCGGGCCCCCTGGTCTGTGCTGATCCTCTGCCGGGCCGGGCCCGGCCCGCCGGTTCTTGTGTCAGGGACGGGAGAGAGCGTCAAGCATGGCGACCGGCCGCGTCAGCCACGGCCGCGCGCCCGGGCTCCGGCCCGGGCCGTTCAGCCGTCGATGCTGTCATTGTCGGCCAGATCCGGGCTGGCCAGGTCCTTGCTGGAACGAGCCAGCGCCTTGGCCAGATCAAACACCTGGCGGCGCAGGGCGGGATCGGTGATGCGGTAATAGGCCCGCACCAGCTCCAGCGTCTCGCGCCGGGCCATGGGGTCCGGCGCCAGTGATGGCGCGCGCTCCTCCGCCAGACCGCCCGCCGTGGCGGCGCCGCCGTCGCCCAGCCCTTCAAAGAAATAGCCGACCTCCACACTCAACACGCGGGACAGGTCGAACAGGCGGCTGGCTCCCACCCGGTTGGCGCCGCGCTCATACTTCTGCACCTGCTGAAAGGTCAGGCCCAGCGCCTCGGCCAGCCGCTCCTGGGTAAGCCCCATCAGGGTGCGGCGCTGGCGCAGGCGCTGACCCACATGGGCATCCACCGAGGTGGCGCCGCCGCGCCCGCGCCGCGCCGGCGCCCGTGCGCGGGCGCCCGCTTTCGTCGTCTTGCCAACGCTTGTGCCGCGGCCTGTGCCGCCGCTGCTCTTGTCCGCTGTCCGTGCCACCTGTCCCCCGATCGCCATGCCGGGCGTGGTCAGCCGGGCCGGCGACACCGCGGCACGAACGGCCGTCGGCGGCGGTTCCTGTCTTGCGCGTCTTGCGGGTATTTCCGGCTGCATCTTCCCGTATGCAGTGCGGCATTCTTGACATAGCCGGGTATGCCGTCAAGCGGTCTCCCGCCGCTTCATGACCGGGCGCCCGGCCCCGCCCCGACCGGCCCGTCCCGACCGGACACGCCCCGACCGGACAGGCCCCAGCCGGCCAGCAGGACCAGTCCGGCCAGACTCAGCGGGCCGGCCAGACCGACCCGGGCGAAGACGGTCGCCGGCAGGGCGCGGGGCAGTGGCGCATCGACAAAGGCGGGCCCGACCCCCAAGGGAATGACCGCCTGCAACCGACCCCAGGAATCGACCACCGCCGAAATGCCCGTATTGGCCACCCGCACCAGCGGCAGGCCTTCCTCCACCGCCCGCAGGCGGACCGCGGCGAAATGCTGGTGCGGCCCGGCGGTCTCGCCATACCAGGCATCGTTGGTCAGGTTGAGCAGCCAGTCCGGACGCGTCCCACGGGCCGTCACCTGACCCGGAAAGATGGCCTCGTAACAAACCAGCGGACCAAAGGCCGGGATGTGGCCGACGCGCAGCGTCCGCCGCCCCGCCCCCGCCGACAGGCTGCCCCGGCCGAGGGCCAGCGCCGCCACCCCCGGCGCGTCGGCGAAGGGCACATACTCGCCGAACGGCACCAGGTGATGCTTGTCATAGGTGGCCCGCACCGCGCCGTCGCTATCCACCGCAATGATCGCGTTGAAGACCCGTCCTGAGTCCTGCCCCCGGTCCTGCCCCAACTCCTGTCGCAGGGTGCCGGCGATCAGCACACCTCCGGCCGGCAGTATGCCGGCGATGGCCCGGCGCAAGGCCGCATCGCCGGCCAGATCAAACGCCGTCGCCGCTTCCGGCCAGATGACCACCTGCGGCGCCTGGTCGCTGTCGCGTGGCGGCGCGGCGGTCAGGTCCACCAGCCGGTCCAGATGGGCGAAGCGAAGCGTCGGGTCCCACTTCTCCCGTTGTGGTACCGCCGGCTGCACCAGCCGCACCATCACCGGCATCAAGCCATCGGTTGGCGCGTAGCTGCGCTCTAGCCGGGCAAAGCCATAGGCCGCCATCGCCAGCGGCAGGCCAACCAGCAGCAGCAGCGCGCCGGACCGGATCGGCCGGTCCAGCAGGCTGGCCCCGCCGGCCCACAGCACCACCGCCAAAGACAGACCATAGACGCCAGACAAAGAGGCGCCCTGCACCAGCAGATCGGAAAAGACCAGGGCATGACCGGCCAGGTTCCACGGGAAGCCGGTGAAGAGATGGCCGCGCGCCACCTCCAGCAGGGTCCAGCCGCCGGCCAGCGCCAGCAGCCGTGGCCAGCCGGGCCGGGCCAGGCAGGCGGCGGCCACGGCGATTGCGCTGAACAGCGCAAGGCCGCCGCCAATCCCTGCCACCGACAGGGGAATCAGCCAGGCAAAGCGCCAGCCGTCCACCAGCAGCGCGCTGTTGATCCAGTAGAGCCCGAAGGCGAAATAGCCGAGACCGAACCACCAGCCGAGCGCGAAGCCGCTGGCCAGCCGGCGGCGGGCCGTGGCGCCGGCCGCCTCGCCTTCGCTCAGCCACAGCAAGCCGCTGATCGCCAGCGCCATGGCCGGCAGGATATACAGCGGCGGCAGGGCCAGCGTCATGGCGGCGCCGAGCAACGCCGCCGCGCCGCGCCGCCGCCAGCCGGTAAGCCCGGCCACCGCTCGACGCAGCCGCGCCACCCCCACCGGCAGACCCGCCCCCGCCGTGGCGGCCATGTTCAGGGGGCTGTTTCGTCCGCCGCCGGCGCCGCTGGCAGATGGCGCAGACGCAGCCGGCGGATGCGCCGGGGATCGGCGTCGGTGACCTCGAACTCGACGCCGCTCTCATGGCTGATGACCTCGCCACGATGGGGCACGCGGCCGGCGATGGCCACCACCAGTCCGCCCAGGGTATCGCTCTCCTCGCGTTCCTCGTCGCTCACCACCGGGCCGACCATGTCTTCCAGTTCCTCGATGGTGGCGCGGGCCAGGGCCAGGACAGAACCGTCCGGCCGGCGCACCAGGCGCGGGCCCTCGGCGGCATCGAACTCATCCTCGATTTCGCCGACAATTTCCTCCACCAGATCCTCGATGGTGATCAACCCGTCAACGCCGCCATACTCATCCACCACCAGCCCCAGATGGACGCGCTTCTGGCGCATTTCGATAAGCATATCCAGCACCGGCATGGTCGGTGAGGCGAACAGCACCTCGCGCACCGCACGCTCCAGACGAAACGCCGCGCGCTGCTCCCAATAGGCCACCACATCCTTGATGTGGACCATGCCGACCACATCGTCCAGCGACTCGCGATAAACCGGCAGACGCGAATGACCGGCCTTCTGCATGGTCTGCACGATGGTCTGCAGATCGCAGTCCAGATCGATCGCCACGATATCCACCCGCGGCACCATCACATCGCCGACGCTCTGGTCGCGCAGACGCAGCACATTGCGCAGCAGGGCGCGTTCGTCGGCGGCGGCGCCGTCGCCCTCTCCCTCCGCCCTTTCCGAGACCAGCTCTTCCAGGGTTTCGCGCAGATCACCGTTGCGCCGCATACCGAACAGGGTGCGCAGCCAGCGCAATCCCGGTCGGGTCGGACCATCACTGTCGGCGGGCCCGGCCGAACCGGGCCGACGACTGGAACTGGACTCTGTGCTCATAGTTCTCTGGACCAGGCGTCCCGCCGTGCCGGCACTATCGGCGCCATGCGGTTCCGCGCCACGCGGTTTCGCTTCATCGGCTCAGGCATCATAGGGGTCGGTCACGTCGAGCGTCGCCAGAATTCGTCGCTCCAGACTCTCCATACGACAGGCGTCCGATGGGCGCTCATGGTCATAGTCTAATAGGTGAAGTGTGCCATGGACAACGAGGTGGGTGAAATGATCCGCCGGCGATTTGCCCTGGGTCCGCGCTTCACGCTCGATCGCCTCGCCCGAAACGATCACCTCGCCCAGCGCCTGGCGGTGTTCTGCCGCGGCGTGGTGCCCTGCCGATGGCATGGCTGCGGCGGCAAAGGCCAGGACATTGGTGGGCCGGTCATGGCCGCGCCACTGCCGGTTAAGGCTTTGCAGCAGGCCGTCATCGCCCAGCACCACGCTCATCTCCAGGCCGGCCGGTCCTGCGCTGTCCGGCCTCGCTTCGCCAGCCGCCGGGCCCACCGGCCGCGCCGCAGACCTCTTCGCCGCCAGCTCGGCCAGCCCCGCGGTCACCGCCGCCCGGGCGGCACGGCGGGCCAGCCCCACCGCCCCCGGCAGCAACCGCCGCCAGTCGCCGGCCTGGCGCAGCACCGCGACCTTCGCCGCCAGCGGGGCCGCTGTCTTGGTTGCAACCGGGGTTGCTACCGGGGCCGCCACCGGTGGCGAAGCCGCGCCCTGTGCCTGCTGCGGCCGCGGCGCCGCCGGCCGGGCACGCGGCCGGGTGGCCGTCATGTGTCGTTGCCTGCCGGCGTGTCGCTGTCCTCCGTCGACGCGCCGGTTGGCGCACCTGTTGGCGTATGGTCCGACGCCTGGACCGATGTTGGAGCCGGCTTCTTCTCGTTCTGGTTTTCACTGGTGCGCCTTTCATAGGCATCGACGATGCGGCCGACCAGCGGATGCCGCACCACGTCGTGGCGCGAGAAGCGCTGCACACTGATGCCCTCGACCCGTTCCAGCAGATCGATCGCCTGGCGCAGCCCCGACGTCTGACCGGGCGGCAGATCCACCTGGGTCAGGTCGCCGGTCACCGCCATGCGGCTGTTCTCGCCCATGCGGGTCAGGAACATCTTCATCTGGGCCGGTGTCGCGTTCTGCGCCTCGTCCAGAATGATATAGGCGTTGGTCAGGGTGCGGCCGCGCATGAAGGCCAGCGGCGCCACCTCAATGTCGCCACTCTCCATGCGCCGCGCCACCTGCTCGCCGGGCATCATGTCGTGCAGCGCGTCGTACAGCGGCCGCAAATACGGGTCCACCTTGTCGCGCAGGTCGCCCGGCAGGAAGCCGAGACGCTCGCCCGCCTCCACCGCCGGCCGCGACAGGATGATGCGCTCCACCTCGCCCGCCTGCAGCAGCGCCACCGCCACCGCCACCGCCAGATAGGTCTTGCCGGTGCCGGCCGGACCGACGCCGAACACCAGATCGTCGCGACCGAGCGCCGCCAGATAGCGCGCCTGGTTGGGTGAGCGTGGCCGCACCACCCGCCGCTGGGTGCGAATGGCATGGGCCTGGCTGGCCTCGCTCTCGCCCGCTTCGGCCAGCCGCACCGCCGCCCGCACATCCGCCGGCGTCACATCGCCGCCACGCTGCAGGCGGCCATACAAATCGTCCAGCGCCGTCTCCGCCACACCTGCCTCGTCGGCCGGCCCGGAGATGGTCAGGCGATTGCCGCGATAGCGCAAACTCACCCCCAGCATCCGCTCGATCATCACCAGATGCTCGTCATGGCGGCCGAACAGGGCGGCCAGCAGCCGGTTGTCGTCGAACTGGCGCTCCCGGATGACGCTGGCCAGCGATGGTCCGGCCGCCACGGCGCGGCTCACCGGGCGCTGCGGCCGGCCGGGGGAATCGGCGACATCGCGGGGAAGATCACTCAAGAGCGGCCTCCTGGGCTGGGGTGGGGCTAGGGACGGGGGAAGACGACGGCGATACGGCCGGCGAGGCAGGCACCGCGACGGCGCGGCGGAGCCGGCCGATCAGCCCATGGCTGGTGCGGTCTGTGATGACCACGCTGGCGGTCCCGCCAAGCCGGTTGTGCGGCGCCGTCACATGCACCGGCTGCAGCCACGGGCTGCGCCCCACAAGCTGCCCCGCATGGCGGCCGACGCGGTCAAACAGCACCGCCACCGTGCGGCCCACCGTGGCCGCGTTGAAGTCCTGTTCCTGACGGTGCAGCAGGGCCTGCAACCGGGCCAGCCGTTCATCCTTCACCGGCTCCGCCACCTGGCCGCGGGCGATCGCCGCCGGTGTGCCGGGGCGCGGCGAGTATTTGAAGGAGAACGCGCCGGCAAAGCCGACCCGCTCCACCAGGTCCAGGGTGGCGGCAAAATCATCCTCGCTCTCGCCGGGGAACCCGACAATGAAATCCGACGTCAGCGCCATGTCGGGGCGCGCCTGGCGCAACCGCTCGATGACCCGAAGATAGTCGTCACGGCTGTGCCGCCGGTTCATGGCCTTGAGGATGGTGTCCGACCCCGACTGCACCGGCAGATGCAGATAAGGCATCAGCTTTGTTTCTTCTTTGTGGCAGAGGATCAACTCGTCGCTCATGTCGCGCGGATGGGAGGTGGTGTAGCGGATGCGGTCCAGCCCCTCGATCCTGGCCAGACCGCGCACCAGCCGCGCCAGACTCCACACACCGCCGCCATCCGCCGCGGCGCCGTGATAGGCGTTGACGTTCTGCCCCAGCAGGGTGATTTCACGCACCCCCGCCGCCACCAGATCCCTGGCTTCTGCCAACACCGCCGCCGCCGGCCGCGAGGCCTCCGCGCCGCGGGTGTAGGGCACGACGCAGAACGTGCAGAACTTGTCACACCCTTCCTGGATGGTCAGGAACGCCGTCACGCCGCTCGCCTGGCGCGCCGCCGGCAGGGCGTCAAACTTGTCCTCGGCCGGGAAATCGGTGTCGATCAGACCGGCGCCGGCCGCTGCGCCGGCCGGCCGGGCGTCTCTGTCGCGCCGCGCGCGGGCCACCATTTCCGGCAACCGGTGATAGGTCTGCGGCCCCAGCACGATGTCCACCGCCGGGGCGCGGGCCAGCATCTCCTGGCCCTCGGCCTGGGCGACGCAGCCGACCACCGCGATCATCATGTCCTCGCCCGCGGCCTGACGCTGGCGGCGCAGCTTGGCCAGGCGACCGATCTCGGAATAGACCTTCTCCGCCGCCTTTTCGCGAATATGACAGGTGTTGAGCAGGACCAGCGCCGCCGCCTCCGGCGAATCCACCGGCGCATAGCCATGGGGTATCAGGGATTCCGCCATGCGCTCGGAATCATAGACGTTCATCTGGCAGCCCCAGGTGCGAACATACAGCCCGCGACGACCGGACTCCGGGGGCGCCGGCCGGCTCATGACGCGCGCAGCGGGCGATGGCGCCCGCGCAGACCCAGGCGCCGTCGCCGCTTGCGGCTCAGGGGCGCTGTCTGACGGCCGGTCAGCGCCGCCGTCACGCCGGCCGCCACCACCCGCTGGCAATGGGCGGCCAGGCTCTTGCGAGTGGCGAAATCCGCCGCCGCCACCGGCTCGTGAAAGGTGATGTCGATGGTGGCGAACCCCTGACGCGCCACCTGCCACAAATGACTGGCCAGCGACATGTCCCCATACCAGGCATAAAGCGGCCGCTTGGCGCGGCCCAGCGGGATGCCGTCCAGCGCCGAATAGGCCAGCGATACCGGCTGAATGGTCAGGGCCGGCGCGGCAGAAGCCGGCATGGCCGCCGGCCCGTGCCCGTCAGGCCCGCCGTTCCTGCCGTCTGAGGGTTTGGCGATTGCGAACAGCGCACTCTTGAAGGCCAGGGTGCGATTGCCGTCATTGCTGGTGCCCTCGGGGAACAGGATCAGATTGTCGCCATCGGCCAGGCGGCGGGCCAGGCTGTCGCGCTCGCTGCCGGTGGCGCTGCGGCGGCGACCAATAAAGACAGAGCGATGCAACCGCGCCAGCCAGCCGATCAACGGCCAGCCGCGCACTTCCGCTTTCGATACGAAAGAACCACGGATCAGGCCGCCCAGAACGATGATGTCCAGGTAGGACGTGTGGTTGGAAACGAACAACGTCGGCCGGGCGCTCCGCATCTCGCCGCGGGTTGCCAGGGTAAAGCCCAGCAGCCGCGCCGTCGTGCGGTGAAAGAACCGCGGGATCAACTCCGCCGTGCGCGGCCCGCCATTGACCAGCAGGGCCTGAACCGGCAGCAGAATAACGATAAGGCAGCCGATGGCCGCCAGGCGCAGCGTGGCGCGCAGGGACGCCAGCATGGCTAGTCGAGAGACCGGTCCCGCGACGTGCGGGAAAAATGGCGAATGTATTTTTCCGTCACCTTGTCCGCTTCCAGCACCAGGCAGACATCGGTGGTGTTGAACTGCGGGTCCACCACCGCGCCATCGCCGATGAACCCGCCGAGCCGCAAATAGCCGCGCAGCAGCGGCGGCAGGCTGGCCATGGCGCGGCGTGGGTCAATGTCTGCGGCGGCCATCAGGTCCATGGATGAATAGTGCTTGGCCAGGGCCCGCACCCGGATGGCCTCCGGCGCCAGATGATTGTGCCACAGAAAGGCCAGCGGCATGGCCAGCGCCGCCACATCGGTGCCCGGCAGGCTGGCACAGCCGAACATCAGCTTGACGTCATGGCGGAAGCAGTAGGCGGCGATGCCGGCCCACAGGAGTTGCAGGGTCGGTCGTGTGCGGTGCGCCGCGTCGACACAGCTCCGGCCAAGCTCCAGGATTTCGCCGTCATAGGCCTCGATGGCGGTGATATCGAACTCGCCGGCGGTATAGAAGGGCAATCCCTGACGCTGGCTGCGCCGCAGCAGGCGATAGGTGCCGACCACGCCATCGGCGCCGTCGCCCAGGCTGCGGTCGATCACCAGCAAGTGGTCGCAGACCCGGTCATAGCGGTCAAAGTCGCGCTTCTCGCGGGCCATCTCCGGCGAGGGCTGCGCCTTCATCTCGTCATAGAACACGCGATAGCGCAGACGCTGGCTGGCCAGAATGTCCGCCTCGTTCTGGGCCAGCCGCACGTGCAGCGCACCGCTCTCCAGACTGACGGCCGCCTCGCCGGCCCCCGCCTCTGACACGCCGCCAGGCATGTCCTCATCCGGCGAATCCCCGTCCGGCGAATCCCCGTCCTGTGGGCCCACCGGTGGAATTGCCTGGCTGGCCTGTCGTCCGGCGCGCCGACCGCTCACGGGCTCGCCTTGCCGTTTACCGGCACGGCCGGCCGCGTCCCGTCGTCGGCGCCACCATCAGCAGCGGAGGCGGCCGCATCAGAAGACGCCGGCCGGCCACCGCTGGCTGTATCGTCGCGGCGGCCGCGCGTGCGGTCCAGCCTGACGCCATAGAGTTCCATACGGTGATCCACCAGCCGATACCCCAGACGACGCGCCACTTCCTGTTGCAGCCGCTCAATTTCATCATTGCGGAACTCGACGATCTCGCCGGAGTGCACATCGATCAGATGATCGTGGTGTTCCTCCGGCGTCTCCTCATAGCGCGCCCGACCGTCGCCAAAGTCGAGGCGGTTCAGAATGCCGGACTGCTCGAACAGGCGCACCGTGCGGTAGACCGTGGCGATGGCGATGCTCGGATCGTGGACGGTGGCCCGGCGATGCAGTTCCTCCACATCCGGATGATCGTCGGACTCCGACAGCACCCGGGCGATCACCCGCCGCGGCGCGGTCATCTTCAGCCCCTGTTCCTGGCAAAGCGCCTCAATGCGCGAACTCATGCACCCATCCCGCAGGCTTCGCCCGGCCCTGCCCCGCCGCCGGCCAGGTTGACCTGGCCCGAATATAGACCAATCGGCCGCCGGGGCCACAATGCGGGGCCGCCGCTGCTCACGGCCGGCCTTCGGCCACAGGCCGTGCCTTCGGCCGGTCGTCATGACATAAGTATCTGAAATAAAACGACGATCTGACCGCGCGGGAGCCCGTTTCAGGCCCGCCGGGGGCTGAAACGGGCGGCCGGTCGTTGCCTAGCTGGCGGACTTGCGCTTGGTCGTGCGCCGGCGTGGCTTGGTGCCAAGGCCAATCCGCTTGGCCAACTGACTGCGCTGTTTGGCATAATTAGGCGCGACCATGGGATAGTCGGCGGCCAGGCCCCACCGTTCGCGATACTGCTCCGGCGACATATTATAGGCGGTCTTGAGATGGCGTTTGAGCATCTTCAGCTTCTTGCCGTCTTCCAGACACACGATATGGTCGGGGTGAATCGAGCGCTTGACCGGCACCGCCGGCTGCGGCCGTTCGGCCGGCGCCACTGCCTGGCCCATGCCCGACAGCGTGCGATAGACCTGCTCGATAAGCTGCGGCAGATCGGTGGTCGGCACCGTGTTGTTGGACACATGCGCAGAGACGATCTTTGACGTCAGATCGAGTAATTCAGGGGATTTTGCTTGCTCAACCATAAAACAGGAACCTCCGTAAAGTCACCCTGATATATAGACTGTCTCTACACTATGACAAGTCTGAATCAATACTGACGCTCATGTCTCCGTGACATCGCGCTCGTTTGTCGCAGCCATGGCCACAATGCGCAGCCCGGCCCTGCCCCCTGCGGCGCCGGCCGACTCCCCTGCTGCGTCAGCCGACGCCCCGTCTGCCGCCCCGTCTGCCGCCCCGTCTGCCGGAGTAAGAACCCGCCGCATGACCACCGCGTCCACCGCCTCCACCGCACTACGCGCCCGCGCCGCCGTCCCGCCCGACCCCGACCCCGACCCATGGTCACCGGTGCCGCTCGCTCGCCGGTAATAGGCCGGCCGCCGACCCGCCGCCTGAAAGCCGAGCGCCGCATACAGGCGTTGCGCCGGCTGGTTGTCCGCCGCCACCTCAAGGCTGGCGCTCCGCACGCCCGCCGCCGCCAGGGTCCGCAGCAAGGCCCGGCACAGGGTCCGGCCGCCGCCGCGGCGGCGCATCGGGGGCCGCACACAAAGTGTCAGAATCTCGCCCTCGTCGGCGGCGTGGCGGCCAAGGACAAATCCCACCGGCACGCCCGCCGCCTCCAGCACCACAAGGGTCATGCCCGGCAGCGCCAGCAGGCTGGCAAAGGCGTCCGCCCCCCATGGCGCCGGCCCGCCCTCGGCAAAGGACTCTTCATGCAGCGCGGCCAGCATCGCCGGCAGCGGCCGGTCGTTCTGGTCTGTCGGTGAAGGGGTCACCGGCCGGACCCGGTCACGGCCGCGCGCCACCGAGCTGCGGTGGCCGCAGGTAAAGTGGCGTCGCCGTGCCCGCCACGATGGCCGCGATGGCAGCGCCGGACGTAGCGCCAGGGCTGACCCGCAGGGCGGCCAGACGGGCCAGCGCCACCGCATCCGGCCCGCCGTCGCCGATCTGGCGCACCGTCGCCGGCCGCCCGTTCCAGTCGGCCAGCAGGCGCGACGCGGCGCAACCGGCCACCTGGACCCCGCCGGTCCCGGCCAGACCCGCTAAATCCGCCAGCCTGGACCGCGCCGCGTCCGGCGTCAGGGCCGCCAGCGGCGCGCTTAGCCGCTGCTGCGGGTCCGCCTCCGGGCCGGACCGATAGGCCGCCATGAACACCTCGGCGCGACGCGACTCGATGGCTGTCACCAGCGTCGCCCCGTCCATTCCCGGCACATCTGTCGCTGGCGCGCTCGCCGTCGCCATCAGCGCCACCACGTCGTTCGCCGCCAGCCCCAGCAGCGGCCGGCCGGTGGCCATGGCCAGGCCCCGCGCCGCCGCCAGGGTGACGCGGATGCCGGTAAACGAGCCAGGGCCGCGGGTCGCGGCAATGAGGTCGACCGCGCCAGCCCGCAGACCGGCCTGACGCAACCCCTCCGCCACCAGCCCCATAAGGTGCTCGGCCTGGCCATGGCGGGCCTCGTGACGGGCGTGGCCACGCAGCCGGCCATCGGCCATCACCGCGGCCGACGCGCCGGCCGATACCGCATCAAGGGCAAGGATGATCATGCCGCCCATCCTGTCACGGCCCGGCCCGCCTTGAGACCCCCACCCAAAGGCCGCCGACGATGACACCCGGCCGGGGCCCGGACCCACTGGCGCGCTTGCCGCTCAAAAAGTGTCGTGCCATAAGCCCCCATGGTCTTTTTCGCGCTCCCCCTTCCCGGCCCTGTGGCGGCCCCACGGTGCCGGCCATGACCAGGCTGCGCAGGCGCCTGCGCCCTGCGGCCCTGTCCGCGGTGATCCTCTCCCTGGCCCTGTGGACCCATCCCCTGTGGGCCACGGCGGCCCACGCCCAGGATGCGACCCTCGGTCCGGCCGGCTCCATCTCCAGCGGCCAGGCCAGTGCGGTGGTGGTCATGTATCACCGCTTCGGCGAGGGTGCCTGGCCGACCACCAGCATCCGGCTTGAACAGTTCGAAGCCCATATCCGACTGATCCTCGATGGCGGCTATACGGTGCTCGCCCTGCCGGACATTATCGACCGGCTGGCGCGCGGCGAGGCGCTGCCCGACCGCAGCCTGGCCATCACCATCGATGACGCCTTTGCCTCTATCTACACCGAGGCCTGGCCACGCCTGAAGGACGCTGGCCTGCCTTTCACCATTTTCGTCGCGACCGATCCGGTGGATGCCGCCACGCCCGGTTATCTTAGCTGGGACCAGTTGCGCGAGATGGCCGCGGACGGTGTCTATATTGGCCACCACGGCGCCAGTCACGGGCACTATCCCGGCATGACCGCGGAGCAGGCGGCGGCCGACATCGCCCGCGCCAGCGCCCGCTTCGAGGCGGAACTGGGCGCCGTGCCGACCCTCTTTGCCTGGCCCTTTGGCGAGACCTCGGCCGCTCTCATGCCGGTCATCCAGGCGACCGGCATGCGCGCCGCCTTCGGCCAGCATTCCGGTGTGCTCTACGGCGGCGAAGAACGGTTCTACCTGCCGCGCTTCGCTCTCAATGAGAATTTCGGCGACGCGGATCGCTTTCGCCTGATTGCCGGCACACTGCCGCTGCCGGTAAGCGCGGTCACACCGGCCGATCCCTCGCCAGAGAAGAATCCGCCCGACTTCGGTTTCACGGTCATGGCCGATGTGGCCGGCCTCGACCGCATGGCCTGCTATGCCTCCGGCCAGGGACAGGCACGGATTGAGCGTCTGGGACCGAACCGGTTTGAGGTGCGTATGGCGCAACCCTTCGCCACCGCACGGGCCCGGGTCAATTGCACGGTGCCGGGGCCGGACGGGCGCTGGCGCTGGTTCGGCCGCCAGTTTTACTACCCGTCGCCCTGAGTCTTCAGCCGGTGAATCTTCAGTCTGTGCAGGACGGCGCCGCCGGTCCTACAGGCTCGGCTGCTGGCCCAGGGAGTCCTGCCCTTCGCCCTGGCTGAGGCGCGCATGGTCGAAGGGCTGCAATCCGTTAGCGCGGATGATGCTGTGCACCATGCGCACATAGGCCTCGCCCTTTTCCGAGTAGCGGTCCAGCGTCATCGCCAGCTTCAGCCCGCCCGGCGCCGTTCCGGAGGCGCGCAGGCTGGCGCGACGATCACGGAACGACTCATAGGCCCAGCCCGTGTTCAGATTGTGGGCATAGGCGCGTACGCTCTCCAGCAGCCGGTCGAAAGCGCGCACCGCATGGCTCGCATCATCGGCCCGGTCCTCCGGTACCAGGCCGGCGGATTCATCCCACGTCCACTGGCCGAACAGCGCATTGCCTTCCTGCGCAAAACGCGACGTGCCCCAGCCTGACTCGATGGCCGCCTGGGCCAGCGCCATGGAAACCGGCACCGTATCCACCCGCCACAGCAACGCCTCGAACAGGGCGGAAGGCGCCAGATCGCCGTCGACGCGATAGCGCTTCGCCATCTGCTCCAGCCAGTGCCGGTCCACGGCCGCCAGGGTGCCGCTGTCGCGCCACTGCAACCTGAGGTCCGCAATGCGCTGCCGGTTATGCCGGATGGTTTCGTTGACCTGCAGGATCAGCGGCAGGGTGGTGGCGATGAACAGCGCCTTACGCTCCTCGGCGTCCACCGTATCGCTCAGGTCGGCCGGCATGCGGTTCAGGAACACCCGCGGTACGCCGTGCCCCATGCGGATCCGTTCCAGATCATAGTCGAGGGACTCGAACACCGCGCCCAGGCGGGCGACGGAAGAGGCGCGGATGATACGGCCGTTGGTGTCGCCGGCGGCGCCCTGACGCGACGCGCGCGCGACGGCCGCCGCCGGTGCTATCGCCTGCAGACGTTCGGCCGCCTGATCCATCGCCTGATCCATGGCCTGATTGACGCCGGACGACATGCCGTTCGCCACCACCGTGGCCAGCATCACCGCAACACTGGCCGCCACGCAGCGCAGCACCAGGCGTTCCGTCCTTCGCTGCGCTTCCATGCGGCGGATGGCCGGATGGATGACCGCCGCGCCCGGCAGGGCGGCTTGCGGAAACAGCCGAGCCGTCAGCCACGCCGGCATGATCCGCACCAGCCGCGCCGGAATGGCGCTGGGCGAGCGGGCAACCGACAGGCAGCCCACACTGTCGGCGGACGCGGCCATGGTTGCGGCCGCCGGCCTAGCCAATGGCCTGCACCTCGGTGACTTCGGGAATGTAGTGGCGCAGCAGATTCTCCACGCCGTTCTTCAGCGTCATGGTGGAGGCCGGGCACCCGGCGCACGCCCCCTGCATGTGCAGATAGACGACGCCACGGTCAAAGCCGCGGAAAACGATATCGCCGCCGTCCTGCGCCACCGCCGGGCGCACCCGCGTATCCAGCAGCTCGCGAATCTGGCCGATCACCGGATCGTCCGCATCGCCGGCCATCAGGCCGTCATCATCGCTCGTCGGCGTCGCCTGCCGGGTCTCGGTGATTGCCGGCAGGCTACGGGTAAAGTGCTCCATCAGCACGCCCATGATCGCCGGCTTCAGGCTCTGCCACGGCGCCTCATCGTCCTTCGACACGGTGACGAAGTCGCTGCCAAAGAAAACCTGACTGACACCGCCGATGGCGAACAGACGTTCAGCCAGCGGCGACACGCCGCTGGCGGCGTCGGCCGACGGGAAATCACGGCTGCGGCCCTCGCCGGCAACCGGCTGCCCGGCCGTGAACTTGAGTGACGACGGATTCGGCGTGTCTTCGGTCGAAATGAACATCGCTATAGCGCTCGTCCAGCTACACCATCCTGGTGCGTGCCGGCCGCCGGGTTTGCACCGGCAACCACGCCCATCCTGGGCGGCGGGTTGACCTGCTTCCCATCCCGAACGGATGGGGAGCCTACCTGTTGCGTCGGTCGCGATCCGGCGTCGTGCCGGACTGGCCGCCGTTGCCTGTGACGCGCCGAAGCGTCACGGGGTCGGCAACTCAGGACCGTCCGGTCCGGGTCGCAAACCCGAACCTGACACGGCAAGGAAGGCGGGCCTGTGGCGGGTGTGTGACAGGCATGTGTCGCCGCCCTGGCCTGATCCGTGCCGTTGTGGAACGCAAGATTGAGCCTCGGCGCCGCCGGGTCAAGCTTTGAAAGAGTGTGGAGTCCGGCCACTTCCGGGCGTTAACTGTGGGCAGGCCCGGATTTGAAGATAATTTTAGGTAAATGCCGGCGGCGATATTTTTCGCTTTGGCGGCGGGTGTGGCCGGGCGGCAACAGCCGCCGGACTCCAATGGACCGGCAACAGCCGCCGGGGTCCATTGGCCCTATGTCAGCAGCCCCACCGCCTGGCGCACCTCGGCCATGACCGGGGCGGCCAGGGCCCGCGCCCGTTCAGCGCCGTCTTGCAGCAGCCGATCCACTTCCGCCGGATCGGCCAGCAGACGACGCATCTCGCCGGTCACCGGCGCCAGCGTTTCGATGGCCAGATCGCTCAGCCGCTCTTTGAAGTCGGCAAAGCGGGCACCGGCAAACTCGCTCGCCACATCGCCGCGCGTGCGGTCAGCCAGGGCCGCATAGAGGCCCAGCAGATTGGCCGCCTCCGGCCGCGCGCCATAGCCGTCGAGAGTGTCCGGCAGCGGTTGCGGATCGGTTTTCGCCTTGCGGATCTTCAGACGAATCTGGTCCGCATCGTCATTCATATTGATACGCGAATAGTCGGACGGGTCCGACTTGCTCATCTTCTTGGTGCCGTCGCGCAGGCTCATCACCCGTGTCGCCTCGCCGAAGATCAAAGGCTCGGTCAGGGGAAAGACCTCGCGGCCATAATCGCTGTTGAACTTCTGGGCGATATCGCGGGTCAGCTCCAGGTGCTGCTTCTGGTCCTCGCCCACCGGCACATGGGTCGCCTTGTAGACAAGAATGTCGGCGGCCATCAGGGCGGGATAGGCATACAGGCCGATGCTGGCATTCTCCCTGTGCTTGCCCGCCTTCTCCTTGAACTGGGTCATGCGGTTAAGCCAGCCGAGACGGGCGACGCAATTGAAAATCCAGGCCAGCTCCGCATGGGCCGCCACCTGGCTCTGGTTGAAAATGATGTTCGTCTTCGGATCGATGCCGGCGGCGATGAAGGCGGCCGCCACCTCGCGCGTATGGTCGGCCAGGGTCGCCGGGTCCTGGAACACGGTTATGGCGTGCAGATCAACCACGCAATAGAGACACTCATAGTCGTTCTGCAGGCGGGCGAAGTTGCGGATCGCCCCCAGGTAATTACCGAGATGAAGATTGCCGGTGGGCTGGACGCCGGAAAAGATCCGACTCTGCGCCGCTTGCGGGCCGGTGCCCTGCGCCGAAGGCGTGTTCATGGGTTTGGACTCCCCGCGGGTTGCCGCCCCACCCCTTGCGATGACGGGACCGGGCGGGCTCCTCGGCGCCGGGTTGGACCCCGCCGCTGGAGCGCCCGGAGTGATGGCCGTTGCGGCGCCGGCCGTCAAGCACCGGCCGTCATCGCCGGGCCGGCCGCCGGCCCCGTCAGGCGCTTGGTCATCCAGCGGAACCCCACCCACACGCCGCCGCCGCCCATGCGATAGCGGTGGAATGGTCCCGTCGCATAACCGTGGCGGGCATAAAAGCCGACGCTCATCAGCGCCGAATCGAGCCCCACGGTGGGCGCCCCCTCGGCCGCCGCCCGCGCCTCCACCGTCGCCAGCAACAGGCGGCCGACGCCGAGTCCCATGGCTTCCGGCGCCACATACAGACTCTCCAGATAGGCCGCATCGGGCCGCCCCTGATGCATGGCCCGCTTTTCCAGCCAGGCATAACCCACCGGCCGGCCGGCCGCCTCGGCCAGCACCAGAAAACGCCCCGGCATGGCCAGGCGATAGTGGATCTGGGCCAGCCGCCGGTCGGGCCGGTCCAGCGCGGTCCAGGCATCCAGCTGGTGCGGCGCATAGTGCGTATGGCCCTTGCCCATGACCGCATCGAAATGAATGCGGGTCACCGCGTGGGCGTCGGCCGGGGTCAGGCGGCGCAGTACCACGTCCGGTCGGGCGGTGCGGTTCACGGCCTGGGGCTCATGGCGGTGTATCCTCAGTGGCGGGCGTAGCGGGTTTGGCCGGGCGAGCCAGTTGGCGGCGCAATTCCTGCAGGCTTGTGGCCCGGCAGGCAAGGGCCAGCCCGGCGAACAGGCCGCCGCCGAGCCCGACCAGCAGGGCCAGGGCGAGCACCGGCCGCACACCGGCCGGCGCGGCCAGCCACCCGTCCAGCGCCGCCGCCGCCAGCACCAGGCCGACGCTCATGACGGCGCTCGCCACAATCATCCGCACCGTCCGCCGCAGCAGGCGGCCATCGGGCCGCCAGTGACCGCGCCGCATGAGCAGCCCGCCCAGCAGCGCCACGTTGAGCCACGATGCCAGGCTGGTGGCCAGCGCAATGCCCACATGGCCGAGCGGCGCCATCAACGCCAGCGCCAGCAGCAGATTGGCGGCCATCGCCGCCACCGCCACCTTGACCGGTGTGGCCGTGTCCTCGCGAGCGAAGAACCCGGGCGCCAGCGCCTTGACCACCACAAAGGCCGGCAGGCCGGTGGCATAGGCCATCACCGCCAGGGTGGTGGCCCGGCTGTCGGCGGCGGCAAAGGCGCCACGTTCGAACAGCACCGCGATCATCGGGCCCGGTATGGTCAGCAGCGCCGCCGTCGCCGGCAGGGTCAACAACAGCGCCATCTCAATCGCCCGGTTCTGGCTGTCCGCGGCGGCCGCCTGGTCGCCACTGCGCACCTGCCGGCTGAGCAGCGGCAGCAGGGCGATGCCCACTGCCACGCCGACGACCCCCAACGGCAGTTGCACCAGGCGGTCAGCGAAATAGAGCCAGCTTATGGCGCCGGCGCCGATCAGCGAGGCCAGCAGGTGCCCGACCACCAGGTTGATCTGCATGACGCCGGCGCCGATGGCGCCCGGCGCCATCAGCCGCAGCATCCGCCGCACCGCCGGCGTCAGGCGCGGCCGCGGCAAGCGCAGCGCAAAGCCGGCCTGGCGAAGCGAGCGGGCGAGCCACAGAAACTGCAGCACACCGGCCAGCGCCACGCCCCAGGCCAGGGCCTCGGCTCCCGTAGCCGCTGAGTCGGCGAACCCCACCATGGCGGCGATCAGCACCACGTTCAGCAGAACCGGCGCGGCGGCGGCGGCGGCGAACCGGCCAAGCCCGTTCAACACACCCGACGCCAGTGCCGTCAGCGACATGAACACCAGATAAGGGAACGTGATGCGCGACAGGGTGACCGCCCGCTCGAACGTCGCCGGCGCATCCAGAAAACCGGGGGCCAGGCCGCTCACCAGCAGCGGCATGAACAGTTCGGCGACGATCAGCAGCACCAGCAGCGCCGTCAGCAATACCGCCAGTGCGTCTTCGGCAAAGAGCCGCGCGGCGGCGCGGCGCGCCTCGGACGACGCTCCGTCACTGCCGGTCAGTGCCCGCGAGAACAACGGCACGAAGGCCGCGTTGAACGCTCCTTCGGCGAACAGTCGGCGAAACAGGTTGGGCAGGCGGAAGGCCGTAAAGAAGGCGTCGGCGATGGGCCCGGCGCCGAGCACTGCGGCAATCAGAATGTCGCGGACGAAGCCCAGCACCCGGCTGACCATGGTCAGACCGCCGACCGTGGCGATGGCGCGGGCGAGAGCCATGGTCAGGGCCTGTTGCCGGGAAGCAAGACATTGGACGTCCCGTTGGCTGTGAACGCCATAGCTCTATGCGCCTTTGCGCGCCAGCGCCGCCTCGACCGCGCGGGCATTGGCCTCGCCCGGTTCACCGGACTGGCCCTCCACTGCGACGATCAGGCCATGGCGTATGTCATCCAGCCGGGTGCGATGGGTCAGGCGATGACCGAAGGCGTCGCGCACATAGAAGACATCGACGATGCGCTCGCCATAGGTGGCGATGCGTGCGGCGGCGATGCGCAGGCCAAGCTCGTGCATGGCGCGGGCGATATCGCGCAGTACGCCTGGCCGGTCACGGCCGTTGATTTCGATCAGGGTGTGGGTAACGCTGGTTTCGTTGTCGATCAGGACGCGCGGTGGCACGCGGAACACCCGCGTCCGCTCCGGCACGAAACGCCGCTCGCCGCTCGCCCTGTGGCCGCTGGCGCCGTCGCCGCTGGCACCGCGCGCGCGGTCGCCGCCCGCCCGTCCGCCATCAGGCGGGGCCAGCGGCGGCGCGTCCGGCTCCTCCGACAGGGCCTGCAGAACCAGACGGCGCACCTCCGCCAGGCGATGGCCGCTACGTAGCGGGGCCCCTGAGTCCTCCATCACCCACAGGGTGTCCAGCGCCCGCCCGTCCTTGGTGGTAAAGACGCGGGCATCCAGCACATTGGCCCGCGCCCGGTGCATGGCCTCGGCGATGCGGGCAAACAGACCCGGCCGGTCCGCACAAAAGACCGTCACCTCGGTGGCGCCGCGTTCACGGTCAAAGCGCACCTGCACATCGGCTGTCCGGCCGGCCCGGTCGGCGCCACGCATCAGGCGGGCGTGACGGGCGTGCATGGCCGTGTCCACCGTCCGCCAATAGGCGTCCGGCGTCTTCTCCACGTGGGCCGCGAAGGCGCTGTCGGAAAAGTCCGCCAATGCCTGGCGCAGCGCCGCCACCGCCGCCGCGGGCACCGCCTCGCTCCGCCCGCCGCCGCCAACGCCGGCACCGCCGGCGCCGTCGACCGGCGCCTCGCCGGTCAGTGTCTCCATCGCGCCCTGATATAGCTCGCGCAGCAGGCTGGCCTTCCAGCCGTTCCACACCTTGGGGCCGACCGCGCGAATATCCGCTACCGTCAGCACCAGCAGCAGACGGAGCCGTTCGGGCGACTGCACCTCATGGGCGAAATCGCGCACGGTTTCAGCCGCCGTGATGTCGCGATGAAACGCGATGTCGCTCATGACCGCCTGATGGGCCACCAGCCAGGCGACGGTTTCCGTCTCCTCCGCATTGAGTCCCAGACGCGGACACAACCGCCTGGCGATTTCTGCGCCGCGGCGCTCATGGTCGCCGCCCTGTCCCTTGCCCAGGTCGTGCAGGAACATCGCCACATACAGGGCCCGGCGTGAACTGAGGTTATGGATTTCCCGCGCCGATACCGGATGGTCATGGGCCAGCGCGCCGGACTCGATCCCGGCCACCAGAGCCAGCGCCCGGAGCGTGTGCTCATCCACTGTATAGACGTGATACATGTCGAACTGCGGGTGAGCGACGATGCGGCCGAAGTCCGGCACGAAGCGGGCCAGTACGCCGGCCTCGCTCATGCGCCGCAACGGCACGTCCGGCTGGCTGCGGCTGGTCAGCATGTGGAGGAACAGGGCGTTCGCCGTCTTGTCGCGGCGCAGCCGGTTGGTGATCAGGCGCAGCCGCCGCGTCACCAGCCGAAGCGTGCGCGGATGAATGTCCAGCTCGTCTTCATGGGCCAGGTGGAACAGGCGGATCAGATTGACCGGATCCGCCTCAAAAACCGCACCCGACTCCACCGCCAGCCAGCCGTCCGCGAGCCTGAATCCCTCAGGCAGGCCGGTCGTCTCCGCCTTCAGCCGGCGGCGTGAGCCACGTCGCGGCACATACTGCGCCTCCAGCGCGGCGCAGAAGATACGGGTCAGGTCGCCGACCGTTTTGGCGGTGATGTAATAGTGCTTAAGGAAGCGTTCGACGCGGTTGGCGCCCGCATGGCCGCGATAGGCCATGCGTCGCGCCAGATCCGGTTGCAGGTCGAAAGTCAGCCGGTCCTCGGCCCGTCCGGTCAGATAGTGCAGATGACAGCGGATGGTCCAGAACAGGTTCTGGGCGCGGGCGAATTGCTGCGCCTCGCGCGGCTCCAGAATGCCGTGGAACACCAGGTCGCCGGGGCGCTCAATGCGAAAGAGGTATTTGGCGATCCAGTACAATGTCTGCAGATCGCGCATACCGCCCTTGCCGTCTTTCAGGTTGGGCTCCATGACATAGCGGGAGTCGCCGAGGCGCTTGTGGCGCTGGTCCCGTTCGGCCAGCTTGGCGCGGACGAATTCGCGCTCACGGCCGGCCACCACCTCCGCATAGAACCGCCGGCGCAACTCCAGGAACAGGCGACGCGCGCCCCAGATGAACCGCGTCTCCAACACCGCGGTGCGCACGTTCATGTCGCTCACCGCCAGCCGCAGAATGCCGTCAATGGCATGGGTGGTGTAGCCGACCTTCAGGCCCAGGTCCCACAGCATGTAGAGGATGAACTCGATGACCTGCTCGCTGCGCGGCGTCGTCTTGGCCGGCATCAGCACCATCAGGTCAATGTCCGAGCACGGCGCCAGTTCGCCGCGGCCATAGCCGCCGGCGGCGACCAGGCACAATTGTTCGCCCGTGGTCGGGTTGGCCGTGGGATAGGCGTGGTCGCGGGCAAAGTCGCCCAGATAGTGCAACAGTTGGTCCATCAGCCAGCTTGTGGCCGTCACCGTATCGCGGCCGCTGGCCTGGCCGCTTTCGAAGCGGCGGCGGATTTCACCGCGGCCGCTGTCCAGGGCCTGGCGGAACAGGTCCAGCAGCCTGGCCCGCGTCGGCGGCTCCACGCCAGCCCCTTCCTTGAGGTCGGCGGCAATCCCATCGAGCCGGGCGATGAAGGCGTCGCCGTCGAGGATGGCATCCACGTCGTGGATGCCATGCATGGTGCGTCCACTGCCGGCGGCAGACGGCGGCACGGCAGGCGACGCACCGTCAGGCGCGCCGTTCAGATCAACCAGGACAGCGTCGGCCATGCTCCTGCCTGCGGCGGTTGCGGGTCACCCGGCCACCCTGCCGGTGACCGCCCCTCATTGTGCCACAGGTACCCGCAAGCCGTATGACACTTCCTGCATGGCCGCCAACGGGCGGGCCCGCAGTCGCCGACGCCCATCACGCCCCATCCCTCTCGCCCGCGCCGCTCCGGTTCGTGTCGCCCTCCCCTTCCGCCTCACCCGCCGCGCCGCCCGCCGCATCGCCCTCCAGCAGGGACCTGAGGCCATAGAGCGCGTCCAGCGCCTGCCGCGGCGACAGGGCGTCCGGCTTAAGCCCCGCTACCGCCTGGCGCAGGCGGATCGCCGCCGGATCGGCCGGCGGCGCCTGACTGACCGGTGGCGCCGACCGGGCCGCCTGGAACAGAGGCAGGGCACCGGCCAGATGCGCCGCCGCGCCCGTCGCCTCGCCCGCCTCCAGCCTGGCCAGCACCTCCTGCGCCCGCCTCACCGCACTCGCCGGCAGGCCGGCCAGCCGCGCCACGTGAATGCCGTAAGAGCCGGCCGCCACGCCGGGCGCCACCTCATGCAGGAAGACCACCTCGCCCTGCCAGTCGCGCACCCGCATGGTGTGGCACGACAGGCGGTCCAGCCGCTCAGCCAGCGCCGTCAGCTCGTGATAGTGGGTGGCAAACAGGCCACGGCAGCGGTTGGTCTCATGCAAATGCTCCAGACAGGCCCAGGCGATGGCCAGCCCGTCGAAGGTGGCGGTGCCCCGGCCGATCTCGTCCAGAATGACCAGCGCGCGCGCGCCCGCCTGATTGAGGATGGCCGCCGTCTCCACCATCTCCACCATGAAGGTGGAACGGCCGCGGGCCAGATCGTCCGCCGCCCCGACCCGGCTGAACAGCCGGTCCACAATGCCGATCTCCGCCCGTTCCGCCGGCACGAAGCTGCCGCTCTGGGCCATGATGGCGATCAGGGCGTTCTGCCGCAGGAAGGTGCTCTTGCCCGCCATGTTGGGACCGGTCAGCAACCACAGCCGCCCGTCGCGGGCCCCCTCGCCCTGCCCCTCGCCCGCGCCGGACAGGTCGCAGTCATTGGGTTGAAAGCGTTGCGCCGCGACGCCGCCGGCGGCGGCGCCGTCACGGGCCAGCGCCGCTTCCACCACCGGGTGACGGCCGCCGGTAATGCGAAAGCGGGTGTCGTCATAAAGCAGCGGTCGCCGCCAGCCGGCGGCGCGCGCCTGCCAGGCCAGACCCTGCGCCACGTCCAGGGCGGCCAGGGCGGCGGCGGTCTCCAGCAGGGCGACGGCCGCCGCCGCCACATCCCCGGCGAGGCGCTGAAACCACTCCAGCTCCAGGGCCAGGGCGCGGTCGGCGGCTTTGAGGATGCGCTCTTCCAGCCCGGCCAGTTCCACGGTGGTAAAGCGCACCGCGCTGGCCAGGGTCTGGCGATGGCGAAACAGCTTATGGCCGGCGCTGTCCCCGCCGTCCTGTCTGTTTGCCGGCTGCGAGAGATCCCGCCCGCCGTCGCCGCCGGCCGCAAACAGCGGCGCGTCGGTGCCATGCTGGTCAGGCCCGGCGTCACCCGCCTGCAGCGTTGCCGCCACCTGATCGGCCGTGGCCGGCGTCGCCTCCACATAATAGCCAAGCACCGCGTTGTGCCGCACCTTGAGGCTGGCCACGCCGGTCACCTGGCGATAGCGGGCCTCCAGCCGCGCCATCAGCCGGCGGCTCTCGTCGCGCAGCTCGCGCTGGGCGTCCAGCGCCGGGTCGAAGCCGGCCCGGATGAAGCCGCCATCGCGGGCCACGGCCGGCGCCTCCGCGTTCAGCGCCGCCTGCAGCCGGCCGGCCAGGTCGGACAGCGGGTGCAGCCGCCGGGCGTCCACCGCCAGCGCCTCCCGCCCCCTGCCCCGTTCGTCCACGCCGGGTCCGTCCGCGCCCGGTCCATCCGCCGGACCGGCCACTGCCGGCTCCCCGCACTCCGCAGACTCTGCCGGCTCTGCGTCCAGCAAACGGCTGCGTACGCCGGCGGCGGCGGCCAGGCCGTCGCGCACCGCCGCCAGATCGCGCGGACCGCCACGCCCGACACCGAGGCGGGCCAGCGCCCGGGCAATGTCCGGCGCCGCCCGCAGGTCGGCCCGCAGCGCCTCCATAAGACGGCTGTCGCCGGCCAGGGCCGCCACCTGATCAAGCCGCTGCCCGATCTGCCGACGGTCGGTCAAAGGAGCGCTCAACCGCTCGGCCAACAGACGGCCACCGGCCGCCGTGACCGTGCCGTCCATCACCGCCAGCAAGGTGGTCGGTGACCGGGTACTGCTTCCGGTAGTGCTGGTATGTCCGGTCTGAGTCTGGCTCAGTTCCAGGTTACGGCGGCTTTGCGGATCGATCTCCATATGCGCGCCTGGCACCACCCGCTGCGGTGGCAAGAGCTTGGGAATCGCCCCTTTCTGCGTCAGTGCCACATAGTCCAGCAGGGCCCGCAGCGCCGCGGTCTCGGCCCGGCTGAAGGCACCGAAGCCGTCGAGTGTCACTACCTGGTAGTGCTCAGCCAGCCGACGCTGCGCGCCGTGGCTGTCGAAACGGGCCTCGGCCAGAACGGTCAGCCGGTCGCGCGCACCCCCGCCCGCACCCGCGCCCTGCCCATCGCCCAATCCGCCACCAAGCCCCTCAGCCAGCGCGGCGGCAATATCACCACGGCCGGCCAGACGCTCGCCAAGCAGCACCTCGCCCGGGGTCAGCGCCGCCAGCCGCGCCGCCAGACCGGGTGCCGTCACCGGTCCCGCCGCCACCGCACCGGTGGAGATATCGAGCCAGGCCAGCCCCAGCGTCCCGCCGGCCTCCGCCAGTGCCGCCAGATAGTTATGGCGACGGGCATCCAGCAGGCTGTCCTCGGTGAGTGTGCCGGGGGTCACCAGCCGCACGATGTCGCGCGCCACCACCGCCTTGCCGCCCCGCCGCCGGGCGGCGGCCGGGTCCTCCATCTGCTCGGCCACGGCGACACGGAAGCCGGCGGCGATCAACCGCTGCAAATAGACCTCCGCCGCGTGGACCGGGACCCCGCACATGGCCACGTCCTGGCCGTCGTGCTTGCCGCGTTTGGTCAGCGCAATGTCCAGCGCGGCGGCGGCCTGCTCCGCATCCGCGAAGAACAGCTCATAGAAATCGCCCATGCGATAGAACAGCAGGCAGTCCGGCGCCTGCGCCTTGATCGCCAGATACTGCGCCATCATTGGCGTGGCGCCGGCCGCCGCAGCTGGGGCGCTATCGTCCGCCGGGCTCTGTCGCCCTTTCTGTCGGGCCTGTCGGGCCGGCCTTAATGGTCCTGTCATGGGTTGAATCTAGCATGCTGGCGATGGCGTGGCGGTGCCACCCCCTGGTCCCGTTGCCGGCATTGTCGCCGCCCGCGCGGGGGCCGCCCGGGGCGGCAGGGCGAACGACCAGCCCGGCCCACCGTCGCGAGCGCCCGAAACGGCGCTTTCCGCCGGCCTGCCGGCGATGGCACTATGAATCAGCCGGGCGCCGTGCCGCCTGGCCCAGGACGGAGAAGATCATGGCCAGGGGTAAAACCGCCGGCAGCAGCGCCAAAGCCGGCGCCGGGACAGGGCGCCGCCGCAAGCCCGCAGCCGCATCGGCGGCGAAGCCGGCCGCCCCGCAGGCGGCCCCACAGGCGTCTGCGCCCTCCGTCGGCGACGGCGCCGCCGGCCGCGCCGAGGCTCTGGCCTTTCATGTGGCCGGCCGGCCCGGCAAGCTGGAAATCGCCCCCACCAAGCCGCTGACCACCCAACAGGATCTGTCGCTGGCCTATTCGCCGGGTGTCGCCTGGCCCTGCCTCGCCATCCGCGATGATCCGGCCACTGCCTACGACTATACCGCCCGCGGCAACATGGTGGCGGTCATCTCCAACGGTACGGCCGTGCTCGGTCTCGGCAATCTGGGCGCCCTGGCGTCGAAGCCGGTGATGGAAGGCAAGGCGGTGCTGTTCAAGCGTTTCGCCGACGTGGATGCCATTGATCTGGAACTGGCCACGGAAGACGTGGACGAATTCGTCGCCGCGGTGCGCTATCTGGGGCCTACCTTCGCCGGCATCAATCTCGAAGACATCGCCGCCCCGGCCTGCTTTCTCATTGAGGACAAGCTGCGCGAGGTGATGGACATTCCGGTCTTTCATGACGATCAGCACGGCACCGCCATCATCATCGCCGCCGGCCTGATCAACGCCACCGACCTGACCGATCGCAAAATCGGCGACTGCCGCATCGTCGTCAACGGCGCCGGGGCCGCGGCCATCGCTTCCATGAACCTGCTGCACGCCATGGGGGTCAGGCCCGACCACACCATCATGTGCGATTCCGCCGGCGTCATTTACAAGGGCCGCAGCGAGCGGATGAACCGCTGGAAAGAAGCCTTTGCGGTGGACACCAACGCCCGCACCCTGGCCGATGCGCTGGACGGCGCGGACATCTTCATCGGCCTGTCGGTCAAGGATGCGGTCAGTCGCGAGATGGTCGCCCGCATGGCCGAGCGGCCGATCATCTTTGCCCTGGCCAACCCCGATCCGGAAATCCGCCCCGATGATGCCCGCGCCGTGCGCCCGGGCGCCATCGTCGCCACCGGTCGCTCCGATTATCCCAACCAGATCAACAACGTCCTCGGCTTTCCCTACATCTTCCGTGGCGCTCTCGATGTGCGCGCCCGGACCATCAATGACGCCATGAAGATCGCCGCCGCGGAGGCCCTGGCCGCCCTCGCCCGCCAGGACGTGCCCGATGAGGTGGACCGCGCCTACGGCCGTGACGACCTGCGCTATGGCCCCGGCTATCTGGTGCCCACCCCGTTCGATCCGCGGCTGATGACCGCCGTGCCGCCGGCCGTCGCCAGGGCCGCCATGGAGTCCGGCGTCGCCCGCAAACCGCTGGACGATATGACCCTCTATCGCCGTCAGCTGGCCAGCCGTCTCGATCCCACCATCGCCGCCTTCCGCTCGATCTATGAGACCGTGCGCCGGCGGCCGCGTCGCGTCGTCTTCGCCGAGGGCGAGGAAGAGCGCTCGATCCGCGCGGCCATCGCCTTTCGCGAGGCGGGCTACGGTGTGCCCGTCCTGCTGGGGCGGGCCGACCGCGTCGCCGCCGCAATCGCCGACGCCGGGCTGGATCAGGCCGGCGACATCGAGGTGGTCAATGCCCGCCTGTCAGAGCACAACGAATCCTATATCGCCGATCTCTATGCCCGCGGCCAGCGCGATGGCGTCATGCTGCGCGACGCCCGCCGGCTGGTGAACCACGACCGCAACGTGTTCGCCGCCGCCATGGTCCAGGCCGGTCATGCGGACGCCATGGTCACCGGACTGACCCGTGGCTTTCTCGTCTGCTACGACGCGGTGGCGCGGGTTATCGCGCCAAAGCCCGGCCATCGGGCGCTGTCCATGTCGATCCTGGTGGCGCGCGGCCGTACCGTCTTTGTCGCCGACACCAACGTGCATGAATTGCCGTCGGCCGAGGAAATCGCCGACATCGCCATCCAGACCGCCGCCCGGGTCCGCGCCTTCGGCCAGGAGCCCCGCGTGGCATTGCTGTCGGCGGCCAATTTCGGCAATCAGGAGCGGGTCATCACGCGCCGGGTGCGCGACGCGGTGCGCGCGCTGGAGGCGCGCCGGCCCGACTTTGAGTTCGACGGAGAGATGGGCGCCGACATCGCGCTGGACGCCCGCCTGATGCGTGAGCTCTATCCCTTCTGCCGCCTGACTGACGCCGCCAATGTGCTGATCATGCCCGGCGTTCATGCCGCCAATATCGCCACCAAGATGGTGCCCGCCCTGGGCGCGGCCAGTGTCATCGGTCCGGTCCTCGATGGCCTGTCGCGGCCAGTGCAGATCGTCAATATGGGGGCCAGCGTCACCGATCTGGTGAACGGCGCCGCGCTGGCCGCGCACGAAGCGGCGGTAGCCGACATGCCGCCGGCCCCATGAGTCCACCCGCCGCCGCCGACCCGAGCCCCCGTCACCCGACGTCATCAGCGGCAGCGGACCCGGTTTCTTCCGGTCCGGCCACGCCCGGCCCGGCCACGTCCCGCAAAGCGCCACCCGGCGCCGGCGCGCGGCCGGAGCCAGTGGTCGGGCCGGCGGTCAGGACGCCGCTTGCCGCCCTGCGTCTCGCCTGGCGGCTGGGCCTGCCGCCGGCGCTTGCGGTGGCCACTGCTGGCCTGCTGGGCCTGGTCGCCCTGGCCCTGACCGGCGCCCTCCGGCCCGCCCAGCTTGGCCCCGCGGTCCTTGGCCTGGCCATCGCCGCTACGCTCTTCGCCCTGTGGCTCGGCCGCGGTCGGGCCCGCCTGCTGACCTGGCTCGACGCCCTGGCCGCCGTCGCCCGCGCGCCGGCCGACCGCCAGGCCGCTGTCATACCGCCGCCGCCCCCGACCGGCAGCCGGTGGAGCGACCGCCTGGCCCGTCGCATCCACCGTCTGCACCGCGACATGATCGCCGCCGACAGCCGGCGGCCGGGCCTGACCCAGGCCGGCAAGGCGGTGTTCGACGCCCTGCCGGACCCGCTCATCCTGCTCAACGCAGAGCTTGGCGTAGTCGGCGCCAACACCGCGGCGCGCCGTCTGTTCGGTGGCGATTCCTCGGGCCGCCTCGCCGCCTTCCTGCGTAATCCCCAGGTGCTCGACGCGGCCCACGACGCCCTGACCGACCGCATCGCCAGCCAGGTCCGTTTCACCGTGCCGGTGCCGACGGAGCGCATCTTCACCGTCGCGGTTGTGCCGCTGACCAGTGACTCGCCCGACGGCGCCAGCGCCATACTGGCGCTTCACGACACCACCGCGGCCGAACGCATGGACGCCATGCGCGCCGACTTCGTCGCCAATGTCAGTCACGAGCTGCGCACACCGCTGGCCAGCCTCGCCGGGTTCGTCGAGACCCTGCGCGGACCGGCGCGCAACGACGACAAGGCGCGGATGCGCTTTCTGGGATTGATGGCCGACCAGACCAGCCGCATGACCCGTCTGGTGGACGACCTGTTGTCCCTGTCGCGCATCGAGATGCACGAACACTCGCCGCCCACCGGTCGCCTCGACCTTCGGGCCACCGCGCGTCAGGTGGCGGGCGGCCTGGAGATGAAGGCGCGCGGCCGCGACATGGTGATCACCGTCGAGTCTCCCGACGCGCTGCCGCCGACCCTCGGCGACGAGCACGAGATCGCCCAGGTGCTGACCAACCTGGTAGACAATGCGATCAAGTATGGCCGGCCCGGCACGCCGGTGTGTATCCGCCTGGAGGGGCCGCGGCCGGACGACCCGCCGCTTGGCTTCAACCGCCTGCACGTGCAGGATTCGGGCGACGGCATCGCGCCGGAGCAGGTGCCGCGCCTGACCGAACGCTTCTACCGGGTGGACACGGCGCGCTCGCGTTCGCTGGGCGGCACCGGCCTCGGCCTGGCCATCGTCAAGCACATCGCCAACCGCCACCAGGGACGGCTCACCATCGACAGCCGGCCGGGCCAGGGCACCACCGTCACGGTGGCCCTGCCGGTGGCGCCGGCGCTCGGCCGGGCCGCCGGCGCGGCGGCGTCGAACTGAACCTCGTACTGCGGCCCGGACCGCCAGAGCCCCTGCTGCCTGCCCCCCTGACCAGGCCTCAGCGTCCGGTTGCGGCGGCCGCAATCCGGTTTTCTCCGCTACCGGCAAACCGCCCATGGTCGTCTGTTTTCATCGCGATAGCGGAATCCGGCAATTATTTCACATAAGAGTCACGGAGCGGGCTTAGACCGGCCACACCGCCGGACGCCGCAAGCCTCTGGAAGCGATCCGGCGGCACAACCGCCTGCCGACCAACAACAGGGATTCGTCCATGACCCGCCTTCATTCCTTCCGTGCCCTTACCCTCGCCGTGGCCGGCGCCGTGGCCGGCGCCGCACTGGGCGCCACCGCCTTCACCGCCCCGGCACTCGCCCGCGACCAGATCAGCATCGTCGGCTCCTCCACCGTCTTCCCCTATACCCAGGCGGCCGCCGAGGAATTCGCCAACACCACCAGTTTCCCGGCCCCCGTGGTGGAATCCACCGGCACCGGCGGCGGCATGAAAATCTTCTGTGCCGGCATCGGCGAAAAACACCCCGACATCACCGGCGCGTCGCGCGCCATGAAAAGCTCGGAGCATGAGCTCTGCCTGTCCAACGGCGTGACCGACATCTCCGAAGCCCTGATCGGCTTCGACGGCCTGTCCATGGCCGTGTCCCGCTCCGGCCAGGCGCTCGACCTCAGCAAGGCGCAGTTGTGGCTGGCCCTGGCGGCGGAAGTGCCGGTCAATGGCGAGATCGTCGCCAATCCGCACCAGACCTGGCGCGATGTGGACCCCTCCCTGCCCGACATCAAGATTCAGGTGCTCGGCCCGCCGCCCACCAGCGGCACCCGCGACGCCTGGGTTGAGCTGGTGATGGACGAGGGCTGCACCGCCTTCTCCGAAGTGGAGGCGCTGGACAAGGATCGCCACGCCGAAGTCTGCTCGCGCATGCGCCAGGATGGTCTCTTCATCGAAGCCGGAGAGAACGACAATCTGATTGTCCAGCGGCTGGAATCCGATCCCACCGCCTACGGCATCTTCGGCTATTCCTTCCTGTTCGAGAATCTTGATCGCCTGCAGCCGATCAGCGTCGATGGCGTCGCCCCCAGCTTCGACACCATCGCGTCCGGCGACTACGCCATCTCGCGGCCGCTGTTCATCTACATCAAGAACGCCCATCGCGGCGTCATTCCCGGCCTGGAAGCCTTCATCCAGGAGTATATGAGCGAGGCGGCCATGGGTCCCGGCGGCTATCTGACCGAGCGCGGGCT
Source organism: Alphaproteobacteria bacterium (assembly GCA_040218575.1). Classification (NCBI taxonomy): domain Bacteria; kingdom Pseudomonadati; phylum Pseudomonadota; class Alphaproteobacteria; species Alphaproteobacteria bacterium. Next base: position 134,339 of record JAVJRE010000006.1, on the reverse strand, counting down.
GGTGCCCCTGCCCGACGCCCAGCGGGCGAAAGTGCAGGCAAGCGTGCTCGACGGCATGACGATGGCGGCGCCCTGACCGGCCTGCCTGACGGCGACAGGCCTGCCGGTGGCATACCGAAGGACCCGTCGCTAGAGTGAACGAGGCGAAGCCGCCGGGGTCATCTCCGGCGGCTTCCGTCGCCAGACGTCCGGCCAGCCGGTACAGGGCGGACAACACCGGTGCGGGGCGACAGGAGTGACCATGGTCTCCATCACCTTCCTCCTCATTGTCGGTATAGCCGCTCTCGGCTTCCTCTGGGCCTGGACCGGCGCCCGCAAGCAGGAAACGAACGCCCGTGGCGCGCTGGCGGCGCGGCCGGGTTATCACGGCGCCTATGTGGCGCTGTGGACTGGCCTGCCATCGGCTCTTCTGGTGTTGAGCTGGATCGCCCTGCAGGGGTCGGTCATCGACCGCCTGATCCTGTCCACCATTGACGCGATAAACGTCGCCACGCTGAGCGCCGGCGAACGCAATCTGGTACTGAGCCAGATTCGCTCCATCGCCGCCGGCAATCTCTTCGGCCAGCCGGAGCCCTGGCTGCTGGCCGCCGGCGAGCGCTATGGCCGCTGGCAGACTCTGGCCGGCCAGGCGCTGCTGGCGACCGGTTTCGCCGCCGCCCTCGGCCTGCTGGTCTTCGCCCGCACCCGCTTGTCGCCGCGTTTCCGCGCCCGCCACGCGGTGGAGCACGTCATCAGCGGCCTGATACTGGCCAGCGCCGCCGCCGCCATCCTGACCACCGGTGGCATCCTTTTGTCCCTGGTGTTCGAGTCCTGGGCCTTCTTCCGTCTGGTGCCTCTGGGCGAGTTTCTGTTCGGCCTCAACTGGGAGCCACAAATCGCCATCCGCGCCGACCAGGTGGCCGGCGAGGGCGCCTTCGGCGCAGCGCCGGTGTTCGCCGGGACACTGCTCATTGCGGTCATCGCCATGGCGGTGGCCGCGCCCATTGGCCTGATGAGCGCCATCTATCTGGTGGAATATGCCAACCCGCACGTGCGCGCCGTGGTCAAGCCGGTGCTCGAGCTACTCGCCGGCATCCCCACCGTGGTCTACGGCTTCTTCGCCATCCTCGTCGTCGCCCCCTTCATGCGCGAGATCGGCGGCGCCGTCGGCCTCGACGTGTCGCCCAACAGCGCGCTGGCCGCCGGTGCCGTCATGGGCATCATGATCCTGCCTTTCATCTCGTCCATTTCCGACGATGCCCTGGCCGCCGTGCCGCAGTCCATGCGTGACGGCTCGCTCGCCATGGGCGCCACCAAGGCCGAGACCATTACCCGGGTTCTGTTGCCGGCCGCCCTGCCGGGTATCGTCGGCGGCCTGTTGCTGGCGGTCAGCCGGGCCATCGGTGAGACCATGATCGTCGTCATGGCCGCCGGCCTTATCGCCAATCTGACGGCCAATCCCCTGGAAGGCGTGACCACCGTCACGGTGCAGATCGTCACCCTGCTGATCGGCGATACTTCCTTCGACAATCCCAAGACCCTGGCCGCTTTCGCCCTGGGTCTGGTGCTCTTCGTTGCAACCCTGTCGCTCAATGTCCTGGCCCTCAGGATCGTGCGCAAGTATCGGGAAAAATATGAGTGATCTGACGCGCCAGGGCCTGAACCCACTCACGGAGTCCGAGCCGATTGACTGGTCGGGACGTCAGGCGGTGCGCAACCGCCGGCGTCGGCGCCGTGCCGACGTGCGTCTGCGTGTCTATGGCGTCGCCGCCATCGCCATCGCCTTCGGCGTACTGGCGATCCTGCTCGTCTCGCTCATGAGCACGGCCCTGCCGGCCTTCACCCAGACCCATATACAGGTGCCGGTGGACCTCACGGGCGAGGAATACGCCATCGATGCGGACGACCCCGGCCGCGCCAACTACCGCGCTATGGTGCGCAACGGCCTGATGGACCTGTTTCCTGACGTTACCGGGCGGACAGACCAGCGCGCGCTGTTCGACATGATCAGCGCCGGCGCCCACTTCGAAGTACGTCAGCGGGTGCTGGACGATCTGTCGCTGATTGGCCGCACGGTCACCATGGCGCTGCCGGCCTCCGACCCGCTGGACCAGTTGCACAAGGGCCTGGTGGAAACCGGCCTGCCGGAATCGGAGCGGCGGGTGAATGACCAGCAGATCGCCCTGCATGACAGCCTGGTGGATCGCGGCCTTATCTCGCGGCCCTTCAACTGGCGCCTGTTCTTCGCCGCCGACAGCCGCTTTCCGGAGCTGGCCGGCCTGCGCGGCGCCATTGTCGGCTCGTTCTGGGCCCTGCTCATCTGCTTTCTCCTGTCTTTCCCCATCGGCGTCGCCGCCGCGGTCTATCTGGAGGAGTTCGCGCCGAAGAACCGGTTCACCGACCTGATTGAAGTCAATATTTCCAATCTTGCGGCGGTGCCGTCGGTGGTGTTCGGCCTGCTCGGTCTCGCCGTGTTCCTCAACCTGTTCGGCCTGCCCCGTTCGGCCCCTCTGGTCGGCGGCATGGTGCTGGCGCTGATGACCCTGCCCACCATGATCATCGTCACCCGTGCCGCGCTGAAGGCGGTGCCGCCCTCGATCCGCGAGGCGGCCCTGGGGGTCGGCGCGTCGAAACACCAGGTGGTTCTGCATCATGTGCTGCCGCTGGCCCGCCCCGGCATCCTGACCGGTACCATCATCGGCCTGGCCCAGGCCCTGGGCGAGACGGCGCCGCTGCTGCTGATCGGCATGAACGCCTTCATTACCGCCGATCCCGGCGGCCTGCTTGATCCGGCGACGGCTCTGCCGACGCAGATCTTCATCTGGGCCGATTCGCCGGAGCGGGGGTTTGTCGCCCGCACCAGCGCCGCCATCATGGTGCTGATCGGTTTTCTGGTGGTGATGAACCTCATCGCCGTAATCCTGCGCCAGCGCTACCAGCGGAAATGGTAGAACTGCACCAAAGGGAGAATCCCGTCATGACCGCCGATCTGGTCGCCGTTGCCGTTGACAGCCCCACCGACATCAGCAGGTCCCGCATGCCGCCCCAGCCCGCGCCCCAGTCGATCAAGATCGAAGCCGACCGGGTCAATGTCCACTATGGCGACAAGCAGGCGCTGTTCGACGTCAGCCTGCGAATCAACCGCAACCAGGTGATGGCGCTGATCGGGCCGTCCGGCTGTGGCAAGTCTACCTTTCTGCGTTGCCTCAACCGGATGAACGACACCATCGACATTGCCCGCGTCAGCGGCTCAATCACCCTGGACGGCATCGACGTCTATGACCCGGCCCTGGATGTGGTGCAGTTGCGGGCGCGAATCGGCATGGTTTTTCAGAAGCCCAACCCCTTCCCCAAGTCGATTTATGAGAACGTCGCCTATGGACCGCGTATCCACGGCCTGACCCGCAACAAGACGGAGCTCGATGGCCGGGTAGAGGACTCCCTACGCAAGGCCGGCCTGTGGGAAGAAGTGCGCGATCGCCTGGGCGAGCCCGGCACCAGCCTGTCCGGCGGCCAGCAGCAGCGCCTGTGCATCGCCCGCGCCATCGCCGTCAATCCGGAAGTCATCCTCATGGACGAGCCGTGTTCCGCCCTCGATCCCATCGCCACTGCGCGCATCGAGGAGCTGATGGACGAGCTGCGGCAGAACTACACCATCGTCATCGTCACCCATTCCATGCAGCAGGCCGCCCGCGTCTCGCAGCGCACCGCCTTCTTCCATCTGGGCATCCTGGTGGAGGAAGGCGATACGGAACACATCTTCACCAACCCTTCCGACGAACGGACCCAGGACTACATCACCGGACGCTTCGGCTAGGAGCCGCCCGGACGGCCGACCCCGCCGATTCCACAGGAGCATGTCATGGCCTCGCCTGACCATATCGTTCACAGCTACGACAATGAGCTGACCCGGCTCAAGGACACCATCACCCGCATGGGCGGCCTGGTGGAGCAGCAGATCGAAAGCGCCGTCCAGGCGCTGGTGCTGCGCGATTCCTCGCTTGCCGACTCCGTCGTCTTCAACGACGAGAAAGTGGACGCCATGGAACACGAGGCGCAGCACGACGTGGTGCGCCTGCTGGCCCTGCGGCAGCCCATGGCCCGCGATCTGCGCGAGATCATCGTCTCCCTCAAAGTGTCGTCGGACCTGGAGCGGATCGGCGACTATGCCTCGAACATGGCCAAGCGCGTTATCGCCATCAGCCAGATGCCGGCGGCCGCGCCGGCCCGCGGCATCCCGCGCATGGCGCGCATGGTGCAGGCCATGATCAAGGACGTGCTGGATGCCTATGTGGGCCGCTCGGCGGACTCCGCTCTCGGCGTGTGGAACGCCGACCGCGAGGTGGACGACGCCTACAACGCCCTGTTCCGCGAGCTCCTCACCTACATGATGGAGGATCCGCGCAACATCACTCCCTGCACCCACCTTCTGTTCATGGCCAAGAACATAGAGCGCATGGGCGACCACGCCACCAACATCGCGGAGAACGTCTATTTTCTGGTGATCGGCGAGCCGCTCCTGGCGCAGCGGCCGAAGGGACGCGAGGATCTGCCGGCGGGTCCGGCCGGGCCCGCCGGCGGACCGCCGCCGGAAGACGCGCCGGACGCCTGACCGTCCCATGGCCGTCGCCAGCAGCCGCCTGACGCCGCGCATCCTCATCGTCGAGGATGAAGTCTCCCTGGTGGAGCTGCTGCGCTACAACCTGGAGAAGGACGGCTTCGCCGTGGACGCCGCCTATGACGGCGAGGAGGCCCTGCTCAGGATCGCCGAGCGGACGCCCGATCTGGTGATCCTCGACTGGATGCTGCCGCACGTCTCGGGTATCGAAATCTGTCGCCAGATCCGCCGCGGACGGACCACCCGCCGCCTGCCGGTGATCATGCTGACGGCGCGCGGCGAGGAGGATGACCGCATCCGCGGACTGGAATCCGGCGCCGACGATTTCGTCGTCAAGCCGTTCAGCCCCAGCGAGCTGGTGGCCCGGGTGCGCGCCGTGCTGCGCCGCACCCGGCCCGCCGCCACCGACGAACAGTTGGAAAGCGGACCCGTCGTCCTCGACTTCGCCGGCCACCGGGTGCGGCGCGACAGCCGCGCCATCCATCTGGGACCGACCGAGTTCCGCCTGCTGCGCCGCCTCATGGAATCGCCCGGCCGGGTCTTCTCGCGCGAAAGCCTGCTGAGCTCCGTATGGGGCCACGACACGGAAGTGGACACCCGCACCGTGGACGCCCACATCCGCCGCCTGCGCCGCGCCCTCAACGGGCCGGGCGAGGCGGACCTGATCCGCACCGTGCGGTCGGCCGGCTACGCCTTCGAGCCGGGCGGTGCTGCCTCTGATGTGCCAGACGACGCGGCCGCCGGACCCGCCGACAAGACAGGCGCCGGCTGATCGCGCAGGCTTGAACGGCTCGCTCGCCCGGCCTGATCCATCATACGCCGGCATACAGTGCCACCGGACGCCAGGAGCCGCCCATGCCCGCCCGTACGCCCGACCCGACCCGACCCGCCGCCATGCGGCCTGCCCTGACCCAGGAGGTCATAGACCTCTATGACCGCTACACTCACGCGCCCCTGGACCGCCGCGACTTTCTCCGCCGCCTCGCCATGATCGCCGGCAGTGTCGCCGCCGCCCAGGCGCTTCTGCCGCTGCTGGAAAACAACTACGCCCGCGCCGCCACCGTGGCCGAAGACGACCCGCGCCTGGCAACCGAAACCGTGACCATCGCCACGGCGCACGGCGATCTGTCGCTGTATGTGGTGCGGCCGGCCGGCGCCGGCGCGCTACCGGCGGTGGTGGTGGTCCATGAAAACCGTGGCCTCAACCCGCACACCCGCGATATCGCCCGGCGTCTGGCGCTTGAGTCCTATATCGCCATCGCGCCGGACTTCCTGTCGCTTGGCGGCGGCGCCACACCGGCCGACGAGGACCGGGCCCGCGCCATGATCGGCGCCCTCGATGCCGGCCAGGTGCGTGACGCCGCCGTCGCCGCACTGGCCTATGGCCGCGGCGGCCGCCCCGACACCACCGGCCGCACCGCCATCACCGGCTTCTGCTGGGGCGGCCGCGTCGCCAATGATGCCGCCGTCGCCGACGCGGCGCTGGATGCCGCGGTGCCGTTTTACGGCAGCCAGCCGCCGGCCGCCGCCGCCAGCCAGGTGCGCGCCCGCCTGCTGCTGCACTATGCCGGCGAAGATCAGCGCATCAATGCCGGCATCCGGGACTGGACCGAGGCCCTTGCCGCCGCCGGCGTAGCTTACGAAATGCATATGTATGAGGACGCCCAGCACGCCTTCATGAACGACACCAACGCCGCCCGCTACAACGCCGACGCGGCGGCCCTGGCCTGGCAGCGGACGATTGCCTTTCTCGACTCAGCCCTGAAAGGCTAGGCCGGCGGCCCGTGCGCCGCCGTGCCTGACTCCGGACTCTACTCCGCCAGCGCCCTGTCCACCGCCACCGTCTCCTGGCCCAGCGCCGCCGCCACCGCCGGGTGACACACATGGCCGCGCGCCACGTTGAGGCCGGCGGCCAGGCCCGCATCCTCGGCCAGCGCCCGGCGCGCGCCTTTCGTCGCCAGCGCCATGACATAGGGCAGCGTCACCCCGGTCAGCGCCAGAGTGGAAGTGCGCGCCACCGCTCCCGGCATGTTGGTGACGCAATAGTGCAGCACCCCTTCGGCCTCATAGACCGGGTCGTCATGGCTGGTCGGCCGGCTGGTCTCGAAACAGCCGCCCTGATCAATGGCCACGTCCACCACCACGCTGCCCGGCCGCATCCGGGCCAGGGTCTCGCGCCGCACCAGCTTCGGCGCTTGCGCCCCCACCACCAGCACCGCGCCGATCACCGCATCGGCCTGCGGCACCAGCCGCTCGATGGCGTCTCGGGTGCTCATGGCGGTATTGAGGGCCGAGCCGAAAATCTGTTCCAGCTCCACCAGGCGCGGTCGCGAGCGGTCCAGCACCGTCACATGGGCGCCGAGCCCCATGGCCATGCGGATGGCGTTCTGGCCGACGCTGCCGCCGCCGATCACCAGGAACTCCGCCGCCTCCACCCCCGGCACGCCGCCCGGCAGGACGCCGCTGCCGCCCTGCGGCTTCTGCAGGAACCAGGCCGCCGCCTGGGCACTCATGCGGCCGGCCACCTCGCTCATGGGCGCCAGCAGGGGCAGCCGGCCGGCCGCGTCGGTCACCGTCTCATAGGCGATGGCCACCGTGCCGGCGTTGAGCAGGGCTTCCGCGGTATCCCGCGCCGCCGCCAGATGCAGATAGGTGAACACCATCTGGTCGGCCGACAGATACGCGAACTCCGCCGCCTGCGGCTCTTTCACCTTGACCACCAGATCGGCGTTCCACGCCGCCTCCGCCGAGGCCACCAGCTCGGCCCCCGCCGCCTCATAGTCGGCGTCGGCGAAACCGGCGCCGGTGCCCGCGTCGTGCTGCACCCTGACCGTATGACCGGCCCGGCACAGTTCCGCCGCACCGCCCGGCGTCAGGGCCACGCGATGCTCCTGCACCTTGATCTCTTTCGGCACACCGACCAGCATGACAGTCTCCACGGTTCACCACCGGCCCCGCCGGCTACTCTCAGGCGACTATGCCCCCTCTCGTGCATCTGTTGAAAGCTGCCCTTTGCCTTTTCGTCCTGCTGGTCGTCGCCGCGCCGCGTCCGGCCACGGCGCAGAGTGATCCGCTCTTCGGCCAGACCTGCCGGCACGGCATCGCCATGCACGGCGACCTCAAATATCCGCCGGACTTCGACCATCTCGACTATGTGAACGTGGATGCGCCCAGGGGCGGCACGCTCCGGCTCGGCGCCACCGGCAGCTTCGACAGCCTCAACCCCTTCATCCTCAAGGGCGAAAAGGCGGCCGGCCTCAACCAGGTGTTTGAGACTCTGATGGCCCGCACCTGGGACGAGGCGTTTTCGCTCTACGGTCTGGTGGCGGAGTGCGCCGCCATGCCGGACGACCGCTCGTGGATCGCCTTCCGCCTGAACCCGGCCGCCCGCTTCGCCGACGGCAGCCCGATCACCGCCGACGACATTCTCTTCTCGTGGCAGACCCTCAGGGAGTTCGGCCGGCCAAACGCCAAGGCCACCTACGCCCGCGTCGCCTCGCTGGAGGTGGTGGACCCGCTGACCGTGCGCTTCGTCATGGGGCCGCAGGCCGATGGCGAACTGCCGCTGGTCATTGCCGGCTTCCTGCCGGTGCTGTCGAAGGCCTGGTACACCACCCACGCCTTCGACGAGACCAGCCTGACTCCGCCGCTCGGCAGCGGCCCCTACACAATCAGCGCGGTGGAGGCCGGGCGGCGCATGGTCTATGCGCGCAATCCCGACTGGTGGGGGCGTGACCTGCCGGTCAACCGCGGCCACTACAATTTCGACACCATCGTCTATGACTATTTCCGCGACGGTCAGGTGATGTTCGAGGCCTTCAAGGCCGGCGAGCTGGATTTCCGCGGCGAGGGCGACGCCACCCGCTGGGCCACCGCCTATGACTTTCCCGCCGTCGCCGACGGCCAGGTGGTCATGGAATCCCTGGCGCACGGCGCGCCGGCCGGCCTGCTGGGTTTCGTCATGAACACCCGCCGGCCGCCGCTGGACGACATTGCGCTGCGCCGGGCGCTGGTGCTGGCCTTCGATTTTGAGTGGACCAACCAGGCGTTGTTCCATGGCGCCTTCGCGCGCACCAACGGCATGTTCACCAACTCCGAACTGGCCTATAGCGGCCTGCCGTCCGGCGACGAGCTGGCCTTGCTGGAGCCCTTCCGCGACCGGCTGCCGCCGGCGCTGTTCACCACGCCCTTCGTCCTGCCGGCCACCGATGGCAGCGGCGATAACCGGGCCAACCTGCGGACCGCCAGCGCCCTGCTGGAGGACGCCGGCTATACCATCACCGATGGCGCGCTTGTCTCGCCGGCCGGCAAACCCGTCGCCTTCGAGATTCTGCTGGTCAATCCCAACGACGAGGGCCTGGCCCTCAACTGGATCGATTCCCTGCGCCGGCTCGGCATCACCGCCATCGCCCGCACCGTGGACAGTGCCCAGTATCAGTTGCGGCGCACCGACTATGACTATGACATCACTCTGCACCGCTGGGGCGTCAGCCTGTCACCGGGGAATGAGCAGATGCTCTACTGGCACTCGTCCGGGGTGACGACGCCCGGCACCCGCAACTATGCGGGCGTCGATGATCCGGTGGTGGACGCCCTGGCCCAGCGTCTGAGCGAGGCCGTGACCCGGGCCGAGCTGGTGGCCGCCGCCCGCGCCCTCGACCGGGTGCTGGCCTGGGGCAGCTATGTGGTGCCGCTGCACTATGCGCCGGACCAGCGGGTTGCCTGGTGGCGCCGTCTGGCCCATCCCGATGTGATTCCCACCTACGGCAATGTGATGGAAACCTGGTGGGCCCGACCATGACAGACCGCGACGCGCTTGACCGGGCCGCCCGCAACCTGCTGGCCGACTGCATCGGCCTGGCCGCCGGCCAGTCGCTGCTGATCGTCGGCGAGAACGGGCCGGGCCGCTGGTACGATCCCGCCGTGGCCGACCATCTGGCGGCCAGCGCGCGGGCCATGGGCGCCGGTGCGACCATCATCATGACCGCCATCACCGGCTCCGCCGCCGACTTTCCGGCTGATGTGACGGCGGCCATGCAAAGTGCCGACCACACGCTCTTCCTGTCGCGCCTGGGCGACCAGATCCGCTTCTGCCCGCTGCCCGGGCCCGGCAGCAAGACCGTCGCCTACACCATGACCCTGGACTATCTGGCCGGCTTCGGGCGCATCCCCCATGGCCTGATGGACGCGGTGCACGACCGGCTGGTGGCCCGCCTGGCGACCGCCCGCCATGTGCGCATCACCTGTCCCGACGGCAGCGATCTGGCCGGCGACCTGCCGGCCAGTGAGTCACCGGCCGCACCACAAGCCGGGCCGGATGCGCCGGCCCGCCTGACGCCCTTCACCGTCGCCAATTTCCCGGTCAGCATCTTTCCGCCCCTGTCGGCCGCCGGCATGTCGGGCACCATGGCGCTCAGCCGCTGGCTCACCTCCTCCTCGACCATCGCCTATGACGGCAGCCAGTATCTGCTGGAGCCGCCGCTGGCCGCCCGCATCGAGCAGGGCCGCATCGCCGGCTTCGATGGCCCGGCCGCGGTCTGCGCCCGCCTCACCGCTCATTTCGAGCGGGTCGGCGCAATCGTCGGCGGTGATCCGTGGCGGGTGGATTCCTGGCACACCGGCATCAACCCGTCGATCTTCGCGACGGAACCGCCGCTGGATGACCTGGAGCGCTGGGGCACCGTCGCCTTCGGTTCGCCGCGCTTCACCCACTTTCATCTGTGCGGCAGCGATCCCGGCCACATCGCCTCCATGCTGATCGACGCCACCATCACCATTGACGACCAGGTGCTGTGGCGCGATGGCCGCTTCACCTTCCTGGATACGCCCGACATCCAGGTGCTCAAGGACCAGTGGCATCGGCGCTTGCCGGACTTCGCACGCGACGGCGACCTCTTCGCCGAACGCCGCGACATAGGGGTGTGAACGGGGTGGCGTTGTAGTTGCGACAGGTGTGCAGGCGCGGCGTCGCGGGGAAGCGAAGGAAGAACAATGACCGGCAGCTCGAACAAACCCATCCGCGACCCGGCCATCTGCGCCGTCGCCTTTCATGCGGATGCCGGCCCTGGCGCATCGGCTGCGCTGCCGCCCGCCGTGGCCGCCGCCTATGACGTGGTGCGCGACGCCAGGGGCCGGGTCTCGCCCATGTATCAGGCCATGTCCGGGACCCCCGGCGTCGTCGGCCCGGCCCACCACCTCTATCTGGCGGTGCTGCACGACGATGCCTGCCCGCTGGCGCAATGGCGGCGCGAGCTGATCGCCACCGCCGCCGCGCGGCTCGCCGGCAGCGCCTATTCCGCCACCCATCATGGCGCCAATTTCCGTGATTTCTTTGTGGCGGCCGGGGCCGGCGATGCAACGGCAGCAGACGATGTTCTCGCCGCGCTCGATTCACCGGACGATCCGTCATCCGCACTGGCGAGGCTCGACGGGTTGGACGGGGCAACCCGCGCCATGCTGGCCTACACCACGAAGCTCAGCCTCGACCCCGCTGCCTGCGGTCCGGCCGATCTGGACGCGCTGCGCCGCGCCGGCCTCGACGACGGCGCCATCTCGTGGCTGATCCAGATCGTCAGCGCCTTCGCCTATTTCGCCCGCATGCTCCAGGGTCTGGACGTGCAACTCGGCAACGAACCCATCGGCCTTAAAGGCTGGGCGGAAGAGGCCTAGACCCGGCCGGCAAAGACCAGCCGGCCCTACCCCTTCATGGCCTGGTCGGCCATGGCCTTGAGGTCCGCCTCGGGCCTGGCGCCATAATGGCCGATGACCTCCGCCGCCGCGGCCGAGGCAATGCGTCCGGTCTGGCCCAGGGGCAGACCGCGGGCGATGCCATAGAGCGCGCCGGCCGCATAGAGATCGCCGGCGCCGGTGGTGTCCACCACCCGCGCAACCGGCCACGGGTCGATCACATGCACCTCGTCGGGGGTGACGATGACGCTGCCCTTCTCCGATCGGGTGAGGAAAGCAAGGCGGCAATCGCCACGCACCGCCTGCAAGGCATCATCGAAGTTCCCGGTCTGGTAAAGTGAGAGAATCTCGCTCTCATTGGCGAACAGCACATCCACATGCCCCGCCACCAGATCGCGAAAGCTCGCCCGGTGGCGGTCGACGCAGAACGCATCCGACAGGGTCAGCGCCACCTGCCGGCCGGCGTCGTGCGCCGCCCTGGCCGCCTTGAGGAAGGCCTCCTTGGCCGCCGGCGGATCCCACAGATAGCCCTCCAGATAGGTGATGGCGGCGCGCGCCACCGCGTCCGGATTCACATCGTCCGGGGTCAGGCCGACGCAGGCGCCAAGATAGGTCTGCATGGTGCGCTGCGCGTCCGGCGTCACGAAAATCAGGCAGCGCGCCGTGGCCGGCCCGTCCAGCGCCGGCACCACCGGAAAGGCGACCCCCAGCGCCTTCAGGTCGTGGGCGAAGATCTGCCCCAGCTGGTCGTCGCGCACCTTGCCGATATAGGCGGCCCGGCCGCCCAGTGCGGCGACCCCCGCCGCCGTATTGCCGGCCGAGCCGCCGCTCATCTCGATACCCGGCGGCATGCGGTTGTAGAGCGCCGCCGCCTGCTCTGCGTCGATCAGGGTCATGGCCCCCTTGGCCAGGCCCTCCCTGGTCAGGAACGCCTCTTCGGTCTGGGCCAGCACATCCACAATGGCATTGCCGATGGCCAGTACGTCGTAGGCCGCGTCGCTCATGCTCTCTTCCCCTGTTTCCTGCCGGCCTTTGCCTGGCCGGTATCGCCGGAGGCTCCGGTTGCGGCGGAGTATCCCGACCGCACGGCCGGCCGTCCAGCCGCTCCCGCCATCGCTGCCGGCGGCGGCCCATCGCCGCCCTGGGCAATGCGGTTTGACCGGCCGCGTCGCCGCCGGCATAACCGGCGCCATGGTCGCCAACCTGATCGCCGCTCTCGTCCGCGCCTTCGCCCAGCTCAGCGAGCGGCCGACCCTGCGTCTGGTCCTCGCCTCGGCCGGCCTCACCCTGCTCCTGCTGGTGGCGCTGTGGGGCGGCGTCATCACCCTGCTGGCCTCCACCCGTCTGTTTGACATGGCCTGGCTGGAGCGGGTGGTGGACTGGGCCGGCGGCGCCACCGCCCTGGTCGCCGCCTGGTTCCTGCTGCCGGCGGTGGCCGGGCTGGTCGCCGGCCTGTTCGCCGAGCAGGTGGCCGCCCATGTGGAGCGCCGCCATTATCCGGGTCTGCCGCCGGCGGCCGGTCAGTCGCTGCTGGCCGGACTCGCCACCGGCCTGCGCTTCGCCCTGCTGGTGCTGGCGGTCAATGTGCTGGCCCTGCCGGCCTATCTGCTGCTGTTCTTTCTGCCGCCGCTCAATGTGGCCCTGTATGTGCTGCTCAATGGCTGGCTGCTGGGGCGTGAGTATTTCGAGCTGGTGGCCTATCGCCGGCTCGACCGGGCGGCGGCGCTGGCCCTGCGCCGCCGGCTCGGCGGCACGCTCTTCCTCGCCGGCGCCGTCACCGTCGGCCTGTTCGCCGTGCCGGGGCTCAACCTGCTGGCCCCCTTCATCGCCACCGCCCTCATGGCTCATCTGCTGGCGCCGCACTTCTTCGCCGCCACCTGAGCCTGCCGCGGCAGCCCTGGCCCCGCCGGCCCAACCCCCTCGCCGGCCCCGCCCCTCGCCCACCCCCCCCCCGACGGGCCGGAAAGCACCGCTTTCTGCGCCTGACACCGGTCCTGAACTTCCCTCTCCGCATACGCCGCCAAGACGCGTAAACTGTCGCCAACGCCCGCCCGCGGGCCTCAGACCCGGAGCCTCCATGTCCGACGATTCCTCTTCGCCCCGCCGGGCCGACCCCGGCCTCGGTGGCATTCATGAGTTTCCCCGCCGCGCCTTCACGGTGCCCGCCTCCAACCGGCGCGAGACCAGCGGCGGCGGCGGCGACGGCAAGAAGCTGACCGTCGGCCGCGACATCAAACTGGCCGGCCAGATCACCTCCTGCGATACGCTGGTGGTGGAAGGCGAGGTGGAGGCCGATCTCAACGACAGCCGCACCATAGAAGTCAGCCGCTCCGGCGCCTTCAAGGGCTCGGCGGCGGTGGACACGGCGATCATCGCCGGCACCTTCGATGGTCAGCTGACGGCCCGCAACCGCCTGGTGGTGCACGGCACCGGCCGCCTCACCGGCAAGGTGCGTTACGGCCAGATAGAGATTGAAAGCGGTGCCGAAGTGTCCGGTGACGTGCAGAAGATCGAGTCCGACGACAGCGGCGGAGTGCCACGCTGAACGGCGTTCGCCTCCGGCGCAGTTCCGGCCACACGGCGGGCCACCGTCCGGGTCCGCTGCGCCCGCCGGCCGACCCGGTGCGGCGGACAACGCCGCTGACAATCGGCATGTTGCTGGCCGGGTTGCTGCTCGGTGCCTGCACCGCCGGCGGCCAGACCAGCCGGACCCCCGGCGCTACCGTCACTCAGGCCGCCGCCCCGGCGGCCCCGGTCGCATCCACCAGCACAACCCCGCCCGCCGCCAGCCAACCTGCCGCCACCCAATCCGCCGCCGGCCAGACAACAACCGCCGCGCCTGACCCGGACGACAACCCGGCCCGCCTGGTGGGTCTCGACCGCGACCGGCTGGTCCGCCTCATGGGGCCGGCGCCATGGGTGCGTCAGGAAGTGCAGGCCGAGGTCTGGCAATACCGGCGCAGCGACTGTGTCCTCAACCTCTATCTCTATGACCGGGTCGGCCTGCGCCAGGTGGTCCATTACGACATGATGGATGGGGCCGGCCAGTTGCTGCAGGGCGACAGGGCGCGACGGGCCTGCCTGCGCGGCCTGCGCGGCACCGGCTAACGTCACCGGTCCGCCTCACCGCCCTCTGCCGCCTGCCTTACGCTGATGCTTGCGTCTTGTCCTTGTAGAGACAGAGATCGGCCACCGGACAGGCCAGGCATCTGGGCTTGCGCGCCACACAGGTATAGCGCCCCAGCAGGATCAGCCAGTGGTGGGCATGGTCCTGCCAGTGCTCCGGCACCCGCCGCATGAGCCCATCCTCCACCGCCCGCACGGTCTTGCCCGGCGCCAGGCCGGTACGGTTGGCAACGCGAAAGACGTGGGTATCGACGGCGATGGTCTTCGCCCCGTGCAGCGAGTTCATCACCACATTGGCGGTCTTGCGTCCCACTCCGGGCAGCGCCATCAGCGCCTCGCGACTGTCCGGCACCCGGCCGGCATGATCGCGCAGCAGGGCCTCTGACAGGGCAATGACGTTCTTCGCCTTGGCGTTGTAGAGGCCGATGGTCTTGATATGATCGCGCAGACCCTCTTCGCCCAGGCGGAGCATGGCCTCGGGCGTATCCGCTTTCGGGAACAGCCGCGCCGTCGCCTTGTTGACCGAAACGTCCGTCGCCTGCGCCGACAGCACCACCGACACCAGCAGGGTATAGGGGGTGGACCACACCAGCTCCGTCTGCGGCGCCGGGTCCACATCCTTGAGGCGCGCGAAGAAAGCCTCGATCTCGTCCGGTTTGAGCAATCGTCGGCGGGCCATGACCCTAGCCTAATGGTGATCGCCGGGACCCAGAACCCATAACCCCCCGCTCACCCTCCCCCCCCGCCCGCCGGCCGCAGCGCCATGGTCTCTTACCAGATCTCTGCCGGTTCCAGGCCGGGTGCGGGCCGGGTGCGGGGTCCGGCGCCAGCCAGGCACAAGGCCCCGCCGCACCGCTTCGCCGCCGCTTGGCAAGCGCCGCCGGGCGGGTTTTACTGGTCGGGTCATGCCGCCGCCGACCGACACCTCACCCGCCACCGCCGACCGCGCCCGGACGGTGCTGCAGCGGCCGAGCCTCATACCCGCGTCCGGCGACACCCCGGCCCCCGGCCTCCTCTATGAGGCGCTGATCCGTCCCCACCGCAGCCTGACCCGCCCCGGCTTTGTCGCCCTGGTGACACTCTATGTGGCCCTGGCCGCCGTGCCGGCCCTGTGGTTCCTCTCGCGCGGCGCCTGGCCGGTCACCGGCTTTTTCGGGCTCGAAGGCCTGCTGCTGTGGGGCGCCTTTCGCCTGTCCAACCGCGAGCGACGGCGCTTTGAGTGGATCCGTCTGACCGACAGCGAACTCATCGTCACCCGCGGCGACGCCGGCGGCCGCATGACCGAATGGCGGCTGGAGCCCACCTGGCTCAGGGTGGAGATGCTGGCCGGCGGTGGTCGTGGCCTGCGCCAGCCGCTGCTGACCCTCACCTCGCACGGCCGGCGGCTGTTCATCGGCGGTTTTCTCGGCGCCGCGCAGAAGGAACAACTGGCCGAGGATCTGCGCACCGCGCTGGCCGACCGCCGGCCCGCCCCCCTGGCCCCCAGCCAGCCCGGCCTCTAGCCAGCCCGGCCTCTAGTCAGCCCGCGCCTGGCCGGCCGGCCGCGCCGCCAGCCGCCACGCCGCCACCCGGTCGGCCCGGCCGTCCAGCGCCAGCGGCGGCACCTCTTCCAGATCGCGCCGGACCTGCTCGCCACCGCTCCTGGCCGCCGCCTGCACCAGATCGGCGCTGGCCAGCAGCGCCGTGTCGTGCTGCCGCGTCATGGCCTCCAACCGCGCCGCCACATTGACCACGTCGCCCACCACCGCCAGCTCCAGCCGGCGCTCGCTGCCGATATCCCCCAGCACCGCCGGCCCGTAGTGCAGACCCACCGACAGGCGCACCGCGTCGACCCCCTCCGCCGTCCGTTGCCGGTTCCAGTCGTCCACTTCCCGCAGCATGGCGCGGCCGCAGTCGAGCGCCCGCGCCGCATCGCCGTCGCGGGTTTCAGGTGTGCCGAAAGTGGCCATCACGCCGTCGCCGAGAAACTTGTCGAGCGTTCCGTCATGGGCAAAAATCGCGTCGGCCAGCCGGCGGTGCAGCTCGCGCAGCATGGCCACCACCTGTTCCGGCGGCTGCCGTTCCGACAGGGCGGTAAAGCCCACCACATCGGCGAACAGCACCGCCACCGGCTGGACGCTGACCGCGCCCAGCCCGTCGTCGCGGCGGGCCAGACGGTCGGCCACTGTCGGCGGAAAATAGCGCGCCAGATTGGCCCGCTGCCGCGCCGCCTCCGCCTGACGCACCAGCAGCCGGCGCGACCGACCGACCGCAATGGACAGAATCCATGCCACCAGCACGATCACCACCACCTGTTGCGGCAGCATCATGATGTCCACCCAGTGCGGATCCGTGATGATGGCCCGCGCCGCATCGTCATAGACGCCGATGCGCATGGGCACGTCCGTGTTCAGAATGGTCACGCTGTCAGGTCGCAGCGCAATCATCAGAAAGCCGGCGCTCCACGCCGCGGCCGCCAGAACGCCGCCGATCATCACCCGACGCGGCGTCGCCGAGAACACCAGCGATCCAAGGATGATAAAGAAATAAATGACGTTGGAGCCGTTGAGCCAGAGCTGGATGGGCGCACCCACCGCCGATGCGCTCAGCGGATTGGGAAAGAGAAGCGTGAAGGTCAGCAGCGTGAAGTCCGCCGCCATCAGGCCGGTGTCCAGCAGCCGGTGGCCGCCGAGGCGGTGCAGGCGGTATTGCAGCCAGCCCAGCAGGCCGAACACCAGCAGCAGGCCGTGGAACCAGAACACGTCCGGCGCCGGCGCCACCGTGAACAGCAGGACCGCCACCACCGCCAGCGAGATGAAGCGGCCGCGCATGGCGAGCCGCAGCGCCGCCACCGAATCGAGCGTCACCGCATGGCCGGCGCGCAGGCCTTCCCGCCCGCTCCATGGCGCTGCCGGCGGCAAACCCCGGCCCGCCGCCGGCACCGCGTCGGTCAGCGACGCGCGGCTCGGGTCGTCAGTCATCAAGTCCCATGAGCTGTCCCAGGGTATAGCGCCCGGCCGGCCGGCCGGCGATCACCCGCGCCGCGGCCAGCGCGCCTGCGGCGAACAGGCCGCGATCCGCGGCCACATGACCGAGCACCACGCGCTCGCCGGCGCCGGCCAGGATCACCTGGTGCTCGCCCACCACATCGCCGCCGCGCAGCGATGCAAAGCCGATTGATCCCGCCGGTCGTTCGCCGGTGACGCCGTCACGGGCCGCCAGACGCAGATGCTCCAGCCGCGCCCCGCGCCCCGCCGCCGCCGCCTGGCCCAGCAACAGGGCGGTTCCCGATGGCGCATCCACCTTGTGGCGGTGATGCATCTCGACGATTTCGATATCCCAGGCCGGACCCAGCGCCTTCGTGGCGCGCTGCACCAGACCGGCCAGCAAGTGTATGGCCGGGCTCATATTGGCCGCATGAACCACCGCCACCCGTTCCGCCGCCCGGTCTAGCGCCGCCTCGTCCGCGGCCGCGAGGCCAGTGGTGCCGCTGACGATGGCCGCGCCCGCGGTCGTTGCCCCGCCGCCCAGACCGGCCGCCGCCAGGGCTAACGCACGGGTCGCCGCCGGCGTGGTGAAGTCGATCACCACATCCGCCATGGCAAGAAGCACCGCCGGATCGTCCGTCATCATCGCCTGCGGCGCGCCGGCCAGAGCCTGCCCCACCAGGGGGGAACCCGGCCTGACCAGCCCGCCGACCAGACGCAGGTCATCGGCCGCCTCAACCGCGGCAACCAGCCGCTGGCCGACCCGGCCGCCGGGACCGGCAATGGCGATTGTGATTATGTCAGCGTCGGACACGTGCCCCTCCCCACCAGCCCGGTTCCTGTCGGGCGGCATATTTCCCTCCCTCAGCAGGGCGCAGTAAAGCACAAAGCCGCCGGCAAGGCGGCGGCGATTCATCATGCGGAGACGCGGCGACGGTGGCGACGGTCCTACTTCTCCGTCAGGTCGTCCCACAGCTCCTTCATTTTGGACAGGAAGCCCTCGGTCTGCGGGCTGTTGGACTTGCGGCCGCCGCCGGGCGCGCCCTGGGCGAACTCCTTCAGCAGCTCTTTCTGCCGCGCCGTCAGGTTGACCGGCGTTTCCACCTTGACCTCCACCAGCATGTCGCCGCGCTGCGCCTGACGCAGGCCTGACAGGCCCTTGCCGCGCAGGCGGAAGGTCTGGCCGCTCTGGGTGCCGGCCGGCACCGTGATGCGCGCGCGCGGTCCGTCCACGGTCGGCACCTCCACCTGACCGCCCAGCGCCGCCACGGTCATGGCGATGGGCACGTCGATCTTCAGGGTCCGGCCGTCGCGGCGGAACACCGGGTGCGGCTTGACCGAAACGAAGATGTAGAGATCGCCGGCCGGGCCGCCGCGCACCCCGGCCTCGCCCTCGCCGGCCAGGCGGATGCGGGTGCCGTCCTCCACCCCGGCCGGAATATTGACGGTCAGGGTGCGGTCGCGCTGCACCCGGCCGGCGCCGCTGCACTTGCGGCACGGCTTGTCGATCACCTGGCCGGCGCCGGCGCAGGTGGGACAGGTGCGCTCTATGGTGAAGAAGCCCTGCTGCGCCCGCATCCGTCCCGCGCCGCCACACGACGGGCAGGTAGTGGGCGCCGCGCCGCCTTCGGCGCCACTGCCGTTGCATGAGTCGCAGGCGATACTGGTGGGTACGCGGATGCGCGCCTCTTTGCCGGCGAAGGCGGTCGCCAGATCCACTTCCAGATTGTAGCGCAGATCGGAACCGCGACCGCGCGCGCCCTGGCCGCCACGACCGCGGCCGCCCACGGAGTCGCCGAACATCTCCTCGAAAATGTCGGCAAAGCCCTGGGTGAAATCGCCGAAGCCTCGCGCGCCAGCCGCGCCTGCGCCGCCGCCTGCGCCGGCCGCGCCCATGCCGCCGGCCTCGAAGGCGGCGTGGCCAAAGCGGTCATAGGCCGCCTTCTTCTGCGGGTCTTTCAGAACGTCATAGGCCTGATTGACGTCCTTGAAGCGCTGCTCCGCCTTCGCATCCCCCTTGTTGCGGTCGGGGTGATGCTCCATGGCGAGCTTGCGATACGCCTTCTTGACGGTATCCGCATCGGCGTCGCGGGCGACGCCCAGCACTTCATAATAGTCGCGGGTGGCCATGGGTCAGGAGTCCGGTGAGCAGCACATCGGCGCCACAGTGACGCTGCGGCCGGCTGGTGGAAAGCCCGATACGGGCCCGTCCTGACCAGCCGGCCACAACCTGGGCAGGCGGTTTGGAGGAGGCGACAAGAGACTAGGCGCGGTCGCGCTTGTCCTCGTCGTCCACGTCGGTGAAGTCGGCATCCACCACACCATCGCTACTGTCGCTGGCGCTACTGCCGCCGGCGCTGCTGTCGGGGCCATTACCGGACGCCGCCGCATCGCCGCCGTCCGGAGCGGCCTCTTCCTGCTGCGCCTTATACATGGCCTCGCCCAGCTTCATACTGGACTGGGCCAGCGCCTGCACCTTGGCCTGCAAGTCCTCCACCGTGGCGTCTTCCTCGGCCAGCGCCGTCTTCAGCGCCTCCAGATCGGACTCGATGGCCGACTTCTCGTCCTCGCTCACCTTGTCGCCGAACTCGGCCAGGTTCTTCCCCGTCATGTGGACAAGCGTATCGGCCTGATTACGGGTCTCTGCCCGGGCGCGGCGCTCCTTGTCGGCCTCCGCATTGGCTTCGGCCTCCCGCACCATGTTTTCGATGTCACTGTCCGACAAGCCGCCCGACGCCTGGATACGGATCTGCTGTTCCTTGCCGGTGGCCTTGTCCTTGGCCGACACATTGACGATGCCGTTGGCGTCGATGTCGAAGGTCACCTCCACCTGCGGCACGCCGCGCTGCGCCGGCGGCAGGCCAACCAGGTCGAACTGACCCAGCAGCTTGTTGTCCGCCGCCATCTCGCGCTCGCCCTGGAAGACGCGGATGGTCACCGCGGTCTGGTTATCTTCGGCGGTGGAAAAAGTCTGGCTCTTGCGGGTCGGAATCGTCGTGTTGCGGTCGATCAGCCGGGTGAACACGCCACCCAGGGTCTCGATGCCCAGCGACAGCGGCGTCACGTCCAGCAACAGCACGTCCTTGACGTCGCCGCGCAGAACGCCGCCCTGAATGGCTGCGCCCACCGCCACAACTTCGTCCGGATTGACGCCGCGGTGCGGCTCCTTGCCGAAGAGCTGCTTCACCGTCTCCATGATCTTCGGCATACGGGTCATGCCGCCGACCAGGATCACCTCGTCAATGTCGCCGGCCGACAGGCCCGAATCCTTGATCGCCGCCTTGGCCGGACCGATGGTCCGTTGCACCAGCTCATCCACCAGCGCTTCCAGCTTGGCCCGCGTCAGCTTGATGGCCAGATGCTTGGGCCCGCTCTGGTCGGCGGTGATGAAGGGCAGGTTGATTTCCGTCTGCACGGTGGAGGACAGCTCGATCTTCGCCTTCTCCGCCGCTTCCTTCAGGCGCTGCAGGGCAAGCCGGTCCTTGCGCAGGTCGATGCCGTTTTCCTTTTTGAACTCGTCGGCCAGATAGTCGACGATGCGGATGTCGAAATCCTCGCCGCCGAGGAACGTGTCGCCGTTGGTCGCCTTGACCTCGAACACGCCATCACCGATCTCGAGAATCGAAATGTCGAAGGTGCCGCCGCCCAGATCATAGACCGCCACCGTGCCGGTCTTGTTCTTGTCCAGACCATAGGCCAGCGCCGCCGCGGTCGGCTCGTTGATGATGCGCAACACCTCAAGGCCGGCGATTTTGCCCGCGTCCTTGGTGGCCTGGCGCTGCGAATCGTTGAAATAGGCCGGCACCGTAATGACCGCCTGCTCTACCGTCTCGCCGAGATGGGCCTCGGCCGTCTCCTTCATCTTCTGCAGGATGAAGGCGCTGATCTGCGACGGCGAATATTTCTTGCCCTCGGCCTCCACCCAGGCGTCGCCATTGTCGCCCTCGACAATGGTGTAGGGCACCAGCTTCATGTCCTTCTTGGTCAACGGGTCGTCGAACCGCCGGCCAATCAGACGCTTGATGGCGAACAGGGTATTTTCCGGATTGGTCACCGCCTGGCGCTTGGCCGCCTGGCCGACCAGCCGTTCGCCGTCCTTGGCGAAGGCGACCATGGAGGGGGTGGTGCGGGCGCCCTCGGCATTTTCGATGACCCGCGCCTCCTTGCCGTCCATGACGGCGATGCACGAGTTGGTGGTGCCAAGGTCAATGCCGATGACTTTGCTCATATTCAGGCTCCTTCAGCAGGCCGTCTCCGCCCGGCAAGCCAGAAAGTCCCGGTAATCCGGCATTCTCTGCACCTACCATGACTGGCGCGGATCACGGCCCCCGGGGTGTTCAGGGGGCGCGGCCCGGCACCCGTCATGATGCCGGCCGCTTCGCTCAGCCCCATATAGGAACGCTTGCCGCCGCCTGCAACCGCCGCGGCGGGATTAGTTTGCGGCGCCGATCCGCCCCTCAGGCGGCCGGCCGGCCATAGAGCACCCGGAACATGCGGCGTGGCTGGTCGTTGAAGGTGTAGGTGATTTCCTCGAACCGCTCCTCCACCAGCCCGCCGGCGGTGAGCGGCGCCAGGTCTGTCCGCAGCAGCGGCCAGGGCGGGCCGTCATGCTCCGCCTCGCCCGGCGCCCGGCCCGAGCAGATCAGCAGCAGGTGGCCGCCCGGCCTGACCAGCGTCGGCAGAACCGCAAAGGCTTCGGCCCGCAAACCGGCCGGCATGGCCTGCAGGGTATAGACCTCCAGCACCAGGTCGAAGGCGCCGGCCCATGCCGCCGGCGGCGCCGTCAGGTCGGCGGCCACAAAGGTGATTCGCCCGGCCGCCACCGGCCCGTTGTGGCGCTCCGCCGCCCAGGCGACCGCCGTCTCCGACAGGTCAAAGGCGGTGACGGCAAACCCCGCTTCGGCCAGCGCCGCCGCGTCATCGCCAAGACCACAGCCCACCACCAGCGCCGTTCGGCCGCGGCCGTCGGGCCGCTCGCGCGCCAGCCAGTGGGCCACTTCCTGGCGCGTGCGCAGGCGGTGCCACGGCACCTTGTCGGGATCGCCCGCCGCCTCGCGGTACATGTCATCGAAGCGGGCGATCCGCTGGCGCTCGTCCATATCTTCCCTCTGTTGTGGCGCGCTCATGGCGCCGGCTTCGCCGCACCGTCCGGCGGCCGCTGATAAACCGCGCGGAACAGGCGGCGGCGTTCGCCGGCCATCTCACGCCATTGGATGTCAAAACGCCACCGCACAAGCCCGGCCCGCTCCAGCCCGGCCAGTTGTTCTTCGCTCAGCGGCCATTCGGGCGACTGGCCCGCGTCGCGGCCGCTGGCCACCAGCAGCAGATGGCCGCCCGGCATCAGCATCGCCGCCAGCTGCCTCATGGCGTGGTGGCGACCGTCGCCCGGCAGGGTCTGCAGGGTCATGGCCTCGACGATCAGGTCGAAGCCGCCGCGCCATTCCGCCGGCGGCCGCAACAGGTCGGCGACGACGAACGTAATGCCGTGGCCGGCGTGACGTTCGGCCGCCCACGCCACCGCCGTTTCGGCGATGTCGAAGGCGGTGACCGTGAAACCAAGACCGGCCAGACGGACCGCATGGCCGCCCAGACCACAGCCGACCACCAGCGCGCGCCGGCCGGCGCCGTTCAGCACAGCGGCGTTGGCCGGGTCCGCCGCCAGATCATCCAGCCACCGGGCCAGCGGATCGGACCGCCCGCGGCGCCCCCACGGCACCGCCTCCACATCGCCGTCGGCCTGGCGATAGATCTGCTCGAACCAGGCGCGGTTGTCGCGATCCGGCGCCACGCTGCTGCGCCACGGCGAGCCGGTGTCCGCCGGTTGTCGCGCCTGCCGCCCGGCCGGTTTCCCGGCTGCCTTCGAGGTGTCGGCCATGACCGGAAGTCTATGCCGCCCCCGCCGCCCTGTCGCGGATGCTTACGCCTTTGTGTCCAGCGTCTCGCCCTTGCCGCCGCCCGGCCCGGTCGCGGCCTCGACGGACTCCGCGCTGCCCTCCGCTGCCCCTTCCGCCGCCACACCGTCCGCCGCTGCGCCCGTCGCCGGCGCCCTGGCCGCGCCGCCGCGCGACACCGCCACCATGGCCGGTCGCAGCAGGCGGTCGTGCAGCACATAGCCGGCCTGCATCTCCTGCACCACCGTATTGGCCGGCACGCTGGCGTCGTCCACCTGCATCATGGCTTCGTGCCGGTTGTGGTCGAAGGGCTGGCCCACCGCCGGGACCCGGCTGATATTGTTGCGGGCCAGCACCTGATCCAGCTCGCGGGCGACCAGGGCCATGCCCTCGGCCAGCCGCGCCAGCGGCGAATCCGCATCCGCCTGCGCCTGGTCAGGCACCGCCTGCAAGGCGCGCTGCAGATTGTCCGCCACCGCCAGCAGATCGCGGGCCAGCGGCGCGGGGCCATAACGGCGGGCATCCGCCACGTCGCGCTGGGCCCGGCGGCGCACATTCTCGGTCTCCGCCAGGGCCCGCAGCAACTGGTCCTTCAGGCTGGCCGCTTCCGCCTGCCAGTCGGCGGCCGGCGCATCCGCGCCGCCCGGCCCGCCACCGTCGGGCCCGCCGCCAATTGCGCCGTTCCCGTCCGCCGCCGGGTCGTTGGCCGCGGTCGTCCGGTCCGCCGGGGCGGCCGACGCGCCTTCGGTCGTCGGGTCGGCCGGGCCGTCCGCTTCGCTTGACTTGTCACCGCTCATATCTGGTCCTTCGCTTGCCGGGCGACGCGCCGGGCCGGCCCCTGTAGCCCGCTCCATATAGGAAGCGCCGCGCCCCTGCCAACCCCCGCCGGGCTCGTGGCCTGGCGGTCTCCGCCCACCGATCCGGCTCAGCCGCTCGCGCTCACCCCTGGCCCAGCAGGCGGCCCACCACCTTGGCCGTATAGTCCACCATGGGAATGATGCGCGCATAGTTGAGGCGGGTCGGGCCGATCACGCCGATGGCGCCGATCACCTTCTCCTGGCTCTTGGCGAAGGGCGCCAGGATGAAGGAATAGCCGGTCAGGTCGAACTGCTCGCTCTCGGCGCCGATGAAGATCTTCACCCCGTCGGCCATGTTGGCCGCATCGATCATGCGCAACACGCCCTCGCGCCGCTCCAGCTCGCTGAACAGGCGGCGCACCCGCTCCAGGTCCTCGCCCGCGTGCAGATCCTCCAGCAGGGTGGACTGGCCGTGGACGATGAGCAGCCCCTGGTCGCCATCTTCCGCCCGCGTCGCCACGCCGGCCTCCACCACCCGCCGCGTCGCCTCGTCCAGGGCCGTCCGGTGTTCCTGCAACTCGCGCAGCACTTCATGCCGGGTCTGGGCCAGGGTGCGGCCGACCAGGCGGGCATTGAGATAGTTGGCGGCCTCCGTCAGGGCCGACGGCGGGGTGCCCTCGGGCATGTCCAGCAAGCGGTTCTCGACGGTGCCGTCCTCGCTCACCAGCACCGCCAGGGCGCGGCCCGGCGACAGGGCGACGAACTCGATGTGCTTGAGCGGCGCATCGCTCTTCGGCGCCATCACCAGGCTCAGGCTGTGCGACAGGCCCGACAGCAAGGTCGAGGCCTCGTTCATCACCTGCTCCATGGAACGGCCGGCGGCGACACAGCGCGACTCGATAGCCTCGCGGTCGTCATGGCTGAGCCGTCCCACTTCCAGCAGCCCGTCGATAAACAGCCGCAGGCCCGATTCCGTCGGCAGCCGACCGGCCGATGTATGCGGTGCGTAAAGCAGCCCGGCATCCTGCAGATCGGCCATGACGTTGCGAATGGTCGCCGGTGACAGGGCCAGCCCGCCGTCGCGCCCCAGCGCCTGGGCCAGAGTGCGCGAGCCCACCGGCTCGCCGGTGGTGAGATACAGATCCACCACCCGGCGCAGCACGTCGCGGCTGCGGGCGTTCAGCTTGCTTACCAGATCATCGGGCGTGGCCACGCGTATCAGGTCTCCGCTGCGGGCACCGTCACTGTCGGTGCCCGACTCTCCATGACTCTATATATGTCCTGGCCGAGTATAGGCCATGCTCACCCAGCCGGCAGCCTCATCACCCCGCGCCTTGCCTCTTGTGCCATCGCGGTCTAGCGTCCGCGCCAACCCCGCCTTCCTGCGCCACTCCCCGCCGCCCAGCCAAAAGGATCTGCCATGGCCGAACCACTGACGCCGCGCCCGTCCGGCCGGGCCGATCACCAACTGCGGCCGATCCGGCTGGAACCCGGCTACGCCCGTTACGCGGAAGGCTCGTGCCTGTCCTGCTTCGGCGATACCCAGGTGCTGTGCACCGCGTCCGTCGAGGACAGCGTGCCGCCCTTCCTGCGCAACAGCGGCCGCGGCTGGGTGACGGCGGAATACGGCATGCTGCCGCGCTCCACCCACACCCGCACCGACCGCGAGGCGGCGCGC
Source organism: Alphaproteobacteria bacterium (assembly GCA_040218575.1). Classification (NCBI taxonomy): domain Bacteria; kingdom Pseudomonadati; phylum Pseudomonadota; class Alphaproteobacteria; species Alphaproteobacteria bacterium. The sequence continues at coordinate 108,597 of JAVJRE010000006.1, read as the reverse complement.
GGCAAGCAGTCCGGCCGCACCACCGAAATCCAGCGGCTCATCGGCCGCAGCCTGCGCGCGGTCATTGACCTGACCCGGCTGGGCGAGCGACAGATCCGCATTGACTGCGATGTGTTGCAGGCCGATGGCGGCACTCGCACGGCGGCCATCACCGGCGCCTGGGTGGCGCTGCACCAGGCAGTGGCCTGGCTCGACGCCAAGGGCGCGCTGAAGACGCCGCCACTCTATGGCCAGCTCGCGGCGGTATCGTGCGGCGTCTGGCAGGGCCGGCCGGTGCTCGACCTGGACTATGCGGAGGATTCCACCTGCGCCGCCGATTCCAACTTCGTCCTGGCCGATGGCGGTGGCCTGGTGGAGGTCCAGGCGACGGCCGAGGACCGGCCCATGAGCGGCGCCGACTTCGACCGGCTCATGGCCCTGGCGCAAAAAGGGGCGGCCGAACTCTTCGCCCTGCAACGGGCGGCGCTCGGCCTCGCCTAAGCCACGACAGCCCCGTCCCTGGCCCATGCCTGCTCCCGTTTTGCCCGCCGCGGTTTTGCCGGCCCCGGTCCTGCCCACCGGCAGCCGTCTGGTCATCGCCAGTCACAATTCCGGCAAGGTGCGTGAGATCGCTGACCTGCTGCGGCCGTGGTCCATCACCGTGCTGTCGGCGGCGGAACTCTCGCTGGCCGAGCCGGAGGAAACCGAGGACAGCTACGCCGGCAACGCCCTGCTCAAGGCGCGCGCCGCCGCAACCGTCGCCGGGCTGCCGGCCCTGGCCGATGATTCGGGCTTTGCGGTTCGCGCCCTTGATGGCCGGCCGGGCATCCACTCCGCCCGCTGGGCCGGGCCTGAACGGGACTTCGCTCGCGCCATGCACAAAGTGTGGGACGAGGTGGCGGCCGCCGATGACCACGCTGCCGCCTTCATCTGCGCCCTGGCGCTGGCCTGGCCGGATGGCCGCAGCGTCACCGTCGAAGGCCGGGTGGATGGTCATATTGTCTGGCCGCCCCGTGGCGAGAACGGCTTTGGCTATGATCCCATGTTCGTGCCGCAGGGTGAGAGCCGCACCTTCGGTGAAATGACCGCCGAGGAGAAACACGCCATAAGCCACCGCGCCATGGCCTTCCGCCGGTTGATGGCGCAGGCGCTTGCGCCGCTTGGAGGCAAGGCGCCATGACTCGCCGCCCTGTGACCCGGCCGCCGGTTTCGCCACATGTGCCACCACATGTGCCACCACACGTGCCGCCGGTCGGCACCGCCGGTCCGCGCCGCCTGCGGCTTCTGTTCTTCGGCGATTCTATCACGGTTGGTTTTGCCGACGGCCGCAGCCGCAACTGGGTCGACCGGCTGGTCGCCGCCCAGTTGCGCGCCGACGGTGATCCGCTGCAGGAGATGCGCCTCTACAATCTGGCCATCGGCGGCGACACCACCGGCGGCATAGCGGCGCGCTGGCCAACCGAGGCAAAAGTGCGCCGTCGCCCGGGCGAAGGCTTCGGCCTGGTCTTTATGTTCGGCATCAATGACGGCTGGTATGAAGACAGCCGTGGCCGGCCGCGTGTCAGCGTCGGCCATGCGGCGGAGCAGGCGGCGGCCATCATGGTCGCCGCGCGGCGCATGGGTCCGGTCCTGTGGCTGGCGCCGACGCCGGTTCGCTATGTGCCGGACACCGGTCAGGGGCGCAGCGTGCCGGACCGCGTGGCGGCGATCGCGCGGCGTTTCGCCGGGGTCGCCGCCGACCTGGCCATTCCCTATATCGACCTGCACGCGGGGCTCGACGGCGACGCCGCCTTCGACCGCGCGCTCATGGCCGATGACGGGGTGCATCCGGTGCCGGCCGGCCACGCCCTCCTGGCCCGCCGCGTGCGCCGCGACCCGGCCTGGACCGCCTTCCTGGCCCAGGCCCGCCGGCCCGTCCCCGGCTAAAGACCCCGCCCCCTAAAGCCGCCCCTAAAGCCCGCGCACGAAAGGCCGGGCCGGCCGCTCTATCCGGATGTCATCAACGCCGGTGAAGCGGGCCAGCCGGCGCAGCTCCGCCGCCAGCTTGCCCTGGCGGTCGACGCCGAAGCGCACCCCCGGCTCCGGCCATACCGCCCTGGCCACCAGCGCGCCGGCCTTGCGGTCACTCACCACCTCGGCCCGCCCCACCAGCCGGTCGCCCTCCAGCAACGGACACACATAATAGCCATAGGTCCGTCTGGCCGCCGGCACATACACTTCAATGCGGTAGTGAAAACCGAACACCCGTTCCAGCCGCGCCCGGTCGCGCAGCAAGGGGTCGAACGGGTTGAGCAGACGCAGCCGTCCCTCGGGCGGCGGCACGTCTTTCAATCGCTCCGCCAGCCCGGCCGGCGCGAAGGCCTCGCGCCAGGTGCCGTCGGCGCCTTCCACCTCGACCACCTCGACCGCCGGTGCCCGCTGCGCGACGGCTGCCTCCAGCCACATGGCGGCGTCCGCCGGCTTCATGGCATCCCAGAAACGCGCCACCTCCGCCGCGCTGGCGAAACCCAGCCGCTGCAATGCCGAGCCCGCCGCCCACGCCTTGTGGGCCGCTTCATCGCTGGCCGGCGCCCCATGCAGGTCCGAAGGAATCACCCGCTGGCTCAGGTCATAGACCTTGGCGAAGCCGTGCCGCGCCGCCACCGCCAGCTCGCCGGTGAACCACAGATACTCCAGCGCCGCCTTGTGCCGGCTCCAGCCCCACCACGGTCCGCTGCGCTGACTGTCGCCGGCGAAGTCGCGGGCCATGACCGGCCCGCCATCGCGGACCCGCCGTCGCACCTGTCGCAGGGTCGCCCCATCACCGCCGTGGCTCGCCCACCGTTTGCTGCGGCGAAAGCGTTCGCCATAGGCGGCAAAGCGATGATGCCAGTGCGGATAAACCTCCACCGGAATGATCGCCGCATCGTGGGTCCAGTGCTCGAACAGGCGGCGCTCTTCCTCCAGCAACTGGCGGAGCAGCGCCTCGTCATAGCCGCCGTGACGGCTCCACAGGATGTGATGATGGGCCCGTACCAGGGCGGTGATGGAATCCACCTGCACATAACCAAGGCGGGCGATCAGCCCGGCCAGGCGATCCCCGGTGAGCCGGCCGCCGGCACGGTCGGCAAGGCCGGTGGCGGCGATGACCACGCGACGGGCGTCTTTGTTGGACAGGCGCAACACCATGCCCCTTGCTAGGCCGCATCCGCCCGGCGGACAAGTCCGCCACGCCGTGCTAGCACTCTGCCATGGAACCTGGTCCCTTCACCCCTGCCGCCGCCGCGCATGCGGCCGCCGCGCCGGATGGTCATCCTGACGGCCATAACGACGGCGGCTTCGCCCTCTATGTCCATTGGCCGTTCTGCCTCGCCCGCTGCCCCTATTGCGACTTCAACGCCCATGTCCGCGCGTCCATGGATCAGGCCCGCTGGCGGGCTGCCCTCCTGCGCGAGCTGGATCACGCTCTGAGCGAAGCGCCGGACCGTCGCCTCCACAGCATCTTCTTCGGCGGCGGTACGCCGTCGCTGATGGACCCCGATACCGTTGCCGCCGTCATCAGCCGCGCCCGCCGGCACTGGCCGCGCTCCAGCGAGCCTGTGGAGATCACCCTGGAGGCCAATCCCACCAGCGTCGAGGCGGACCGCTTTCGCGCCTATGCCGAGGCCGGTATCAACCGCCTGTCGCTGGGTGTGCAGTCCCTGGACGATGCGGCGCTGGCCTTCCTCGGCCGGCGGCACAGCGTCGCCCAGGCCGAAGCGGCCATCGGCTTGGCCGCCGCCACCTTTCCCCGCTGGTCCTTCGATCTGATCTATGCACGACCTGACCAGACCGCGGCCGGGTGGCGGGCCGAGCTGACGCGGGCGCTGGCCTTCGGCGCCGACCATCTGTCGCTCTATCAACTGACCCTGGAGCCCGGTACGCCTTTCCACGGCGAATACAGCGCCGGCCGCCTGACGCCGCTGGACGGCGATGCGGCCGCCCACCTCTATGATGTGACCGCGGAAATGACCGCCGCCGCCGGTCTGCCGGCCTATGAGATTTCCAACCATGCCCGGCCCGGTCAGGAAGGGCGGCACAATCTGGTCTACTGGCGCAGCGGCCAGTGGGTCGGGGTCGGCCCCGGCGCCCATAGCCGCCTGACCGACGCTGCCGGACAGCGTCTGGCTCGCCGCCGTCATCGCGCACCGGAGGCCTGGCTCGCGGCGGTGGAGGCCGACGGTCACGCCACCCGCGATGAAAGCCTCATCCCGTCGGGCGACGCCTTCGACGAGGCGCTGATGATGGGGCTGCGGCTGGCCGAGGGCGTGCCACTGTCACGTCTCGCCCGTCTCGGCGGAGCGGATCGCTGCGACGGCCTCGTCCGCTCGCCGGCCATGGCCGGCCTCATGGACCTAGGCTTTCTTGCGTGGCGCAATGACCGTGACGGACGCCGCCTGACCGCCACGCCGGCCGGCCGCCTGGCGTTGGATTCGGTGCTTGCCCGACTCCTCGCCTGACGGGGCAGGGCCAGGAGAGCCTGCTATGATCCACCAGCTCCGCATCTACGAAATCTTCGAGTCCAACCGCAAGGCCTTTCATGACCGTTTTCGCGATCATGCGGTGCCCATTATGGCGCGCTACGGTTTCCACATCCGCGCCATGTGGGAGTGTCGTAACGGCGACCGGCTGGAGTTCATTTATCTTCTGGTCTGGCCCGATGCGGAAACCCTGACCGGGGCCTGGGACTCCTTCATGGCCGACGACGAATGGGCCGCCATCAAGCGCCGGACCGCGGCGCTGCACGGCGATCTGGTGGGTGATATTCAGGACCGCCGCCTCAATCTGACCGACTATTCGCCCGCCGCGCCCGGCCTCACCGGCTGATTTCAACCGGCCGACCCGCCTATGGCTGACCCGCGACCCCGCCGCTTGCGCCGGTGGGAAAGCTGGCCGGCGCCGGCTCCACCACGCTGAGCACCCGGTCGCCCACCTGCAATATGGCCAGGCCCCGCTCGACACGGCCATCGGGCAGAAAGCGGAACAGTCCGTCAATGCCGGCAAAGCCGCCAGGCCGGGTCAGCGCCGCGATTGAGAAATCACCGCCTTCCGCCTCACGGGCCAGCACTGCGGCCAGCGCCGTCGCGTCATAGGCCAGCGTCGCGCGGCGCGGCGGCGCTTCACCGAACAGCGACTCATAGCGCGCTGCCCACGCCTCCCGCGATGCCGCCGGCGCACCGGCAAACCAGCCGCCGCGCAGAGCGGGTTCAGTGGCGATACGCAGATCATCCCAGCGGCCGGTGCCGAGCAGCCGCACCCGGGCCGGATCAATATCAAAGAAGGGCAGCAACGGCGCCAGCGCCATCAGGGCCGGGCCGCCCTCGGGCACCAGAATGGCGTCGAAGTCCACATCGCCCAATGTGTCGCGCCCCTCCAGCCGCTTGAGCGCCGCCTCCGCCACTTCGCCGCCCTGCCTGGTCAGAGCCGCTCGCTCCTCGGCCAGGGCCGCCGCCCGCCGGTCATAGTCGGCAAGCTGGCGGACCACCGGTGTGGCATCCCCCGCCGGGTCATAGAGCACGGCCTGGACCAGCACACCGCCATGGACGGGAATCGCCTGACGCGCCGCCCGCAGAACCGCCTGCCCATAGTCATTGGCCGGCGCCAGAACGGCGAAACGACGATGGCCTTCGGCCGCGGCGTAGGCGATGACCCGCGCCACCTCCAGCTCCGGCAGAAAGCCCATGACAAAGACATTACGACCGGCGGCGCGGCCAGCGGCGTCAGGGCCGCCGCCGGAGAGACCTGTCAGGCCGGCGCTCGGCGCAAAGCCGCCGCCGCCAGCCACCCGGCTGTCGGTGGAGAACGAGACCATCGCCACCTGGCCGGCCTGGGCGACCGGGGCCGCCGCCGCCGTGGTGGTGGCAAACACCGGACCGATCAGGAAGCGGGCGCCGCCGGCCAACGCTTCGGCCGCTGCCTGGGCCGCCCCGTCCGCCGTGCCGCCGGTGTCACGCGGCAACAACTCGAACCGGGAATCGCCGATTTCACTGACCGCCATCAGGGCGGCGTTCAGCATCTGCCGGCCGAGGGCGGCGTCGGGACCGCTCAGCGGCAGCAGCAGGCCGACGCGAACGCGATCGGCTGCCTGCGGCGCCGGCGTGCCGGCCGGGCCAAAGACCGTTGATGGATCAACCGCCGCCAGCCCGCCGGCCGCTACCGCGCCCGCATCCCCGGCCGCCGGTGCTCCGCTGTCAGCACCGGATGTGGCCGCGCCGGATGGTGCCTGGCCGGCCGCCGCGGACGAGTCCGACGGCGGCGGCGCGCCGGACCCGCTGCCACCAACCCCGCCAAACCCACCGAGGCCGCCCGGCCCGGCGCAGGCGGCCAGAGCCAGCGCCAGGCTCGCTACAACCGCCAGCACCACCTGTCGTGGAGAATATGCCCGTGGGACGTGTGCCACGCTGATCGCCACCCTGTGCATGATCACGGTCTTACGCGCCGGGCTCGTGCCGGTCACTGTCCGGGCAATCCTATGGTGCCGTCGCGGCCGGGTCCATGACAGGCCGAGGCCGCCCGCGCCACGCGCAACCGGACCACCGGGGCGCGCCGGCGGCTAGCGCCACGGCCGGGCCGGCCGGCCGAGCGCCAGCGCCCGGTCCGGCTGGTCGCTGATGACCGCCCCCACCGGGCTGTGCAGCCAGCGCTTGAGCGCCGGCTCGTCATTCACCGTCCACACCGCCACCGCCAGATCGGCCGCCGCCGCCGCCCGCAACAGAACAGGCGTGGCACAGCCTTGAGCCACCGCCAGCCAGGTCGCTCCGGTGTCCTTTGCACGGACCACGGCCGGCGTCACGCCGCCGGCACGCTGCAGGCCGCCGGTGTCGAGCAGGGCCGCCGTTCGCAGACCCGGCTGCCCTGGTTGCCCTGGCTGCAGAGACCGCACGTCGACCAGCTGGTCCCAGTCGAAGGACATCACAACCGTGCGCCCGACAAAATCGGCGGCGGCCAGGGCGGCGCAGACCCGATGCGCCATGCCCGGATAGGCCGTCCCTTCCGTCGGCCCCTTCATCTCCAGCCACAGATCGCTCGCGCCATCGGCCATGACCGCCAGCACATCGGCCAGCGACGGCACACAGGCGTCCGCCGCCTGACTCCCGGCCGCCTGACGCAGGGGTGCCCGGCGAATCTCCGCCATGGTCAGGCTGGCCACGGCGCCGCTGCCCCGTGTGGTCCGCGCCAGATCGCTGTCATGGATCACCGCCAGGTCGCCGTCGGCGGTCAGATGAACGTCGATTTCGATGCCGTCCACCGATAGGGCCTGCGAGCCGCGCACACCGGCCAGAGAGTTCTCCGGCCACAGCGCCGCGCCAGCGCGATGGGCAATGATGCACGGCCCGCCGCGCCGGCGTCCTGCCATAGCGCCACGGCGTTCGCTTGAATCCCTGCGGGCTGTGGTGGTGGGGGCGTTGTCGGTCATGCGGCTTCCCTGTCGGCTGGTGAAAAATCTGTAGGCAGAGAAAGAAAGTGAGTTGGCAACGACGGTCTGCCTGCATACCGCGCGCGATTGTTCCCGCACACCGGGCGCGCCTGTTATGCTCGGTTTATGCCCGGCCCCTGTTATGATTGGCCGGCGTGACGCTGTGATGATGTCATGACAAACATGTCGTCACCGTGACCGGCGACAGACAGGACGCCATGGCCGCCTCTTCCCATCACAAGCAGCCCAAGGCCGGCCATAGGGCGCTGTCGGGCAATGCTTTACCCGCCAGCCAACCGCCGGCCCTGCCGCCCGGTCTGCATGTGGTGTCCGTGCCCATTGGCAATCTGGCCGATCTGTCGCCGCGCGCCGCGCGGGTTCTGGGGTCGGCGGATCTGGTGGCGGCGGAGGATACACGCGTCACCCGCCGTCTGCTGACCAGCCAGGGTCTCAGCGCCCGCCTCACTGCCTACAACGATCACAATGCGCCGCGGGTTCTGCCGCGGCTCATGGCCCGCCTGCAGGCGGGCGAGCGCATTGCCCTGGTCAGCGATGCGGGCACCCCGCTGGTGTCCGATCCCGGCTATCGTCTGGTCGCCGCCTGTCACGCCGCCGGTGTGCCGGTGCAGGCGGTGCCCGGCGCCTCCGCTCTGCTGGCCGGCCTGGTGGTCGCCGGGCTGCCCAGCGATCGCTTTCTGTTCCTTGGCTTCCTGCCGGCGAAACGGGCGGCGCGGCGCACCGCTATAGCCGAGGTGGCGGCGGTGCGCGCAAGCCTGGTGGTGTTTGAATCGACCCGTCGTCTTGCTGCCACTCTGGCCGACATGACGACGGTGTTGGGGCCGCGCCTGGCGGCCATCGGCCGCGAGCTGACCAAGCGCCACGAAGAAGTGCGGCGCGGCACCCTGAATGAGCTGGCCGCCGCACTGGCCAGCGAACCGCCGCCGCGCGGCGAGGCAGTAATCATCATCGCGCCACCCGCCGAAGACTCCGCCCACACTGGTGCCGACACTGGCGACGAGTCCGCCGACCATAACGGCCGGTCCGCGACCGGCGCCGCGCTCGATCAACGGCTGGCGGCGGCGCTGGCGGAGGAGTCCCTGAAGAGCGCCGTCGCCCGCGTCAGCGCGGAGACCGGCCTGCCGCGCCGCCAGGTTTATAGCCGGGCGCTGACCCTGCAACGGCCGCGGCGGCAGCCATGACCGACGCCCTGCGGCGCAGTCAGGCCGAGGCCCGCGGCCGCCGCGCCGAGATCTGGGCCGCCTGGCTGCTGCGCCTCAAGGGCTTTCGTGTGCTTGATCGCCGCTGGCGCGGGCCGGGCGGTGAGATTGATCTGGTGGCGCGCCGCGGCAGCCTGATCCTCTTCGTAGAGGTCAAGGCCCGCAACCATCGGGCCGACGCCCTGGCCGCCGTCCATCCCGCGGCGCAGGCGCGCATCGCCGCCGCCGCCAGCGCCTGGCTCGCCCGCAACACCCACCGCACCGGCGCCGATCCCCGCTTGCGTTTCGATGTCATCACCGTCCGCCCGGCGCGCCTGCCGCGCCACCTGGCCGATGCCTTTCGCCCGCCATCATGATGGCCCCGTCATGACCCCCGCTTTGCCTGGCCGGCCTGACCGCGGCCTTGCCTTGCCGCCGCCAGCCACCCACACTGCCGGGGCCATGGGCCATCCGTCGCGCACTCCGTCCCGCCCCCCTGGCTCACACCTGCCCGGCCCCGTTCTGCCGGGGCTGCTGCTGGCCCTCGCCGCCCTGCTCGCCGCCGCCTGCTCGCCGATCGGCATGGCGGTCGGCGCCGGCGCCTCGGCCGGCATCATGGTCGCTCAGGAACGGGATCTTTCGGCGGCAGCCAATGACGCCACCATAGAGCTGGAAATCAACCGGCTGTGGCTGGCCGAAAGCATCAGCCTGTTCAGCCGGGTCGGCCTGCAGGTGGTGGAAGGCCGCGTGCTGCTGACCGGGGTGGTGGAGACGCCGGAGGACCGCCTCACCGCCGTCCGCCTGGCCTGGCAGGCGTCGGGTGTGCGCGAGGTCATCAACGAGATCGAGGTCGCCGCCACCCCCGGCGCCGAGGGCTATGGCCGCGATCTGCTGATCGCCACCCGGCTGCGCACCCGCCTGCTGTTCGATGGCGACGTGTCGGCGATCAACTATTCGATAGAGGTGGTGAAGGGCGTCGTCTATCTCATGGGCATAGCCCGCAGCCAGGCAGAGCTGGACCGGGTGGTGACCCACGCCCGCGACATCGCCTATGTCCGCCGCATCGTCTCTCATGTAGTGCTGGCGGATGATCCGTCGCGCACCGTCGGCGGCGGATAGACCGGAACGCCCCGCCGCGACTCGCCACGCTGGCCGTGCCGGCCCTGCTGTCGGGCCGCCATCATGAGATATAGTCGCGCCCTGTCCACGGCGCGGAATCGTCCTGTGCAGCCGGCCGAGGGAGGTCACCCATGTTTCTCGTCTTCAGGAGTCCAGGGTCATGAGTCTTGCCGTCGCCATTCAGATGGACCCGGTGGAGACCATCGACATCAATGCGGACTCCACCTTCATGCTGGCCCTGGAGGCGCAGCGGCGCGGCCACGCTCTCTTCCACTATCTGCCGCAACACCTGTCCATGACCGGCAATCGCGTCACCGCCCGCGCCCGCCCGCTCAAGGTGCGGCGCAAGCCGGGCGACCACGCCACGCTCGGCGCCATGGAAACCGTGGAGCTGGCGGCCATGGATGTGGTCCTCATGCGGCAGGATCCGCCCTTTGACATGGCCTATATCACCGCCACCCATCTGCTGGAGCACATCCATCCCGCAACTCTGGTGGTCAATGACCCGGTACAGGTGCGCAATGCGCCGGAGAAGCTGTTCGTCACGCATTTTCCGGAACTCATGCCGCCGACCCTGATCACCTCGGACCGCGACGCCATCATGGCTTTCCGCCGCGAACACAAGGACATCATCGTCAAGCCGCTGTTCGGCAATGGCGGCGCCGGCGTCTTTCATGTGCCGCCGGCGGACGAGAATCTGCCATCGCTGCTGGAAGTGTTCACCCAGATGTATCGCGAACCGATCATCATCCAGCGCTACCTGCCGGCCATCCGCCGTGGCGACAAGCGCATCATCCTGGTGGACGGCGTGCCCAAGGGGGCGGTGGCGCGCATCCCGGCCAAGGGTGAGGCGCGCGCCAACTTCCATGCGGGCGGCCTGGCGCGGCAGTCGGCGCTGACCCGGCGCGAGCACGAGATCTGCGAGGCCATTGGTCCGGCCCTGTCAGAGCGGGGTTTGCTGTTCGTCGGCATCGATGTGATCGGCGGCTACATGACCGAGATCAACGTCACCTCGCCGACCGGCATTCAGGAGATCAACCGACTGGACGGCAGCCACATCGAACGGGACATCTGGAACGCCATAGAGACGCGTTTTGCATCCCGTCACGACCGTACCGCCAACTAGAATCGCCAACTGGAATCACCAACTGGAATCGGTGACGACCGACACCGTTTTTCCAACGAAGACAGGCACAGACCGTCTGTCCATTCGTTTTCTTCACGGTTGTTGCAACCGTGCAACACCGGCCTTTGGCCCGTGCGGACCTGTCCGGCGACGATGGTCGCCACCGACGCGTCGTGTCGCAAACGGTCCTGCTGTGTGATGGCCCCGCCGTCGCATAACTCAACAAATGCAGCGGTTTGCGCCGGCACAACGTGGCGCATACATAATCGGCACACGATAAGATATTGAAATAATTACGTTATTCTGAATCCTTCCCAAACGAACAGAAGAAACGCTGAACGGTCAGCCAGCGGGCCAGGACTCAACCACGCATCACAAGATGAATCATCGCACCTGCATCGCTTGACTGTCAGCCGGCCTGATCTCGCACAAGTAACTGCCGGCTTATGTTCGGATTGCCGCGGCCGACTCCCATACTGCGTCCTGCTTTGGACTTGTTTCTTTTCAACTAATGATTTGTTAACCATAGCCTGTACATACAACGCCTCATTCGCGATCGCTTTCTGCGGACGAGGATTGATCGAGCCAAGGGGGAGTAACCGAATGGCTGTAAAGAAAACTGCCGCCAAGAAGTCCGCTGCCAAGCGGAAGACGACGGCGAAGAAGAAAACCACGGCAAAGCGCAAGACCGCTGCCCGGAAGACCACCGCCAAGCGCAAGACGGCGGCCAAGAAGACCACCGCCAAGCGCAAGACTACGGCCAAGCGCAAGACCGCCGCCAAGCGCAAGACCACGGCGAAGCGCAAGACTACGGCCAAGCGCAAGACCGCCGCCAAGCGCAAGACCACGGCGAAGAAGACCACGGCCAAGCGCAAGACCGCCGCCAAGCGCAAGACGGCGGCCAAGAAGACCACGGCAAAGCGCAAGACCGCCGCCAAGCGCAAGACCACGGCGAAGCGCAAAACCGCTGCCAAGACCACCACACCGGCCCGGCGTCGGACGGTGCGGCGTACCGCGCGGCGCTAGTCGCCTTGCGGGTGCGCGCCGGTCCGCCGGCGCATCAATTCTGGCGAACGGCGGTCCCTCGGGGCCGCCGTTCCGCTTTATGGGGCCGCCACCTAGACTGGGCTCACGGCCGGCTCCCCGCCTGGTGGCGGGCCGGCCTGGCAGAACAGCTCACCGGATCGAAGGACCCGACCCATGGTGGCGCGCAGCCGGACGGTGGCCTTTCAGGGCATCACCGTTCTTCAGATTGACGTCCAGGTCAGCCTTGGTCCGGGCCTGCCGGCCTTCACCGTGGTCGGCCTGCCGGACAAGGCTGTTGGCGAAAGCCGCGAGCGGGTGCGCGCGGCCCTGACCAGTCTCGGTCTCGCTTTGCCGGCGCGGCGCATCACGGTCAATCTGGCGCCGGCCGACGTGACCAAGGAAGGCAGCCATTTCGATCTGCCCATCGCCCTTGGCCTGCTGGCCGCCATGGGCGTGGTGGCCGAGGACCGGGTGGCCGGCCTCCTGTCCCTGGGCGAGCTGGCGTTGGACGGCGGGCTGACCGCTGTCGCCGGTGTGCTGCCGGCGGCGGTGGCGGCCGGCGGCGCCGGCCTGCGCTTCGCCTGTCCCGCCGCCAACGGGGTCGAAGCCGTGTTCGCCGGCGCCGAGCTGGACATCCTGGCCGCGCCCTCCCTCGCCGCGCTGCTGGCCGACCTGACCGGCGCCACGGCGCTGCCCCGGCCGGCCCTGCCGCAGGCACCCGTCGCGCGCTCTGCACACCAGCCCGATCTGGTGGACATCAAGGGCCAGGAAAGCGCCAAGCGGGCGCTGGAGGTGGCCGCCGCCGGTGGCCACAACCTGCTGATGACCGGTCCGCCCGGCGCCGGCAAGTCCATGCTGGCGCAGCGTCTGCCCGGGCTGCTACCGCCGCTTGACCCGCGTGAGGCGCTGGAGGTGTCCATGGTCCATTCGGTCGCCGGCATGGTTGGCGAGGACGGGCTTATCCGCCAGCGGCCGTTTCGTGATCCCCACCACTCCGCCTCCATGGCCGCATTGGTCGGCGGCGGCGCGCGGGCGCGGCCCGGTGAAGTGTCGCTGGCCCATCTGGGCGTCCTCTTCCTCGACGAACTGCCGGAGTTTCAACGTCCGGCGCTGGAGGCGCTGCGCCAGCCGCTGGAATCCGGCCGCGCCGTCATCGCCCGCGCCCAGGGCCATGTAACCTATCCTGCCCGCTTTCAGCTCATCGCCGCCATGAACCCGTGCCGTTGCGGTCATCTGGACGACCCGGCGCTGGCCTGCGCCCGCGCGCCGCGCTGCGCCGCCGACTATCAGGCGCGGCTGTCCGGCCCGCTGCTCGACCGTATCGACCTGCACGTGACCGTGCCGGCGGTGTCCGCCGCCGATCTCAGCCTGCCGCCACCAGCCGAAGGCTCTACCACCGTCGCCGGCCGCGTCGCCGCCGCCCGCGACGTGCAGCGCCGACGCTATGATCAGGCCCCCGCCCAGGTGGCCGACAGCGGGCCCATCATCAGGACCAATGCGGAGGCCGATGGCCAGTTGCTCGAACAGGTGGCCGCCCCCGACCACAGCGGCCGCGCCCTGCTGGGCGAGGCGGTGGAGCGCTTCCGCCTGTCCGCCCGCGGCTATCACCGGGTGCTGCGGGTCGCCCGCACCCTGGCCGACCTGGACGGCGCGGACCATGTGCGGCGCAGCCACATCGCCGAGGCTCTGTCCTACCGCCGCACACAGATCCATGCCTGAGAACGTCCATGGCTGACCGGCCGCGTGTCTGGCTCGCCTGGTCCAGTGGCAAGGACTCCGCCTGGATGCTCCATGTGCTGCGCCAGGAGGGGCGCTTCGAACCGGCCGGCTTGCTGACCACCTTCAACCAGGCGGCTGATCGCGTTTCCATGCACGCGGTGCGCCATGCCCTGGTCGACGCCCAGGCCGCCGCCGCCGGCCTGCCGCTCTATCCGGTGATGCTGCCGGACCCCTGCCCCCATGAGGTCTATGCCGCGCGGATGGCCGAAGCCGTCGCCGCCGCCCGCGCCGCCGACATCGCCCACATCGCCTTCGGCGATCTGTTCCTCGAAGAGGTGCGGGCCTATCGCCAGGAGCGCCTCGCCGGCAGCGGCCTGACGCCGCTCTTTCCCCTGTGGGGCCGTGACACCGCGGCGCTCGCGCGCGAGATGATCACGGGCGGCCTGCAGGCCCGACTGACCAGCATCGACCTGGCGCAACTGGACGCCGCTTTCGCCGGCCGCGCCTATGACGCGGCGCTGCTGGCCGATCTGCCGCCGACAGCCGATCCCTGTGGCGAAAAGGGGGAGTTCCACACCTTCGCCCATGGCGGGCCCATGTTCAGCCGGCCAATCGCCGTCCGGCCGGGCGCCGTCCGGCAAAGCGACGGTTTCGCCTTCGCCGACCTTATGCCCATCGATGTCGCTGCGGCCGGACAGGCCGGAGCCTGACCCGCCGTCGTACGCCCTTCGCACACCCCGGCCTTGCCGTGCGGACGCCACTGCGCCATGTAGGGGCCATGCCCGCCCGCATTTCGCCGCCCATCCAGCCGCCACCCGACTACCCGCCGCCAGCCGGCGAACCCCGCCCCTCGCTGGCCGGCGCCGTGCTGCGCGCCGTGCGCGGCCGCTGCCCCAACTGCGGCCGGGGCCACCTGTTCCGCGCCTATCTGCGCCAGGTGCCGGCGTGTGCCGCCTGTGCCGAGCCCTATGACCATTTGCGCGCCGATGACGGCCCGGCCTGGCTGACCATCCTGGTGGTCGGCCATCTGGTGGTGCCCGCCGCCCTGATGGTGGAGCTGCGCACCGCCTGGCCCCTGTGGCTGGCCATGATGGTGTGGCCGGGCCTGGCCCTGGCCCTCACCCTGACCCTGCTGCCGCGCTCCAAGGGTGCGTTCCTGGCCGTGCTGTGGGCCACCGGCGCACCGGACTCAAACCATGACGGTGGCGCTACCGCGGCCGACCCGCCAGCCGCAGGCGACCGGGCATGACCCCGGCTCTGGCCGCCTTCATCGCCGCCGCCCGCACCGCACTCGCCGCCGACTCCGGTCCGGCCGGCCAGGACGCGGTGCGCGCCGCTCTCGAAGCCGTGCTGACCGACAAGGACTTCTTCGCCGCCCATTGTGGCAGTGAACATGCCCTTGGCAGCCACCGCCTCTATGAAGACCCGGACCATGGCTTCACGGTCATCGTCTATATCGGCCACAGCGGGCGCGGCGAATCCCCGCCCCACGATCATGGCCCCGACTGGGCGGTCTATGGCCAGGTGACCCTGCAGACCAACATGCGTGACTGGCGCATCGTATCGGGAACGCCGGGCGAGGACGCGGTAGTGGAGGAGACCAGCGCCTACACCCTGCGGCCCGGTCAGGCCCATCTCTACAAGGTCGGTGACATTCACTCCATCCAGCCGGCCGACGGCTGCCGCTATGTGCGGGTGGCCGGCTCACCGGCCGATCACTTCACGCCGGTCGGTCCGGTGCCGGCGGATCGTCGCCGCATCTGGGGCCGGGTGTTTACGGCGCGGCCCTAGACGGCCGACCAGCGCATCAAGCGGTCGGGCAGCTTCTCCATGGTGTCCGCGCCGTCGGTCTGCCGCACCGTCTGAAAGCCATGCCGCTGATAGAAGGCGATGGCCCGTCGGTTGGCCTCGAACACCCACAGGTCGAGGCCGCCCGCGGACTGCACTTTGGCCAGCCCAAGCAGCCGCGACCCGAGCCCCCGCCCCTGATAATCCGGCCGCACCCACAACTGTTCGACCGATGACGGTGCGACGGTGCCGGCGCCGAGGGCGAGAAACCCGGCCAGACGGTCGCCCTCCAGCGCGACGCTGACGCGCGACTGTGGCAACAGAACCTCCCGGACGAACCGGCGGAGCGCAGGCGGATCATCCACCGGCAGGAAGCCGAGAGCGGCCCGCGTCTCCAGAAGAAGACCGGCGATCACCGCGTGACCCGCCGGGCGGGCGGCGCGGATCTGATACACATCGCCGTCCATATCTCCGCCCGCCTAATACCCCGCCTGCTTGTCCACCACGTTGAACAGCGGCTGGCCCGCCGCATAGCGTTTCAGATTGGCGATAAAGATGTCGGCGCCGCGCTGGCGGGTGCCGAGGGAACTGGCGCCGTTGTGCGGCGTGATGATGGTGTTGGGCGCATCCCAGAAGGGGCTGTCCTTGGGCAGCGGCTCGACACTGTGGGCATCGAGTCCGGCGCCGGCGATCCAGCCCTCCTGCAACGCCTTCAGCAGCGCCGCATCATCGGCGATACCGCCGCGCGAAAAGCACACATAGAACGCTGTCTTCTTCATGGCGCGGAACGCCGCCTCGTCCAGCATGCCGCGCGTTTCGTCGGTCAGCGGTGCGGTCATCACCACGAAATCGCTGCGCCGCATCACCTCGTGCAGGCCATCAGGCGTGAACACCTCGTCCACATGAGGCACCGGCCGGCCAGACCGGCTCAGCCCCAGCACCGTCATGTGAAAGGCCTTGGCTTTCTCCGCCAGATCCGCGCCGGAATAGCCGAGGCCGATGATGCCCACCGTATGCCCGTTGAGCTCCCCATGGGTGCGCCACTCCCAGCGCCGCGCCTTCTGGTCATCCACCCAGCGCACCGCGTCGCGGTCCAGCATCAGCATCAGCAGGATGGCATGTTCGGCCAGCGGCACCGCGCCATTGCCCTTGGCGCAGGTAAGCACCGCCGGATGCGCCACCAGCTCCGGCGACAAGGCATGATCCACCCCGGCCGACCAGCTCTGCAGCCATTTGAGGTCATGCGCCGCGGCCAGACTGGCCGCCGGCGGATCACCTGCCACCACCTCCACCCCCGGCGCCGCCATGGCCGGGCCCAGGGCCTCATCGCCGCCGGCCACCAGGCGCACCGTAAGACCCGGTGCCGCCGCTTTGATCTCGTCCAGTCGCTTTGCCGCCACCGTATTGTCGGCCAGCAGGACCACGCGTTCCGGCACCACGGCTAATCGGTCCAGCCGGCGTCATCGGCGAAGATCAGACCACGGCCCAGATCGCCGCCGCCCAGCACGTGCCAGTGCAGATGCGCCACCGCCTGATGGGAATGGGGGCCGTGATTGGCGATCAAACGATAGCCGGTCTTGTGGAGCCCCAGAGCGCGCGCCACATGACCGACCGCCCGCATCATGGCGACCGCTTCCGCATCGCTCGCCTGTTCGGCGAAGTCATCCGGCGACACATACTTGCCCTTGGGAATCACCAGGGCATGGACCGGCGCCTGTGGCGCAATGTCCTTGAACGCAAGGATGTGCTCGTCCTCATACAGTTTTTCGCACGGCAGCTCGCCGCGCAGGACGCGGGCGAAAATATTGCTGTCGTCATAGGTCGCCATGGCGAACTCCTGTGCGCTGGATGTCGTGGACCGGTCCCCACCGGCGAAACTGCCGCCCGGCCGGAGGCGTGTCAAATCAGTCGGCCGTACGCGCCGCCATCATGGCCAGCGCCTGACGCAAGGGGATGCGTCCGTCATAGAGCGCGCGGCCGACGATCACGCCCTCGATGCCGGCCGCCTCTTCCGCCTGCAGCGCCGCCAGCTCGTCCAGACCGGTAATGCCGCCGGCGGCGATGACCGGCGTGGTCAACGCCCAGGCCAGGTCGACAATGGCTTCCAGGTTGAGGCGCGCCACCGCGCCGGCCCGGTTGATGTCAGTATAGATGATCGCCGCGACGCCGGCTTCCTCCAGCCGCAGTGCCATGTCCACCGCTCGCACTCTCGGTTTGGCGGTCCAGCCGGCCGCTTCCGACATGCCGTCGCGGGCCTCCAGACTGACCGCAACGGCGCCGGGGAAATCGCGGCAGGCCTGGCGCACCGCCTCCGGCCGGGCCAGCACCGCCGGCCCCAGCACCAGCCGCGCCGCGCCGGCTTCCAGCCATCCGGCGAAACGCTTCACGCCGCCCAGCGCGCCGGTGATCTGCACCGCCGCGCCCCCGGCCCGCGCCGCCTGCAGAATGGCCCGCACCGCCGGCCAGTTGCCTGACGGGTCACTGTCCAGATCGTCGCCGCTATAGGGGCCGCGCCCGTCCCCATCGCCGGACGGTTCTGCCGACCGGCTGTCCCTGGCCACCACGTGCAGCCAGCGACAACCGGCGGCGGCAAACCGGCCGGCCTGCGCCGCCGGCTCGTCCGCCCCGTCGTCATGACCGGCCGCTCCCTCAACCGGGTCATCACCCGACAGCCGGCGCAGGCTGTGACCGTCACGAAGCTCCAGAGCCGGATACAGAATCATGGATGGCGCACATCCTCGCCATCGGCTGCGTCCGGCGCCGCCGCCGTCTCGCCCGTCAGGCGCAAGGTAAAGGAGTGGCCGGCGATCATCCGCCCCTCCACAAAAGCATAGGACGGATTGGTTCCCCACCGCTGGAAGCCGAGACTCTCATAGAGCTGGATGGCCGCCGTCTGCGTCTCGCGCACATCCAGGTTAAGGGCCAGCAGATGCCGCGCCCGCGCCTCCGCCGCCACCGCCAGGGTCAGGCGCCGGGCCAGGCCATGACCGCGCGCCCAGGGGGCGATGAAGGCGTGGGCCAGTTGCCCCATGCGCGCCTGCGCCTCGTTGTTGGGCGGCGCCAGGATAAGCTGGGCGGCGCCCACCACGGTGCCGTCCATACGGGCCAGGAACAGGACCCGTTCCGGCATCGCCAATACGCCGCGATAATAAGTCTCCAGCCGATTACGCGGCGGCGGCGACAACCAGCCGAAGCCGCCGCCGGCCAGGATCGCGCCCTCCGTGGCGTCCGACAGGTCGGCCAGATCGGCCGGCCCCAGCCGGTCGACCGGCCCGGCCCACAGGGCCGGCGATGCAGCCGGCGAGTCGCTGGGCTCAGCCGGCGGCGCGGAATCGGCGGCAGGGGTCATGGCGCAGGGGTCATGGTCGGGCCCGTCCTGTGGCGCGGCGAACAGGCCATCACTCATATCAGGTGTGCGGGCCCGTCGCCACGCGCCCCTGACACGCGGCCCAAAGCCGCTGGCCACTGTGCCACGGCATGTCCTGGCTTGCCTCCTCGCTTGCCTGCGGAATCCGGCAGCCATGAACGAGGCCGTGACTGACGGCGCGGCCAAGGCGGACTACACTGCTGCCGCCATGAGCCTTCCCCCGTCTCCACCCTCGCGCCCCGCGCCGCGCCCTGCCGCGTCCCTTGCGGCATCCCAGGCCGTTGCCCCGGCCGGCGACGGCGGCCCGCTCCTGTCGGTGGTGATCCCGGCCCATGACGAGGCGAGCAACCTGCCGACGCTGGTGGAGGAGGTTGCCGCCGCCCTCCGGCCGCTGGCCGCCTCTCTCAACGCATCGTGGGAAGTGATCGTGGTTGATGATGCCTCCGGCGACCACACGCCGGCGGCGCTGCGCGGTGTGGCGACGGCGGTGCCAGAGCTGCGCGTCCTGCGTCACCGCCGCCAGTCGGGCCAGTCGGCCGGCCTGCTGACCGGCATCCGTGCCGCCCGTGGCGTCTGGATCGCCACTCTCGACGGCGACGGCCAGAACGACCCGGCCGACATCCCGGCCCTGTGGCGTGCGCTGCAGGCCGTGCCCGTGGGGGCGCGTCCGCTGGCGCTGATCGCCGGCCACCGCACCGCGCGCCGCGACTCCGCCATCCGCCGCCTGTCGTCGCGCATGGCCAATGGTGTGCGTCGCCGCATATTGCAGGACGACACCCCCGACACCGGCTGCGGCCTGAAGCTGTTCGCCCGCGACGCCTTCATGGCCCTGCCGCACTTCGACCATATGCACCGTTTCCTGCCGGCTCTGGTGCAGCGTGCCGGCGGCCAAAGCCACTCGGTGCCGGTCAATCACCGGCCGCGCGGCGGCGGGCGCTCTCACTACGGTATCGCCAACCGCCTGTGGGTCGGCATTGTTGATCTGATGGGGGTCGCCTGGCTCTTGCGCCGGCAGCGCCTGCCGGGGCCTATAGAGGAAATGAACCGCAGCGAAAACCGCCCATGATGGCAGAAATCATCCAGGCCCTTGCCGCCGCCTGGGGCCATGTGGCGGACAACCTCACCTGGTTCGCGATCATCGGCTTTGCCGGTCAGGCGGTGTTTGGCACCCGCTTCATCCTGCAATGGATTCACTCCGAACGGGTCGGCCGCAGCGAGATCCCGCTGATCTTCTGGTACTGCTCCATCATCGGCGGCGTGCTTCTCTTCATATATGCGGTGGGCATCGGCGATCCGGTCTTCATCCTCGGCCAGTCCACCGGCATCGTCATCTATGGCCGCAATCTGGTGCTGATCCGCCGCGAGCGACGCCGCGTCCATGCGGACGCCTGAGCCACACCACCGCCGGCCGCGCCCCGTCATGACCGCTCCGCCTGACCCGACGCCGCCCGCCACCCCCGTTTCATCGCACACGTCTGTTTCACCGCGTCTGTGGCTGGGCCTGGCCGCCCTGGTCTGGCTGGCCCTGGTGGTGGCCGCCCTGTGGGCCCGCCCCCTGCTGCCGACAGCGGAGACCCGCGCCCTGGCGGTAGCGTGGGAGATGTGGCGTGACGCCGGCGCTCTGGTGCCGCACCTGAACGGCCAGCCCTATCCCCACAAGCCGCCCCTGCTCTACTGGCTGATCAATGCCGGCTGGCTGGTGCTCGGCCCGCTGGAGACCTGGGCCCGGCTGGTGCCGCCGCTGGCCGCCGCCGCGTCCCTGGTCCTCACGGTCGCGCTCGGCCGCCGCCTGTGGCCCGGCGAGACCGGCCGCCGGGCCGGTGCCATGGCGCCGCTGCTGGCGCTGGGCCTGCCGCTCTTTGCCCTCTTCGCCACGGTAGTGCTGTTCGAGATGCTGCTGGCGGTGGCCCTCCTCATCGGCCTGCTGGGTCTGGTCGCCGCCGCCCGCGCGCCACCGTGGCGCGGCGCGTGGTTCACAGGCTGGGGCCTGTGGGCGCTGGGTCTCGGTCTCGGCGTCCTGGCCAAGGGTCCGGTCATTACCCTGATGCTGCTGCCGGCGGCGCTGGCCGGGCCGTTGTGGGCCGGCCGCCTGGCGGACGGGCCGCCACACAGATCATGGCTGTCCTGGTATGGCGCCACCGGGCTCGCCTTTGCCGCCGGCGCCGGCCTTGCCTTGGCCTGGGCGATTCCCGCCGGTCTCGCCGGCGGGCCGGATTATTTCAACGCCATTCTATGGGGCCAGACCGAGGGCCGCATCACCGACTCCTTCGCCCACCGCCAGCCGCTGTGGTGGTATGCGGCGCTCAGCCCGGCTCTTTTCTTCCCCTGGCTGCTGTGGCCGCCGGCCTGGCGCGCGCTTGGCCGGCGTTGTCTCTGGCGCGACGGCGGCGCCCGCCTGCTGGCCATCACCGGCGGCGGCGCCCTGCTGCTGTTCTCCGCCATCAGCGGCAAGCAGGCCTATTACATCGTGCCGCTGATGGTGCCGCTGGCCCTGCTGCTGGCCCGCGCCTTGGCCGGTGGGGCCGGCGACGTGCGGGCAGGCCGTGTCGCCACGGTGCTGCCGGCCGTCGTTCTGGTGGCTCTCGGCCTGGCCTTGCTCGTCGCCGACTTTCAGTTGATGGCCGCCAGTGGCACTCCCTACCCCTGGTTGCCGGAATGGCTGTTTCGCGGCGCGTTTGTCGCCGGTTGGGCCAGCCTGGCGCTGGCGGCGGCGCTCCTGTTTGCCACCCGCGGCAGCCGCCGCCTGCAGGCGCTGGCTCTGACGCTGGTTGGTCCGGCGGTCCTGCTGATCCTCCACCTGACCATCCTGCCGCAGGCGCGGCCGGCCTATGATACGGCTCCGGCGGCGCGCTTTCTGGCGGCGGCCGAGGCCGCGGGCCGCCCCATCGCCCGGCTTGGCGAGTATACCGGCGAATTTCACTTTCCCGGCCGTCTGACCCGGCCCGTGGCCGAGGTGGCGGAGGGCGATGGCCTGGCCTGGCTCGCCGCCCATCCTGGCGGGCTTCTCGTGACCATGCACCGCCGGGCCGCTGAACCGCCGGCCGAACCGCTGTTCCGCGGGCGCTATCGCGGCCGGATTCTGGAGATCTGGGACGCGGACGCCCTCGCCGCCGCCGGCCTCGACCCCTAGTCTGATCGCCCGGGTGTGAAGCGGCGGCCACCGGCTGCCGCTTGATCGCCACACGGCGGGCCCCATATGCAGGGGTCCGCACCTCGCCCGACGCGCCGTTTCCACCGCCCGCCCCACTACACCGGCCCCGCCTCATGACCAGTCCCGCCGCCAGTCCTGAACTGTTCCACGGCACCACCATCCTGCTGGTGGCCCGCGACGGTAAGACCGTCATCGGTGGTGACGGTCAGGTGACCCTCGGCCA
The DNA here is from genome assembly GCA_040218575.1 of Alphaproteobacteria bacterium. NCBI lineage: Bacteria > Pseudomonadati > Pseudomonadota > Alphaproteobacteria > Alphaproteobacteria bacterium. The sequence continues at coordinate 86,468 of JAVJRE010000006.1, read as the reverse complement.
GACCATCATGAAGGCCAGCGCCCGCAAGGTGCGCCGGCTCGCCGGCGGCAAGGTGATCGCCGGCTTCGCCGGCGCCACCGCCGATGCCTTTGCCTTGTTCGAACGCCTGGAGGCCAAGCTGGAACAGCATCCCGATCAGTTGCAGCGGGCTTGCGTGGAGCTGGCCAAGGACTGGCGCACCGACCGCTATCTGCGTCGGCTGGAAGCCGTCATGGCCGTCGCCGACGAGAAGCACGCCCTGCTGCTGAGCGGTGTCGGCGATGTGCTGGAGCCCGATGACGGCATCGTCGCCATCGGTTCCGGCGGGGCCTATGCCCTGGCCGCCGCCCGCGCCCTGATCAATCAGCCGGGGCTCGATGCGGAGGCCATCGTCCGCCGCGCCATGGCCATCGCCGCCGATATCTGCATCTACACCAACGCCAACCTGACCCTTGAATCCCTGCCGGAGCCGTCATGACCGACCCCGCCGTCCGCCTCGATACCGCCGCTGGCCCGGCGTCTGACGGATCCGCCGTCGACGGTTCGGCCGAAGACCTGGCCTTCAGCCCGCGCGAGATCGTCTCAGAGCTCGACCGCTTCATCATCGGCCAGCGCGACGCCAAGCGCGCCGTGGCCGTGGCCCTGCGCAACCGCTGGCGCCGCCAGCAACTGCCCGAGGCGCTGCGCGAGGAAGTGCTGCCCAAGAACATTCTGATGATCGGCCCGACCGGCGTCGGCAAGACCGAGATCGCCCGCCGTCTGGCGCGTCTCGCCCGCGCGCCGTTCATCAAGGTGGAGGCTACCAAGTTCACCGAGGTCGGCTATGTGGGCCGCGATGTGGAGCAGATCATCCGTGACCTGCTGGAGGCGGCGATCCACATGACCCGCGAGGCCATGCGCAAGGACGTGGCGGCCAGGGCCGAGCTGGCGGCGGAAGATCGCGTACTGGATGCCCTGCTGGGCGACCATGCCCGCGGCGAGACCCGCGACGCCATGCGGCGGCGCTTGCGCAGTGGCGAACTGGCCGAGCGCGAGATCGAGGTGGACGTGCGCGACAGCGGCGCCATGCAGATGCCGACCATGGATATCCCCGGTATGCCCGGCGCGCAGATGGGCATGCTCAATCTCGGCGACATCCTGGGCAAGAGCTTCGGCCAGGCCACCCGCAAGCGGCGCATGTCGGTGGTCGACTCCTATGGGGTGCTGATGGAGGAAGAGTCCGACAAGCTGCTCGATCAGGATCGCGTGGTGCGCGACGCTATCCACAGCGTGGAGCAGAACGGCATCGTCTTTCTCGACGAGATCGACAAGATCACCGCCCGTTCCGACCGCCATGGCGCCGATGTCAGCCGCGAGGGGGTGCAGCGCGACCTGCTGCCGCTGATCGAAGGCACCACCGTCACCACCAAGCACGGCGCGGTAAAGACCGACCATGTGCTGTTCATCGCCTCCGGCGCCTTTCATCTGGCCAAGCCATCGGACCTGCTGCCGGAACTGCAGGGCCGCCTGCCCATTCGCGTCGAATTGCAGGCGCTGACCCGCGATGACTTGAAGCGCATCCTGACCGAGCCGGAGAACAGCCTGATCCGCCAGTATGTGGCACTCATGGGGACCGAGGGCGTCACTCTCGATTTCACCGACGGCGCCATAGACGCCCTGGCCACGCTCGCCGCCGACATCAATACGGCGGTGGAGAATATCGGCGCGCGCCGCCTGCATACGGTGATGGAGCGGTTGCTGGAGGAAATCAGTTTCACCGCCACCGACCGCGGCGGCGAAACCATCGCCATTACCGAAGCCCTGGTGCAGGAGCGGGTGGCCGCCCTGGCCGAGGACGCCGATCTGTCGCGCTTTATCCTCTAACCGTGGCCAGCCTCAGCGTGCCAGCCGATTCCCTCACCATCCGGCGGCTGACCGCCGACGATACCGCCGCCTTCCGCGCCCTCAGGCTGGAGGCGCTGACCAACCATCCCGAAGCGTTTGGCGAAAGCGCCGCCGAGTGGACGGCCCGCAGCGATGGGGAGATCGCCGCCATTCATGACTCCTCGCTGGTCATGGGCGCTTTTGCCGATAGGCACCTCGTCGCACTGGGGGCGCTTGGTTTCAACGACCGGGAACAGGGCCGGCACCTGTCCACCCTGTGGACCATGTATGTGGCGCCCGCGGTCCGCGGCCGGGGCACGGCCGGCCGCCTGCTGGACGCCCTCATCGCCGCGGCCCGCGCCCGGCCCGGCCTGCGCCGCATCAGCCTCGCCGTGACTGTCGGCAATGTCTCCGCCCTGCGCCTTTATGAATCCCGCGGCTTCGTCGTCTGGGGCACCGACCCCGAGGCAAACGCCGTCGCCGGCCGGCTGTACGATGAAGTCCGTATGAGCCTGGCTCTCCACTGACGGACTACACATGGCCCTCTATCAGATTCTCTACACCTCCAACGCCCTGCGGCAGATGGACATGGCCGACCTCGGCCGCATCGAACAGGTGTCGGTCCGCAACAACCGCGCCGCCGGCGTCACCGGTCTGCTGCTCTATGTGGGCGGCAATTTCCTGCAGTATCTCGAAGGCAGCCAGGCCGCCGTGGAGGGTATCTACGGCAAGCTGCACCGCGACCGCCGGCATTACGGACTGACGGTGATTCATCGTGCGCCGCGGCAGAACCGGCTGTTTGACCGCTGGGCCATGGGGGTGCATGCGGTGCTGCCTGGCGAGGCCGGCGGCGACGCCCTGTTCCGTCTGTCGCACAAGGCGCTGGAGCGGCGTCTGTCATCAGGGGGCCAGGCGGCGGAGCGAACCGCCAACGTGCCGGTCCATGACCCGGTGGCGCCGCGCCTGATCCGCACCTTCTGGCAGGTTTGCGGCGGCCGTTAGCCGGCGCCCCGCCGCCCGGCCTATAGTGGCCCCGTCCGTGCGCCAACGCGGCGCCCGCGCAACCGTTCGTCGCCGCCCGACTTTGCCGGGAATCCGCCCTTGCCTGATCGCCGCCCCAGCCTGATCCGCCGCCTCACCCTCGGTCTCGGCGCCCAGGCCTATAGCCAGGCGACGATCCTTTTCGTTCGCCTGGCCGAAGTGCCGTTGCTGTTGAGCCTGTGGGGTGTGCAGCTCTACGGAGAATGGCTCATGCTGGCCGCCATCCCCGCCTGGCTGGCCGCCGGCGACGGCGGCTTCGCCGACGCCACGGCGCGGCAGATGACCATTCGCGCCGGTGCCGGCGACCGGGCCGGCGCGCTGACTCTTTTCCGCAGCACCTTCCTCCTGCTGCTGGCGGTCTCCGCCGGGCTGGTGGTGCTGGCCTTCGCCGGCGCGCCGTTGCTGCCGCTGGACCGCTGGTTCGGTTTCACGGTCATGAGCGGGCCCGTCGCCGCCACGGTCGTCGGCCTTCTGATTCTCCATGTGGTGGCCGGCTTTCAGTCCAGCCTGCTCTATGGCGGTTTCATGGCCGAAGGCCGCTACGGTCAGGGCATCGCCCTGATGACCACCATCCAGTTGCTGGAGTTTGGCGGCCTGGCCATCGCCGTCCTGGCCGGTGGCGGACCGGTGGCCGCGGCCGGCGGCTGGCTGGCCGGCCGGCTGGCCGGGCTGGTCATGATGCGCCTGGTCCTGCGGCGCACGGCGCCCTGGCTGCGCTATGGACTGGCCGGCGCCACCTGGGCCGAGGTCCGCGCCCTGACCGCGCCCGCCTTCGCCTCGCTTGCCTTTCCGCTGGGCAATGCCTTCAACACCCAGGCCCTGCGTCTGGTGGTCGGCGCCCTGCTGGGCCCGGCGGCCGTCGCCGTCTTCGTGCCCATCCGCATACTGACCCGTCTCGCCATGCAGCCGCGCGCCGTGCTGGGAAGCCTCATGCAGGCGGAAATGGCTATGGCCCACGGCGCGGCCGACTACGACCTGTTCCGTCGCCTGTTCCGCCGCTCCAGCCAGTTCTCCCTGTGGGGCGGGCTGGCGGTGGCGGTGGCTATCGCCCTGACCGCCCGGCCGGTGCTTGATCTGTGGACCGGCGGGGCGATCATCCTCGACTGGCCGCTGACCGCCGCCTTGCTGCTGGCCGCCGTACTCAACAGCCTGTGGTATGCCGCCCTGATGGTGGCCTATGCCACCAACCGCCACGGACCTGTCGCCATCGTCTATCTGCTGGTCTACGGGCTGGGGGCGACTCTGCTGGCCTGGCTGGCGGTCGGCGCCACGGGCCTCGCCGGCGCCGGCTGGGCCCTGCTGGCGGCGGAGGCGATCATGCTGATGTGGGTGCTGCCGGTCACCTGGCGCATGAGCGACGAGCGGCCGCTCGCCTGGCTCCGCCAGGTCTTAACCCCGCCATGGATCGTGCTTGCCTGGGCCGGCAAGGCTTTCACCCGCCGCCGGCCCTAGTCCCGCTCTCCCCGCAGGCGACGCCGCAGGCCCCGCAGGTTGCGCACAACAAACCGCAACCACAGCCAGGCCGGCCACGACAGCAGATCGCGCCGGACGAACAGCACATCCGTATTGTCGCGGCTGAAATTGATCCGCCGGAACCCGGCCGCCCGCATCAGCGCCATGGCCCGGCGCACGCGCACCGCCTGCTCCGGCCAGACAAAGTCATGAAACTCCACCGTGATCTGGCGAAAGCATCGCAGCTCCGCCGCCGCCGCGCCCTCAAACACATCCAGCTCCGCCCCTTCAATGTCCAGCTTCAGCAGGTCCGCCTGGTCGAACCCGGCCTCGCGCCGCAGGCGGGCCAGAGTCCATAGCGCCACCGTCTCACCACTGCTTTCCTCGCCCGGCGTGACCTCGCCCAGCAGGCTGGCGCAGCGCTCCGCATAGACGTTGATAACCACCTCGCCGTCATGACCGCCGATCGCTGCCCGCCACGCCCGCAGGCGCGGGTCGCGCGCACGGGCGTCATACAGCGCCTGCACCGGCTCCACGGCCACCATCCGTGCGTCATAGGCCGTCATCATGGCCTGGCTGAACTGGCCGTGGTTGAACCCGGCATCAATGATCAGCGGCGGCGAGCCAAACAGGCTGGCCAGGAAACTGTGGCCGCAGACGCGGGCGACGCGGGCCATCATGCGCCGCCGGTCCGGCCTGCCGGCGCCTCTGCGGCCGGCGGGGCCGGCCGCCAGTCGTGCCATATGCGGTTGAGCCGCGCCGCCCGCACATACAGCACATCGCGCTCCACCGGATAGCTCGCCGCCACCCGGCCCGCCTCCTGAAAGACCACCGGGTGCAGGCCGGCCTGCAGCATGGCCGCCGTCACCGGCGCGAAACTGGGCTCCATACCCTCATACTCCGGCACGAAGGACAGCTCCACCAGAACCGCCTCGGCCCGCGCCAGCAGCCTGGTCATGCCGGCCACCGCCGCCACTTCGTGGCCCTGCACGTCGATCTTGACCACCACGACGCGCTGCTGCCCGTCAAAGGCGGGGTCCAGCACCAGATCGTCCAGGCGGGCCAGCCGCACACTCTGCCGGTCGTGCCCCTCGTCGCGGCCGGCCGCCGCCGCTGGTGCATAACGCTCCAGCGATGACAGGGTGTGGTCGCCGCCCACATGCATGGTCGCCACGCCCGCATGATCGGAGGCGCCGACCTGATGCACCACCGCGCCGGCAATCTCGGCGGCCAGGGCGGTCAGATGTGGCTGCACCGCCGCCTGCGGCTCCACCAGCACCGGCACCGTATGGGGAAAGGCGCGCAGAAAATCGCGTGTCCATGCCCCCACATTGGCTCCCACATCCACCAGATAATAGGCCTCGGCCGGATCGAGAAAGCGCAGCAGATTGACCACATCCTCCGCCGCCGATGGCCGCCGCAACGCCTGCCGGCCAAGACCCGGCGGCAGCGCCACCCCGGCCCGGCGCAGGCGCGCAATCTCCTGCAGCAGGCCGGCCCGCCGCGCCAGCGCCGCGCCGTAGTGGCCGCCGCAACGGCATAATATCTCCATCAGGCCCGTCACTGAGTCCCCTCTTGCCCATGGCCCGGTCACAACCGCGGCGCGCGGCCGCCCCGCGCCGGAGACTAGCAGCCTTCGCCGGGCGCCGCGCCTCACTCCGCATGAATCGCAACCCTGACCCATGCGACGCGCTCATATGCGTGTTTTCCGGGCATCCCCCTCGCCCGCCGCCAGTGCCGGGGTCTAGACTTTGGCAAAAGCCTGCATCAGGCGCCTGCACCGGGGGATCCCATGAAAGCCATCGAAGCCATTGCCCGCATCCTCAAGGCCGAAGGCACGGAGATGCTGTTCTGCTATCCGCGTCAGGAGCTGATCGAGCACGCCGCCATAGCCGGCATCAGGCCTGTGGTCTGCCGCCAGGAACGGGTCGGCATCGCCATGGCCGATGGCCTCGGCCGGGCCAGCTTCGGCGAGAAGATCGGCGTCTTCACCATGCAGGCCGGCCCCGGCGTGGAGAACAGCTTTCCCGGTGTCGCTCAGTCCTTTTCCGACAGCGTGCCGACGTTGATCATCGCCGGCGGCGATTCCCGTTCGCGCCGCCACGTCCATCAGGCCTTCTCCAGCCTGGACAACTTCTCCCGCGTCAGCCGCTTCCTAGCCGCCCCGGCCACCGGCACGGACGTGCCGGCGCTGCTGCGCCAGGCCTATTTCACCCTGCGGTCGGCCGGCGGTCCGGCGATTCTGGAAATGCCGCGCGAAGCCTGGAACGAAGAGGTGCCCGACGCCCTGGTGAACTCGTGGGTGCGGGTGCGCCCGGCCCTGGCCATGCCTGACCCCGACGCGGTGACGGCGGCGGCGAAGCATCTGGTGGCGGCGAAGGCGCCGATCCTGTGGGGTGGCCAGGGGGTCATCACGTCTGGCGCCAGCGAAGCCCTGGTGCGGCTGGCCGAGCTGCTGGACGCGCCGGTGATGACCACCCTCAGCGGCAAGAGCGGCTTTCCCGAGGACCATCCCCTGTCGGTCGGCGCGTCGGCGGTCAACGGCACCCGTATGCAGCGCACCTTCCTTGGCGAGGCGGATGTGGTGGCCGGTTTCGGCACCAGCTTTACCCGCACCGCCTTCGGCCCGCGCGTGCCCGACGCCGACCGCATCATCATCCACCAGACTCGCGCGCTCGCCGACATGCACAAGGAAAGCGCGCCGGCCGTCACCCTGCTGGGCGACACCCGTCTGGCGCTGGAAGCCCTGGCCGACGAAGTGGAGCGCCAGGGCGGCCGCAAGAAAAGCGACACCGCCGACCGCATCGCCGCCATCCGCACCCAATGGCTGGCCGACTGGCGGGCCCAGCACGAGTCCGACGAAGTGCCCATCAACCAGTATCGGGTCCTGCACGAACTGGCCCGCTTGGTCGATCCGGCCGACGTCATCATCACCCATGACGCCGGCAGCCCGCGCGAACAGGTGGCTCCCTTCTGGCGCGCCACCAGACCCGGCGGTTATCTGGGCTGGGGCAAGTCCACCCAGCTCGGCTACGGCCTCGGCCTGATCATGGGCGCGAAACTGGCGCAGCCGTCGAAGCTGTGCATCAACGTCATGGGCGACGCCGCCATCGGCATGACCGGACTCGATCTGGAAACCGCCGCGCGCAATGGCATCGCCACCCTGACCATCGTCTTCAACAACGGTGTCATGGCCATGGAGGGCGACTCCATGCCCTATGCCATCAAGACCTACGGCGCGTGGGACGAAGGCGGTAATTACGCCAGGGTGGCAGAGGGGCTGGGCGTGTGGTCGCGCCGCACCGACAGGCCCGAGGCCATCGCCGATGCCTTGAGGGCGGCTATTGCCGAGACCGAGGCCGGCCGCCCGGCGGTTGCTGAGTTCGTCGTCAAGGAAGGCTACGACTTCTCCAAATAGACCTGCCAGGAGCCGCCATGACCCCATCGCCTGCCCCACAACCTGCTCTGCCTGAACCGGTCATTGCCGCCAGCGCCCACGGTCTGCGCGAGGTCGCCTGGTTCGACTGCCCCGGCGGCGGCCAGGTGGTGGTCGATCAGGGCATCGCCTATATCGGCCATATGAAGCACCCGGCCGGCACCAGCACGGTTGATGTGCGCGATCCGGCCAATCCCAGACAGCTCGACCACCTGCAAATGCCGCCCGGCATGCACGCCCACAAGGTGCGGGTGGCCAACGGCCTGATGCTCACCAACCGCGAATTTGTCGGCCCCATGGTGCCGTCGTCGCCCGACCTCAGGGGCGGGCTGGCCATCCATGACGTATCCACGCCCGGCCGGCCGCGCCATATCACCGACTGGCGGATTCCGGGCAATGGCGTGCACCGTTTCGACTTCGACGGCCGCTACGCCTATCTCTCCGCCACCCAGGATGGCTATGTAGGGACCATCATGGTCATCCTCGATCTGGCCGATCCGGCAAAGCCAGTCGAGGCGGGCCGCTGGTGGATGGAGGGTCAGTGGACCGCCGGCGGCGAAACCCCGTCATGGGACAAGGGCTCGTGGCACTGTCACCACCCGCTGCGCCGTGGCGACCGCCTCTATGTGAGCTACTGGCACGGCGGCTTCGCCATTCTCGACATTGCCGATATCAGCCGGCCAAGGCGGGTCGGCGGCTTCCGCACCGCGCCGCCCCATCCGTGGCCCACGCACACCGCCCTGCCTCTGCCCTACCGCTTGCGCGGCCGCGACGTGCTGCTGGTGGCGGACGAGGACGCGGCCAAGATCGGCCCCGGCGAGGGGGCGTATCTGTGGCTCTATGACATTACCGACGAGGCCCACCCGGTGCCCTTCTCCACCTTTCAGGTGGCCGGCGACGACGGTACGCCGGTGGCTAACTTCACCGGCTGTCATCAGCCGTCGGAGATCGTCACCGGCACGGAGATTCCCGTCGCCTGGTTCGCCCACGGCCTGCGCATCGTCGACATCGCCAACCCCCATGCCATCCGCGAGGTGGCTCACTTCGTGCCCCCCCTGCGCGGCGCCATGACCCGGGCGCAGTCCAATGACGTGACGGTTGACGAGCGCGGCCTCATCTACGTCATCGACCGGGTGCAGGGGCTGACCATTCTCGAGAGGATCTGACATGGCTTTCGACTTCGAGCGCCGCCTGGCCCGCGCCGCGCCGGCGCCGGCGCCCACATGGTCCGGCTTTGCCCCGTATAACTTCATCGGCGGCCACAACGATTCGGCAAGCCTGCCGAGCGATGGCCTGGCCGAGGCGGCGGTGGCGGTGCTGCGCGACCGTGGCCGCGACCTCAGCTACTATTCCATTGGCGACGGGCCACGCGGCGTCCGCTCCCTGCGACGCGAAGTGGCGCAGCGCCTGGCGCGCCATCGCGGCGCGACGGTGGATGCGGACTCCGTCCTCATTACCACCGGCTCGCACGAGGGGCTGGACCTCATCAACCGGGTGCTGCTCAACCCCGGCGATACGGTCATTGTCGAGCAGCACTGCTATGAAGGCGCGCTCAACGGGCTGCGCGCCGCCGGCGCCCGGATCGTCGCCGCCCCCCTCGATCAGGACGGGCTCAACATGGCGGCTCTGGCCGGCCTGCTCGAGCGTATGCAATCCGACGGCACCCGGCCGCGCTTCCTCTACACCATTCCCACCGTGCAGAACCCGACCGGCAGCGTCCTGCCGCTGGACCGCCGCCACGAGCTGTTGCGCCTCGCCGCCGCCCACGACCTCGCCATCGTCGAGGACGAATGCTACGCCGACCTGCTGTGGCAGGGCGACGGACCGCCCTCCCTGCTGGGCCTCGACAGTGACGGTCGCGTCATCCATGTGGGCAGCTTCTCCAAGAATCTGGCGCCGGCGCTGCGTCTTGGCTATGCGATAGCGCCGCCGGCCGTGCTGTCGCGCATGACCTCGGCCAAGGGTGGCGGCAGCGGCGCGCTGGAACAGCTCGTGGTGGCCGAGTATTTCGCCGGCCATTTCACCGGTCACCGTGACCGTCTGCGCCAGGCGCTGAAGCGCAAGTGCGACGTCATGCTGGAATGCCTCGCCGAGTCCTTCGGCACCGCCGCCGACGTGCACAGGCCGCCTGGCGGCATCTATGTGTGGGTGCGCCTGCCTGAGGCGGTGGATGCGGAGCGTCTGTTCGCCGCCGCCATGGCGGAAGGCGTGGCGATCAACCCCGGCCCGCGCTGGTCGGCCGACCCCGACAGCGCCACCCATCACATCCGCCTGTGCTTCGCCGCGCCGACGGAACAGGAAATGCGCGATGGTATCGCCCGCCTCGCCGCCATCTGCCAGCGGGAGTTCGGCGTGCCCGCCACAAGCGCCAATGTGAGAGGCTAGACCCCCAACCGAACAGGGAGGCACCCCGCCATGTCCACCCCATCCGACTCCATCGCCGCGCTGGAAAAGGAAATCTGGGAAAAGACCGCCCGGCTCAACCACCTGCGCCGCCAGACTGCCGATGACGGTGGACCGGCGGTGGCCGACTACAGCTTCGCCACGCTCACCGGGCCGCTGCGCCTCAGTGACCTCTTCGCCGGCCACGACACCCTGCTGGCCATTCACAATATGGGCCAGGGCTGCCGCCACTGCACATTGCGGGCCGACGGCCTCAACGGCCTGCTGCCCCATCTGGAAACCGCCATGAGCGTAGTTCTGCTGTCGAAGGACGACCCTCACACCCAACAGCGTTTCGCCCATGAGCGGGGCTGGCGCTTCCGCCTGGCCTCACACGGTGGCGGCGCCTATATCCGCGAACAGGCAATCCAGCCGGGCCATGACAATTATCCGGGCTGCGTGGTCTATCGCCGCGACGGCGCCGCCATCCGCCGCCGGCACGCCGCCGCCTTCGGCGAGAACGACCTGTTCTGTCCGGCCTGGCATCTGCTGGCCATGGCCGGCCGTGGCGAGGATGACTGGCACCCGCAGTTCAGCTACTGGCGACGACCGGACGCCATGGATGATGGTGGCGCCAACCTGCCGGACTAGACGGTTGGCGTGCGCGTCTGCCGGTTTCTCAGCAACAGTTTAGCGACGACCGCCGCCGCGCTGTTCTCGTAGCTCCCCTTGGACATCTCCTTGAGCTCGTCCTGCAACCACGCCTCGTCGAACAACTCCCAGCCTTGCGTATCGAAGTGCGCGCGGATCTTTTCGCGATCCTTGTCGTTACGGATTTTCTCGCAGGCAAGGGCCAGAGTAATCGTGGGATTCGCCGCCACAAGTCCGGTTCGACAAAGCTGCTGTTTCAGCCGGTCAAGGACGAGGGTCCGCAGTGTGCTGTCGTTAAACAGCTTGTACCGGCTGCTATGCAGGCCACCCTCTTCGAACGCCGCAAAGGAAACACCCACCCAGTCGATATAGCTCTTGCATTCCACAACCAGCAGCTCGTTCAAACCACCCTTGTACGCGACCACATCCAGCTCCCACCGTGGTGCCGTCGGTCGTCCGATTTTGCGTTTCTCTTCCTTGGTCAGCTCGACCTTGAGATTGTTCTGAACCCAGAAGCCCTTACGCCAGAAGATTTCACTGACTAGGGTTTCGAACGCATCCATCTTTGGGCTCCTGGACTCGCTGCTTTATCTGTCCGCCAGCGCCCGTTTTACATGCGGGTCTTCTTTCAGGCCGGCCCACAGGGCCTGGAGCTTCGGGCAGTCGGCCAGAATGTCGGCCACGCCGAAATACTCTTCTCCATATTCCGTCAGATAATAGAGCGCCGGCGCCATGCCGCAGTCGGCCAGGGTCAGGGACCGGCCCACCGCATGGCCGCCGCCGTCCACGCAACGCTCCAGCGCCGCCAGTCCGCGCCGCACCTCGCCCAGCCCGGCGGCCAGCGCCGGACTGTCCTTGCCTTCCGCCTTGACCAGCGCGAAAAGCGGCAGATAGCGGGCGAACACATAGTTGTCCGTCATGGCGGTGATCATGCGCGCCCGCGCCCGCTCCGCCGGGTCCGCCGGCAGCAGGTCGGGGCCGTCGCAGGCGTCGTTGAGATACTCGTTGATGACCGCCGACTCGGCGATGATGCGGCCGTCGTCCAGCCGCAGCGAGGGCACCTTGCCCATGGGCGTCAGGGCCTTGAAGGCGTCGCTGGCGAAACCGCCCGGCGGCGCTTCCGTCGGCAGGTCAATGCCCTTGGCATAGGCGGCGATACGCACCCGCACGGCAAACGGCGACGTCGCCCCCTGATAGAGCTTCATGGGTTATTCCTCCCGCTGAGTGGGGCAGCGGTCATTCCGCCGCCTGTTGTTTCATCTGCTGGCGCACCTGTTCAGCCAGGCGGGCGAGCTCTGCGCCATCGTCCCACGGCCGCTTGTGGCCGGCCAGCAGGGACTGCCGGATGGCGTCCGCCATATGTTTCGCCAGATCCGATTGCGCCGTCGCCGCGGGTTCGATGCCGGTCTCTACCAGGCGTTTGGCCACTGCCGCGGCGGAGGCGATGGCCGGCACCAGCCGCCACCCGCCTTTGGCGCCGACCCGCGCCGCCACAATGTCGCCCGGCTGGCCGTGCGCCTGGGTGAAATTGTCCAGCACGTCGCGATAGGCCCATTCCCCCGCCACCGGCTCGGTCAGCGGCGGCGGGCCGCCGCTGTGCACCTCGGCGATCGCCTGCGCCGCCGGCACGAAGCGGGTCGCGGCATACGTCTCCTCCACCTGCTCGTTGTCGGCGCGCATCAGGTTGACCAGATAGGCGATGCCCGAGGCGTGGCCCAGCGTCGCCGCATGGCTGGTGAAGCCGAGCCACGCGCCGTCACCGCCGGCCAGCACCGATTCGATGACCGAGGCGTGCTCCATGCCGTTGCCGGCGTGGGGATGCACCAGAATGAGGGTGGGTGGCGCAAAGTGATGACGCAGCCAGCGGGTCACCGCGCCGTGCTGAAACGGGAACTGGGTGCCGCGCGGGTCCTCATACATCAGGCCCTCGGGGGCCAGGGCCGCCACCCGCCGCGCCACTTCGCTGGCATAGTCCGGCTCGTCGCGGAAGCAGTCCATCACGTCCGACAGGTTGATGAACACGTCGCCGCCGGTCCTCTGGCGGATCCACGCGACACTCTCCTCCAGATTGGCCAGCGTCTCTTCACCGCTGCGGCCGGCCCGCTCGCGCCGCGGCCGGCTGAACTCGAAATGAAAGATGGAATTGGGCGAGCCGAACGCCGCCTGCTTCTCCAGACTCACATCGGGCACGAAGGCGCCGGCGCCATCGCGTGCGCCCGGCATGACAAAGACGAAGGCGCCCGACAGATCGGCGCCACTGGCGCGCAGGTCCTGGCAGAAGCGGTCGTCCACCGTCTCCGGACCGGCCAGGGTGGCCACCACCCGGCGGTTGAAGCCCAGCTCCTGGCTCAGGCGCAGCAGGGTGTGCTTGTCGGCCAGGGTGTGGCCAAGCGGCGATCCGGTCGCCGGCTCGCGGATGGTCAGGTCCAGCATCACCGGCCGCACCGTACGCAGCCGCTCCAGCTTGCCGGCGATTTCCTTCTGCGCCGCCTGCAACGCACTGTCGTCCGACCTCTTTGCCGTGGTCATGCCCTGGCCTCCTATTGCCGGGTGGCCAGGGCGCGGGGGAACACCTGATCGCCGCTGCCACCGGACCAATGGCGCTGCGCTACCCGCGCCAGCACCTGCTCCTGGCCGGCGTTCATCTTCGCCGCCGCCGCCCCATGGTCGAAGGCGGTCACCTCGCCGTCGCGCACCACCTGGCGGCCATCCACATAGACATGGCGGATCGGCCGTTCCAGGGCCGAGAACACCAGCGTCCGCAGGGGGTCGCGCCGTGGCTGCATCAGCGGGTGGGTAAGGTCCACCAGCACCAGGTCGGCCCTGGCCCCCACCGCGATGCGGCCCAGATCGTCGCGCTGCAGGGCTTTGGCGCCGCCCAGGGTCGCCGCGCTGAAAGCATCGGCCACGGTGGCGTCGCCGCGATAGCCGTCGGCGACGCAGCCCATCTGCGCCACGTTGCGCACCTCGTCCACCATGTTGAGCGGGTTGGCGTCGATGCCCACGCCGATATTGACGCCACGCTTGCGGTGGCTGGAAAAACTGTGCAGAACCCGGCCGGCCCGCGCCTGCACCACCGGACAGTGGGCGATGGTGGCGCCGGTCTCTGCCAGAATCCCGATGTCCCGCTTTTCCGGCCAGAACAGGCGCGGATTGTCGTCGGTGAAGAGACAATGGGCGAGTATCGATCCCGGTCGCAGGAAACCAAGATCGTTCAGCCACTGCACCGGCGACTTGCCATGGCGGCGCATCATCTCGGCGAACTCGACGATGCTCTGGCCCGCATGGACCTGCACCGGCATGTTGCGGTCGGCCGCCGCCGCCACCGTTTCGCGGATCAGCTCTTCGGTGACGGAGTCCGCCTGGCCCGGGCAGATCATGCCCTTGAGGCGGCCGCTCTCATGGCGCTCCGCCGCGTCCACCGCGGCAATCGCCTGACGGAACTGCTGGCGGCCGGACTCCTCGTCCCAGTCGTAGCGGGTCTCATGGCCGTTCGAGGTGCGGAAGCTGGCCGACTGGAACGTCGCCCCCGCATAAGCGCGGATGCCGCTGTCGGCCAGCGTGTCGAGCCAGCCGTCGAAGGGAAACTCGAAATCCACCACCGTGGTGCAGCCGCTCTTCAGCAGCTCGGCCAGCGAGGCCTGCAGGCCGGCCACCCGATATTCGTCGTCCATGCTGACGACGCCGGTATATTCGAACAGCACCGTGCCGAACATCTTGGGGCTCGACAGCTCGTCGCGAATACCCTTCAGCTCAAAGGTGGACGACGGATGACAGTGGATGTTGACCATGCCCGGCATGACCATCATGTGGCGGCCGTCCACCTCCGTCGTCACCGGCCCGTCATAGTGGCGGCCGACAAAGGTGATGGCGCCATCGGCGAAGGCCAGGTCCGCATCGCGCAGATAGTGATGACCGGCCGCGTCGGCGGCGATCAGAAAGTCGATGTGGCGGATGCAGGTGGTCTCGTTCATGGCTCTTGAATCCCTCTCATGACGTGGCTGCCGTGCCGCCTCGCGCGGTGCGCCGCCGACCACTAGACTAGCCCGATCCCGTCCGGCCTGACACGGCCGCCCGTCGCCCTTCGCCAGCCGCACCGTCCTGCGGGCGTCCCTTTTGCCGCCCGCCCCCTGTGGCCAGAACCGTCAAGCGTCGCCCATGCTCCTGTTGCGCATCTTTCTGCCTTTCGCGCTCGGCTACTTCCTGTCCTTCCTGTTCCGCTCGATCAACGCGGTGGTCGGGCCCCGACTGGTGGCGGATGTGGGCGTCGGACCGGAATCCCTGGGCCTGTTGACCAGCGTCTATTTCCTCACCTTCGCCGCGGTGCAGATTCCCCTGGGCGTGGCGCTCGACCGCTTCGGACCGCGCCGCACCGAGGCCTTCCTTCTGCTGTTCGCCGCACTGGGCGCCTTTCTCTTCGCCCGCGCCGAGACCACCGAGGGGCTGATCATCGCCCGCGGCCTCATCGGCCTTGGCGTCGCCGCCTGCCTGATGGCCAGCTTCAAGGTCTTCGTCCTGTGGTTTCCCCACGAGCGCCTGCCGCTGCTCAACGGCTGTGTGCTGGCGGTCGGCGGTTTCGGCGCCATCATGGCGACGACGCCGGTGGAGCTGGCGCTGGGTATCGCCGGCTGGCGCAGCCTGTTCGTCGGTCTCGCCGGCCTGACCTTCTTCGCCAGCGCCTTCATCTTCCTGGCGGTGCCGGAAAAGCCCGGCAGCCGCACCCAGGAGACCATCAGCGCCGGCCTCGACGGTGTGCGCCAGGTATTCATGAGCCGGCTGTTCTGGCGCATAGGGCCGATGATCTTCGCCCTGTCCGCCGCCGGCCAGTCGTTTCAGGGCCTGTGGGCGGGGCCGTGGCTGCGCGACATCGGCGGCTATTCGCCGGCCACCACCGCCAACATGCTGATGCTCTTCGCCATCGCCATGACCGCCGGTTTTCTCGGCCTCGGCGCCATGACCCAGGGGCTCATCCGGCGCGGCTATGATCCGCTCAAGCTGGCGGTCAGCGGCGTGTCGGTGGCGGTCCTGGCGCAGACCGTGCTGGTCCTCAACGCCACCCAACTGGCCTGGCCGTTCATGGCGGTCATGGGCTTCTTCGGCACCTCGGCCATGCTGGTCTATTCGGCCCTGGTGCCGGCCTATCCGGTGCACCTGTCGGGCCGCGTCTCCACCGCCATGAATCTGATGGCCTTCGTCGGCGCCTTCATCGGCCAATGGGCGACGGGGCTGATCATCGGGCTGTTCTCCGCGCCCGGCGCCGGCTTCGCGCCGGGCGGCTACCAGACCGCCTTCGCCCTGCTCATGGCCGTCGAAGTGGCCGCCGTGCTGTGGCTGGCCAGCAGCCTCGACTGGCGCAGAAGGCGGACGACCGCCTAGGGCCACTTGCCCGGCCGCGCCACAGGCCGATATTCCCCGCACACCATACAGGGAGGCAGTCATGTCAACGCAGAACAAAGACCCGCGTCCGCCCGTCGCCATCGGCCATGTGATGGTGGATGTGCCCGATGTGGCCGACGCGACAAAACTCCTGACCTCAATCGGCCTGCGCCGGGTCGCCGGCAATGACCGCTTCACCGTGCTGGAGCTGCGCGGCGGCACCCATCTGATCGTCCAGAAGTCCGACCGCGCCATCGCCGCCGGCGCACACGCCCCCTTCGACCTGATGGTCGACGATGTTGACGCCACGCGAACGGAACACGTCGCCCTTGGCCTCGACCCGTCACCGATCGAGCGCGGCACCATCCACGACACCTATACGATCTCCGCCATGGGCGGCTACCGGCTGTCCATCACCTCGTCCCACGCTGGCGACCGGCCGGTCTGAGGGCACGGCTCAACCGGCGGCGCAGGCCATAGGCCGGACGGCCACCGCCTTGCACACCGCCGGCCGCCGGACCGCCGCCGCCTTGCCACGACCGGCCGGCCGCGTCATATCTGTCGTCCGTCCCGTCGCCTCATCCGTCGCGACCCGCCCCGCAGGACAAGACCGCCATGACAAAGCCGGCCGCGCCGCCGCCATCCGCCGCTGCTGCCGCCGGCGCCCTGACCGACCATCAAAAGCGGGTGGTCATTCCGGTCCTGCTGGTGGTGTTGTCGTGGGTCGGCACCGTCGCCATGACCGCCTATGTGCCGAGCCTGCCGGCCCTGCCGGGCTATTTTGGCACCACCGCCGGCACCGCCCAGCTCACGGTCACCCTGTTCCTGCTGGGCTTCGCCGCCGGCCAGTTGTCCTACGGCCCCTTCTCTGATCGCTACGGCCGGCGGCCGGTGCTCATCGCCGGCATGACCCTGTTCTTCGCCGCCAGCATTCTGTGCACCGTCGCCCCGTCCATAGAGGTGCTCATCGCCGGCCGTTTCCTGCAGGGCACCGGCGCCACCGCCGGCTTCGCCATGAGCGCCATCGTCATCCGCGACCTTTACGAACGCGAACAGGCGGCGCGCATCATGGGCTATGTGCAGGCCGCCGGCTCGTCGGCGCCGGCCTTCGGCCCGCTCATCGGCGGCCAGTTCGAACAGTATCTGTCATGGCACTGGACCTTCGGTTTCATGGCCCTGCTGGCCGGTGGTCTGCTGGCGGCGATCATCGCCCGCCTGCCAGAGACCAACGACCGGCGCAATCCTCGCGCGCTGGACATGCGCATCCTGCTCGGCAACTACCGCAACGTCTATTCGTCGCGCCTGTTCATCGGCTACGCCATCATCATCGGCGCGTCGTCCGCCGGTATTCTCAGCTTCACCACCGGCGGCTCGTTCTATTTCATCGACTGGCTGGGCTACAGCCCGCAATTCTTCGCCATCTTCCCGGCCTTCAACGTCATTGCCATGGTCTCCGGCGCGCTGCTGGCCGGGCGCTACAGCACCCGCCTCGGCATTACGCGCATGCTGGCCATTGGCACCGGGCTGACGCTCCTGGGCGGCCTTGCCACCGCCGCCATCGGCTGGGCGCCCATCGCCAGCAGCGGCATCGCCGGCGTCGTCGGCTTCACCCTGCCCTTCATGGTCTTCCTGCTGGGCATGGGCATCTGCCAGCCCAACGCCATGGCCGGCGCGCTGGCGCCCTATCGCGCCATGGCCGGTCTCGCCGGCTCCGGTGTGGGCATTCTGGGCATGGCCTTCTCCATGGCCGCCAGCACCGGCATCAGCCTGCTCAACAATGACAACGGGTCGCCGCTGCCCATGGTCACCGCCATCGGCTTGTGCGGCCTGCTGTCTTTCCTCGCTTTCCGCTTTGTGGTGCGACCGCTGGAAAGCAAAACACCGAAGTCCGGACACCGATGACCGAACCGCTGCTCTTCACCCCTGTCCGCCTGGGCCCGCTGCACCTGGCCAACCGCATCGCCGTCTCGCCCATGTGCCAGTACTCGGCGGTAGAGGGCAGCGCCAGCGACTGGCACCTCATGCACCTTGGCCAGTTCGCCACCGGCGGCGCCGGGCTCATCATCGTGGAGGCCACCGGCGTCCTGCCCGAGGGCCGCATCTCGCCGGCCTGTCTCGGCCTGTGGTCGGACGCCAACGAGGCGGCGCTCAAACCGGCCCTGGCTTTCGTCCGCCGCCACAGCGCCGCCCGTATCGCCATCCAGCTCGGCCATGCCGGCCGCAAGGGCTCCGGCAATCTGCCGTGGCGCGGCGGCGGGCCCATCATGCCGGATGCGCCCGGCGGCTGGCGGACGGTGGCCCCCTCGCCCCTGCCGTTCGATT
This sequence comes from Alphaproteobacteria bacterium, assembly GCA_040218575.1. Lineage (NCBI taxonomy): Bacteria > Pseudomonadati > Pseudomonadota > Alphaproteobacteria > Alphaproteobacteria bacterium. The sequence goes on along the minus strand of JAVJRE010000006.1, from coordinate 67,966 downwards.
CCGGCTGGCCGGCGCCCATGGCGCTGGACCAGGCCGGGCTGGAGCGGGTGAAGGACGGCTTCGCCCGGGCCACCCGCCGCGCCCTGCGTCTCGGCTTCGACGCCATAGAGCTGCACGGCGCCCACGGCTATCTCATCCACCAGTTTCTCTCACCGCTCAGTAACCGGCGCGACGACGCCTATGGCGGATCGCTGGACAACCGTCTGCGCTTTCCGCTGGAGCTGTTCGACGCGGTGCGCGCCCTGTGGCCGGCGAATCGGGCGCTGGGCATCCGCGTCTCCGCCAGCGACTGGGTGGACGGTGGCTGGGAACTGGAGCAGACGATTCAATTCGCCATGGCTTTGAAAGCGCGCGGCTGCGACTTCATTGACGTATCCAGCGGCGGCTCATCGCCGGCCCAGCAGATTCCGCTGGGCCCCGGTTATCAGGTGCCCTTCGCCGAAGCGGTCCGGCGCGAAACCGGCCTGGCCACGCTGGCTGTCGGCATGATCACCGGCGCGCAGCAGGCGGAGGACATTCTCCAGGCCGGACAGGCCGACATGGTGTGTCTCGCCCGCGCCCTGTTGTGGGACCCGCACTGGCCATGGCACGCGGCAGCAGAGCTGGGCGCCACCGCGCCCTTCCCGCCGCAATACGCCCGCGCCCACCCTTCGCTCAAGGGCCCGCCGACGCCGGCGGATTACTAGTCCGCCGCCCCATCGTCCCGCGCCGCCTGCTTCTCCAGCCACTGGCGCAGACCCGCCTGCCACAGGTAGAGCCCGACCACCGGCGCCACCGCCGCCAGCAGCTCATCGCCGCGCCACACCACACTCATGGCGATGGCCGGCGGCAGGGCGGCCAGCACCAGCCACGAGGTCATGGCCAGCCGCCTTGCATCGGCCTGCAGCGCGGCCTTGCCATGGACCGCCCGGCCGGGCCAGGCCACATGGGCCCACACGGCGGCGGCGGCCATGAACAGCGGCAGCGCCGTCTCGCGCAGCGCCCCGCCAAGACGCAGCCACGGGCCGATCTCGCTCACGAAGGCGCCGGCGAAGAACAGCAGGAAGGCCATGAACCCCAGATTGAGCGGGTTGGGCCGCCGCCGCTCCACCCGCCAGCCGGCGGCCATAACAAGCAGCACCACAAGCGCCACCGCACCGGCCACCACAAACCGTTGCTCATCATCGCTCCCCTGACGGCCGGCCCACACGAACGCCAGGATCGGCAGGAACTCCACCACCGGCACCGCCAGGTGGGCCAGTGGGCGCAGCACGCTCATCGTCCTGCTTCTTTGCCGCCCGCTCCCGTCGCACAATCGATGCATTGGGGCGTGGTCGGGTCGGCGGCCAGCCGGCCGGGCGCGATATCCTCGCCGCAACCGGCGCAATAGCCGAACTCGCCGTCATCCAGGCGCTTTTCCGCCGCGGCGATGCGCCGGCGCATGACATCGCGCCGCTGTTGCTCGGCCAGGGCCATCTGCTGCACCTGCATGGCGTCCATGCGCGACAGGCGGCCCACCGCCGCCTGGTCCAGGGCCACCGGCCTGGCCTCGTCGCGGCCGCGCGCATCGGCCGCGTCCAGCTCGTCGCGCAGCGCCGCCAGACGCTTGCGCCATTCACGATCGCTCACCGGCTTGCCCATGGCTGAAGCCTGACGGCGGCGGCGCCGCCCGTCCAGCCACCCCGTCTTGTGCCGGCCTCCGTCCCCGGCCACTGTGGCCTCATGACTGCGCCCGTCACCGGCTCCGTGCGCCTGCGCTTCTCCGCCACCTCGCCCTTCGTCCGCAAGGTGCGGCTGGTCATTCACGAGACCGGCCAGGCGGACCGGGTGCAGCATGTCTACGCCAATCCGTGGGGCGACTTCGGCGGCTCCGTCGCGGCGGAGGCGGACAATCTGCGGACCCAGAACCCGTTGTCGCGCCTGCCCACCCTGCTGACCGCGGACGGCCAGCCGCTCTACGACTCGCCGGTCATCTGCGAATATCTGGACAGCCTGCATGACGCCACGCCGGTCCATCCGCCGGCCGATCCCGCCGCCGCCAACCCGCCCACCAATCCCCACGGCGGTGTGACGCGCTGGACCGCGCTGACCTGGCAGGCGCTGGCCGACGGCATGCTGGACGCCCAGATGCTGCGCCTCAACGAGTTCATGAAGCGTCCCATAGAGGCCCGCTCGCAGATGCTCATGACCCGCTGGGCCATGGCCGTGGCGGCCGGCCTCGACCGGCTGGAGGCGGAGGCCGACAGCCTCATGGGGCCATCCGCAAACCCGGCCGAGGGCCCGGCCCACATGGGCCAGATCGCCGTCGCCGCCATGCTCGCCTATCTGGACTTCCGCTGGGCGGTGGAGCCGTGGCGGCCGGACCACCCGCGCCTCGCCGCGTTCTACAAGGCGTTCAGCATGCGCCCCGCCATGGCCGCCACGGCGCATCGGGAGAACGACCCCATGGGCGGCTATGGCGAATTGCTGTTCCGCCGCCAGAAGGAGCACATGACCTATTGGGGCAGCCTCGGCATGGCCGAGGCGCGGGCCGAGCTGGCGCGGGCGGCGGGGCCCTAGCCTGCCTGCACCGCCGCCTCGCCGGCCAGCGGGTCGGGACCGAACCGGTTTCCGCCGTCGTTGCCGCGCCGGACGAACCAGACCAGCAGGATGATCCAGCCGATCACCGGCACCAGCCCCAGAAGAAACCACCAGCCGGATTTGATCGCCTGACCGAAGTTCATGGTGCGTCCCCCACTCTATTGCCCACCCCTGGAGCCTGTCGCCGGTCCAGGCCCGATGCCGCGCGGCACCAGGCGCAACATCAAGGCTCTACCCCCGCCACGCCGCCATTACATCGGCCAGCCGCGTCACCGCCGGAACGTCTTTGGGCGCGCCGCCCGACTCCGCCGCACCGCCGGGCGGCGCATAGGGGTCCTCTGACGTCACTTCCGGCTTCAGCCACACCACGCGAATGCCGGCGCGCCGCGCCGGCGCCACGTCATGGCGCAGGCTGTCGCCTACATAGACCAGGTCGCCGGCCACCGTGTTCAGCCTTTCCAGCGCCCGCTCGAACAGTCCTCCTTCCTTGTCCACCCCTTCGCTGTTGGGGGTCAGCAGCGCGTCCACCCGCTCCATCAGCCCCAGCGCCGTCAGGGTGGCGTGGCAGCGATCCTGCGGTCCGTTGGAGATGACCGCCACTCGCCGGCCCTCGGCCCGCACCGCGTCCATCAGCTCGGCGGCGCCGGCGATCGTCGCCAGGCTGGCCATCATGCGGGAATCGAAGGTCTCCAGCAGGCGCGGTATCCATGTCTCGGCCGCCGCGCTGTGGCCAAGGTGCTCTAGCGTCGCGGCGTAGCGCAGGCGGCGATAGTCCTGTTGCCCCAGGCCCTTGATGAAGTGGATTTCCGGCGCACCGACCACCGCCGCCGCATGGGCTTCCGCCGCCGCATGAACGTCCGCTGTCACCCCCAGCTCCGCCGCCAGCAGGTCGGCCACCGCGCCGTGGCCGGCCCGCGCGGCGCGGCGGAAGTGGTGCAGGGTGTCGTCCAGGTCGAAGCCGGCCCACAGGGTGCGCGTGCTCATGCCCCTGTTTAGCCGGCCAGACCGTGTTCGGCCAGCGCCCGGTCAAGATCGCCGATTCTCTCGTACAGCGCGGCGCGCCAGCCGTGGCGCCGTGCCGCCTCTACATTTTCCGGCTTATCGTCGAGAAACAGGATGTCCGACGGACCAAGCGCGCCACATAGTTCGACGGTCGCCGCCTCGGCCGCTCCATAGAACGCCGCATCGGGCTTGGCCACCCCGAGCCTGGCCGACACATGCATGTGGTCGAAGTGCCGGGCCAGCCCCGTCGCCTGCCAGAGCTGTTCGGCCCGCATGGAATCCTGATTGGTCGCCAGATGGACCGGGATACCGCGCCTTCGCAAGCCCGCCACCCGCTGCAACACGGCGTCGTCGGTCTGTGGCAGGCGGCCGATAAACCAGTCGTGCAGAAAATCCTCCACCACCGCCGCCGGATCGTCACCCAGCGCCACGCCGCTGGCGGCGAGAAACGCCGGCAGCAGGTCGCGCACATGGGCCCGGCCACAAAGCAGCACCTCGCCATTGGCGCGAAAGAACTGCTCCTGAAAGTGTGCGCCATCCATGCCCCAGCGTGACCGGAGCACCGTCTCGAACGCCTCCCGATGGGCCGGGTCGGGATGGACGATGACCCCGTCCACATCCAGCAGCAGAACCCGCGCCGGCGCGGCGGCGCTCATGCGGGTGGCGCGTGACATACCGCCTGCAGCTTGTTGCCTTCCGGGTCACGCACATAGGCCCCGTAATAGTGCTCGTGATAATGCGGCCGGAGGCCAGGTGCGCCCTCGTCTGTTCCGCCGTGCGCCAGTGCCGCCGCATGGAACGCGTCCACCGCCGCCCGATCCTGCGCCATGAACGCAATGTGGGCGCCGTTGCCGGCGCTGGCCGGCTTGCCGTCGAATGGCTGGCCGATGCCGAACATGCTGGGGTCGTCCTGACCGCGATAAAGGATTATCCCCTCCAGGCTCATGGCGCGGGTAATGCCGAGAGGCTTCAGCACTGCGTCATAGAACCGGCCGGCCGTTTCCAGATCGTTGGTGCCCAGGGTGGTGTGGCTGTACATGGCCTGACTCCGTTCTGCTGTGCCGGGGGCTCGCTATGCCGGGGGATGGTGTTCGGCCCAGTGGCGGGCGATGCGGCCACGCCGGGTGATCCACACGCGGTCATGTCTGGCTACATGATCGAGGAACATCTGCAGGGCCGTAATCCGCGCCGGATTGCCGATCAACTTGGGGTGCAGCGACACGCTCATCATCCGCGCGACGGTTTCACCTTCGCGGTACAGGGTGTCGAAGGCGTCGCACAGAAAGCCCGCGAAATCCGCCGCCCGCACAAAGTCCTGGCCGGCGGCGAAGCGCGAATCATTGTTGGTCAGTGTGTGACAGATGACCAGGTGCGGCCGTGGTCCGTCTGCCGTCTCCACCGTCACCCAATAGGGGCAATCCTCGTTATAGGCGTCGCAGTCATAGGTGTAGCCGGCGTCGGCCGCCAGGCGGCGGGTGTTGAGGCTCGGCAGGCCGGCGAAATAGCCCTCCGGCGTCTTGCCGGTCAATTCGGTCAGACGCTGCCGGCCGTGCCGGATCATGCTGCGCTCGGCCTCTTTCCCCATGAACTGGTAGTCGATCCATCGCCAGCCATGATCCACCAGGTCGCAGTCCGCCTCGCCCACCGCCGCCGCCACTTCCGGCGTCTGCTCCAGGGCGCGGCCGATGCAATAGGCGGTCCATGGAAGGGCATTGCGCTGAAAGAAGTCCAGCACCCGCCAGAAGCCGACGCGACTGCCATACTCGAACGCCGACTCGATCAGCAGGTTGCGTACGCCGGTCTGCGGCGTCATGCCGTAAAGGTCGGTCAGGCGCGACTCCGACGTCCCGTCACCATTGAGCAGCGTGCGCTCGCCGCCATCTTCCACATTGACGATGAAGTTGAGGGCCAGCCGCGCGCTACCGGGCCAGGTGGGCGCCGGTGGCTTGCCGGCGAAGCCCCGCAGGTCGCGCGGGTGACTCTCCATCTGCCCGGTCATGCGCTCTGAGCGATCATGGTTGCGTTGCGCGCTCTACGCCGCTTTCGCCGCCCGCGTCACCCGCCGCGCCAGCGCCTTCATGTCGTCGTGCGCCGGGCTGTTCGGCGCATACTCGCCGACCCACTGGCCGCGCCAGTAGCTTTCCACGAAGGCGGTAAGCTGGCGCACGTCCGGCGCCACCGACTCGCCGAAATCCTTGAGCATTTTCGACAGGGCCTGGCCGGCCGCCGTGCGCCGGTCCACCTTGGACGGCACCAGCAGACAGGCCGGCTTGCCGCGCCGGCGCTTCTGCGCCTCCACCACCAGCTCCAGCGCGTTGGCGGTCGCCGTCAGATCGGCCAGCGAGGGCGTCACCGGCACCAGCACGATATCCGCCACCTCGATGGCCGCCTGGGTGGCGGCGGCCAGATGCGGCGGACAGTCGATCAGCAGAAAATCATGGGCCCGCGCCAGTTCGCGCACACGCTCGGCCCAGCTATCGGCGCCGCGTATGGATTTGAGCAGCAGGGCCTCGCCGCTCACCGGAAAGCCGCCGCCCTTCAGCGCACCGCTGACGGTGCCCTGCTCGTCAGCATCCACCATGTGAACATCGTGCTTGGCTTCCACCAGGGCGCAGGCCAGGTTCAGCGCGATGGTGCTCTTGCCGCAGCCGCCTTTGAGATTGGCCACCGTGACGATGGTGCCTGTGCCTCTGGCCATGGTCCTGCTCCTTCTGCTGTGCGCCCGGTTCCGATCCCGCCAGCCTAGGCCCGCATCCGGCGGCGGTCGAGGCCAGCCGTTGCGGGTCTCCATTGCGGCTTAGGGTCGCTGCCGGCGCAGCAGCACATAAAACGCCCCGGTGCCGCCGTGTTCGGGCTGAGCCAGGGTCCAGCTCAGCACCCGCTCATCATTGGGCGGCCGCCGCAGCCAGATCGGCAGTCCGGCCCGCAATACGCCGGGGTTGACCGCGATCCGCCGGCCAGAGCCGCCGCTCCCCGCCTGGCCGTCCGCGCCTCGCCCCTTGCCGGTGATCACCAGCACGCAGCGTTTGCCGTCCAGCCACGCCCGCTCGATGAAGTGGCTGAGCGCCGTCTCGGCCCTGACCGCGCTCAGGCCGTGCAGGTCTAGCCGCCCCTCCACCGCCATCATGCCGCGGCGCAGGCGCTCCGCCGTGCGCCTGTCGAGCCCCGGGGTCGGTCGCTTGTCCAGCATTTGCCCGGCCGGTGCCGCGCGCGGCGGGGCCGGCGGCGGCGGCGGTGGCGCGGCAGGCACCGCCCTGGCCTTCACCCTGGCTTTGGCGGCGGCCGGCGGCGCGGCTTTGGTCGATGGCTCTTCCTGCCCGTCCTGATGCCCGCCCTGGTGTAGCGGCTTGCGCCGGGCCAGCGGCCGGGCATCGCCCATGGTGCGGCGGAACAGTTCGCCGCCGCCAGAGTCGCGGGAGTCACCGTCGCCGGCGGCTTCAGGTGGCTTCGGACGCTTCGCCATCCGCCGCCACCATCAGGATCACCAACCGGCGGGGGCCGTGCGCGCCAAGCTGGATGGTCTGTTCGATGTCGCCGGAGCGCGACGGCCCGGTAATGAAATTGAGGGTGGCCGGCATCTCGTCACGCACGCTCGCCAGCACATCCTCATAAGCCCCCACCACATGGCCCTCCGGCACCACCACGAAGTGGGTCTCCGGCAGGAAGTTGAGGGTGGTCGGCCGGGTCGGGCCGCTGGCCAGCGCCAGGGTGCCGGTCTCCGCCACCGCCGCCGAGGCCACCGACAGGCCGGCCGAATCCGCATCCACCGCCACGCCGCGCTGCACCTCCAGCGCCGTATCGTCCCACCCCAGCGCATCCAGCAGCGGGTCCGCCGCCCGCTTCAGCCGCGCCGGCAGATTGGCCAGGCGCAGCCAGGTGGCCACCGCCGCCGGCACCTCGTCCATGGATTTGAGCCGCACCACATTGGCCGACGCGCGCTCCGCCTCGGCGATGAAGCGCTTGACCCGGCCGCGGTCATTGTCGCCGCGGGCCGGGCGAATGGTAGTGCCGCGCCGGGCCAGCCGCTCGTCCACCGCGGTCTGCGCCGCCGCCGCGGCCGCCCCGTCGCGGCCAAGGCTGGCCCGCAACCCGGCCAGAATGGCGTCGCGCCCGCTCATAGCCGCGTTCCTTTCTTCTGCGCCCGCCACTGGTCCATGAAACTGCGCCCTTGCGGCGCCGGCAAGTCGCGACCTTGCAGCCAGTGGCCGGCCCAGCCGCCCATCAACGGCAACCGCCGCAGCGCGCCCCGGTCGCCGGCCCGTGCCTTGAGACGCCGGGCGATCTGCCGCACCGCCAGGCGATAAAGCGCCGGCCGCCGGGCAAGCCAGGCCCACAGGGTCAGGCCCAGCCGCTCGGCCAGCGGTGGCAGACCGGCGGCGGCCGCCTCCGTCCGCCAATAGCGCAGCAGTTTCGGCAGGGGGATGCGCACCGGGCACACCTCTTCGCAACGGCCGCACAGGGTCGAGGCATTGGGCAGCGGATGCGAGGTGGCGATGGCGGTCAGCGCCGGGGTCATGATCGCGCCAATCGGTCCCGGATAGACCCAGCCATAGGCGTGGCCGCCGACCCGTTGATAGACCGGGCAATGGTTCATGCACGCGCCGCAGCGGATGCACCGCAGCACCTCGCGCAACTCACCGCCCAGCAGGGCGCTGCGGCCATTGTCCAGCAGCACCACATGAAACGCTTCCGGTCCGTCCGGATCATCGGGCCGCCTGGCGCCGGTGTAAACCGTGGTGTAGGTAGAGAAGTCCTGGCCCGTCGCTGAACGGGCCAGCACCCGCAGCAGCACCGCCAGATCATCCAGCGTTGGCACGATCTTCTCGATGGTGGCCAGCGCCACATGCACCCGCGGCAGGGTGCGGGTCATGTCGCCATTGCCCTCGTTGGTGACGATGACCCCGCTGCCGGTCTCGGCCACCAGGAAATTGGCGCCGGTGATCCCCACATCCGCCTGGAAATAACGCCGCCGCAGCACCACCCGCGCCTCGTCCAGCAGGGCCCGCCGGTCGGTCAGGTCGCGCTCCGGCGCCAGGCCCTCATGCTCGCGGCGAAAGGCGTCGGCGATTTCTTCCTTCACCACATGAATCGCCGGCGCGATGATGTGGCTCGGCGTCTCGCCGCGAAGCTGCACGATATACTCGCCGAGATCAGTTTCCACCGGCTCGATGCCGTTCTCTTCCAGGAACGGGTTAAGGCCGATCTCCTCGGCCACCATGGACTTGCCCTTGGTGACCGTGCGGGCGTTCTCCCGGCGGCAGATGTCCAGCACCATTGCCCGCGCCTCGGCGGCGTCGCGGGCCCAGTGCACGTGGCCGCCGCGCGCCTCCACCGCCGTGGCGAAGCGCTCCAGATAAATGTCCAGATGGGCCAGCACATGGTCCTTGATGTCGCGCGCCGCGTCACGCAGGGCGTCGAACTCCGGCAGCCGGTCCATGGCCGCCAGGCGCTTGTCCTGAAACCCTTCCTTCACATGGTGCAGGGCCCGCTGCAGATTGGCGTTGGCCAGCGCCTCGCGGGCGTGTGCGCCGAAGGCCAATGGCGCCTGCGCGTCCGGGTGCGGCTGGCGCTGGCGCAATGGCCCGGGCGCCGCCCCAAGGGCCGCTGTCGGCGCCTCAGTCATCGCCGCCATCCTCGCCGATACCGGTACCGGCGTCACAGGTCTGGCCGGCCAGCACCTCCGCGATATGGAAGAAGCGCAGCGGTCGGCCCTGCCGCCTGGCCGCGCCGGCCAGGTGCAGCAGGCAGCCGAGATCCGCCGCCACCACCGCGCCCGCCTGCGTCGCCTCCGCCGCGTCGAGCTTGGACCCGGCCATGTTCAGCGAAACATCAGGGTTCTTCACGGCAAAGGTGCCGCCGAAGCCGCAGCACTCCTCGCCATCGGCAATCTCGCACAGCTCCAGCCCGGCCACCCCCGCCAGCATCTGCCTGGGTTCGCCATGAAGGCCCATGTCGCGGCGGCAAGAGCACGAGTCGTGCAGCGTCACCCGGCCGTCGAAGCGGGCGCGCACCGCCGCACCGCGCAGCGCGAGAAACTCGCTGAGCTCATAGGTCCGCCGGGCCAGGTCCTGCGCCGCCGCCCGCTCTTCGCTGCCGGCCGGGAAAAAGCCCGCATAGTGGCGGCGCATGGTGCCGGCGCAACTGCCCGACGGCACCACCACCGCGTCGAAGCCGCCATAGAGCGCCATGGCGCGCCGCGCCAGGTCGGCCGCATCCGCCGCCCGGCCGGCATTCTGCGCCGGCTGGCCGCAGCAGGTCTGGCCGTCCGGCACGGATACCGCGCAGCCCGCCGCCTCCAGCAGGGTGACTGCGGCAAAGCCGACCCGCGGCCGGAACAGATCCACCAGGCAGGTGACCGCTAATGCCACATGCGTGGCCTGTCGCGCCCGCTCGCTACGGTCCGGGGTCGGCGGGCTTTGGCCCATGGATTGCGCGGTCATGGCCGGACCTTGCCCATGGCCGGGGCCCGGCGCAAGGTGCCGCCCTCTGCCAGCCTCCCATCCCGCCTCCCACCCTGCCGCCGCCCCGCTGAGGCCCGCCATGACCGACACCGCCCCGACACCCTTTCCCTTCCGCGGCCACGCGCTTGTGGCATCGGGCGATGGCCAGGCCACCGCCTTGCCGCTGGACGACACCTTCTGGCCGTCGCTCATGGCCGGTCGCATTGCGCCCGACTGGCTGATGCTGCTGTCGGACATGGCCCGCGACATGGGCCACTGGGAAATGCACCCGGACGGCGACGAGATATTCTGCCTGCTGTCCGGTCACCTGATAGTGGTGATGGACGATGGCGCGGGCGAGCACAGCGTAGAGATGGACACCGGTCCGGCCGACGCGCCCGTGCCACAGGGTCTGGTCATGCCGCGCGGCACCTGGCACCGCTTCGAAGTGCGCCGGCCCGGCCGCTTGCTGTTCCTCACCTGGGGCAAGGACACCCGCCACCGACCGCTCTGACAGGGTGCGCCGGTAAGAAATGATCGGTTGCCTCGGCCATGGGCGCTGTTCTGACCGTTGAGTACGGCGTCTATGAGGTGGTCGGCGCCATGCTCTTCTGCACTCTCATGGCCCTGGCGGCGGCACTCATGGTGCTGGCGGCGGACCGGCGCGACGGCGCGGCACGCGGTCCGGATCCGGCCTGACCGGCGGCGCCGGCCTAGTCCCCCTTCGGCAGGAACAACCAGTACCGGCCCGGCGATTTCATCAGACCGGCCGCCCGTTCGGCGGCCTCTCCCGCCCCCCAGAACAGGTCGCCGCGCACCGGCCCCTTGATCGCGCCGCCGGTATCCTGCGCCACCACCAGGCGGCGGATCTCCGCCGCGCCCTCGCCCGCCAGGGGATGCTCGGCCGCCAGCCACAGGGGCGTGCCCAGCGGCACGAAACGGCGATCCACCGCCAGGCTGCGGCCGGCGGTCAGCGCCACCCCCTGGCTGCCCAGCGGTCCCCCCTCTCCGCGCTCGGCGAAAAACACCACCGACGGGTTCTCGTCCAGCAGGGCCAGCGCCTGGTCGGGGTGCTCCGCCAGCCAGGCGCGAATTGCCGGCAGGGTCACGTCCTCGCGGCGCAGGTCGCCGCGCCGCACCAGCACCGCGCCGATGGCCACATAGGCATGGCCGTTCTGGCCGTCATAGCCAAGACGCAGAATCGCGCCATCCGGCAGCACCACCCGGCCCGAGCCCTGCACCTCCAGCATGAAGGCGTCCACCGGGTCGTCCACCCAGACGATCTCCAGCCCGCGACCGGCCAGCGCGCCGCGCCGCACCTCGGCCCGGCTGGCGAAGGGCACCAGGCGGCCGCCCTCGACCCGGCCGGCGATGCGCTCGCCCTTGAGCGCCGGCCGGAACAGCCCCAGATCAACGCTCACCAGTTCCGGCGGCCGGCCATAGAGCGGCCACTGATAAGCCCCGCCCCTTGTCCGCGCGCCGCGCAACTCCGGTTCGAAATAGCCGGTGAACAGGCCGTCTGCCGCGCCGCCGCCGGTGCTCGCCTCGTAGAGATCGAAGTGCGCCGTCAGCCACCGGCGCAATGCCGCCCCATCGCCTGCTACGCCCTCCGGCAAGGTGCGACAGGCGCGCTGCCACGCTGTCGCCGGGCGGGCCGCCGCCCCGTCGCCGACGACCGAGTTGGCGGCCAGCGTCATCAGGCGCCCGCAACTGGCGGCCAGGGCCGGCGCCGCGGCGGCGATGTCATCGTCGCTCCAGCCGGGCAGCCCCGCCACTGTGGCGGCGCGCAGCACCAGTCGGTCACTGTCGGGCGTCAGCACGGCGCAACCCACCAACAGGCCGGCCAGCAGGCCGGCCGCGGCCCCGGCGATGATCGTTTGCAACCGCAGAAAGGCGGGCATGCAGATGCGGGACCCCGCGCACACTCCCGCACCGGGCACCGCCGGCTCAGGCCGGGCTGCGGGTGGCGACCAGGGCCCAGTTGGGATCGCTCGAGCGGGTGTCGCGGGCGAAGGTCCATTCGTCAGCCACCTCCACCACCTCGTTGGGATCGCCGGCGATGATGCGGCCCTCGGAGTCCAGCGTCGCGTTCTTCTGGCGGGAGGTAAAGGCCACGACGACCCGGGCGAGCGTACCGTCCATGCCGGCCTCGGCGATTTCTGCCCGGTCAATGGCGACGATCTCGGTCTGCTGGGTTGCGTTATTTTTTTCACGGGCGTCGATGGCCGCCTCGAAGTCCCGCGCGACCGATTCCGACAGCAGGTCCCGCAAGGTATCGCGATCACCGGCGGCGAAGGCGGTGACGATGGCGGTAAATGCCGCACTGGCACCGGCCAGGAACGAATCCGGCGTAAAAGAGCGGTCGGCCAGGCTGATGCGGGCAAGCCCGCTCTCCGCGGCCGGCGCCATGGCGGTGCTGCCGTTCGCCGGGGCCGCGGCCGGTGGCCGTTCGCTGCCATTGGCCCGGGCCGGTTCTTCCGCCGTTCGCCGGCTCACGCCAGGACGCGCCGCCGGCAGGCCCTGTGTGGGCGGCCGCTCGTGGCCGGTGCGCCGGCCCAGCACACTGCGCAGGCGCAACACCAGAAAAGCGGCGATAGCGCCGAACACCACAATATCGAGAAAGGGCACGTCCATGGGATGTCCCGGCATCTGCCTGATGGGCCGGGCGGCCCCGCCCGCCGTCCGGCTGCTCCGCCCGTCGCGGAACGCCCTTACCCTAGCGCCTCCCGCGCCGCCACTCTAGGGTGCCATCGGGTCTGGGGCGAGGAATCCTTGTCACGTCTGCCTTAGCCTGCACCCTGACCCATCGTCGCAACCGACCGTCCCGCCCCGTCTCGCCCGCTTTCCGCTCCCCGCTCCGCACCCCGGCCACGCCCCGCGCCCCGTCATGCCCCTGCTTATCCTCCTCATCATTCTCGCCATTCCGCTGGGCGAATTGTGGCTGCTGATCGCCGTCGGCGGCGTCATCGGCGCCACCTGGACCGTGCTCGCCTGCATCGCCACCGCGGCGCTGGGTCTGGCCCTTGTGCGCCGGCAGGGGGTGGGCTTGCTGATGGCCGCCCGTCAGCGCTATGCCAGCGGCCAGCCGCCGGTGATGGAGGCCCTGGAAGGAGCGGCCCTGGTGGTCGCCGGCCTGTTCCTCATGTTTCCCGGTTTCGCCAGCGACGCCCTGGGCTTCATGCTTCTGGTGCCGCCCCTCAGGGCCGGCCTGGTCCGCCTGCTGCTGGGTCGCCTGGTGGTGCGCCAGAGCCGGCCGCGTCAGGACCGGCCGCGCCAAAGCCGGCCGCGCCAGGCTGAAATCATCGAAGGCGACTGGCGGGTGGAAGAAGACCGGCCGCCACCGGATGATCGCCCGGGCAAGCCATAGAGCAAAACCGGGAGCAAGACCGGGAGCAAGGCCGGGTCGGCACGGTTCCGTGCGAACCCGGTTCCGTGCTAGCCAAGTCCCGTCGCACCATGGCCCGACCGGCCACCCACACAACAACCACGCCACACGGGGGAATCGAGCGATGTCGAACGATGAAGGCGCCGCGCCTGCCAGTGCCCCGCCGGCGGGTGCGCCAACGGAAGGCCAGCCCCGGCCGCAATTCCTCATCAACGCTCAGTATGTGCGGGATCTCTCCTTTGAAAATCCCAATGCGCCGCAATCCCTGATCCGCACCGATGGCAATCCGGACGTCAAGCTGAACGTGGATGTGCAGGCGAAGACTCTGGGCAGCAACCGCTACGAAGTGGTGCTGGTGATCCATGCCGCCGCCAAGCGTGGCGAAGAAACCACCTTCATGGTGGAGCTGGACTATGCCGCCCTGATTACGGCGGAAAACATCCCGGCCAACCAGATGGAGCCCCTGCTGCTGGTGGAGGCGCCGCGCATGCTCTTTCCCTTCGCCCGCGAGATCATCGCCACCACCAGCCGCGACGGCGGCTTTCCACCGCTGATGATGCAGCCGGTGGATTTTGTCGCCATGTATCGCGCCCACAAGACGCGCCAGACAGCATCGCCCCCGGCAGCGGCGGCGGGCGATTCCGATGACGGCGGTGTGCCGCCGACGCCGGCCGGCGGCTAGGCGCTCAGCCCTTCTCCCACAGACTATTCTCCAGCCGCGCCACGAATACGGCGTGGGCCGCCTCTTCCGCCGCCGTCGGCTGGTGCGGCCTGGCCGGTCGCACCGGCCGCTCCGCCACCGGCGTCACCCGCTTGCCGGCCTTGGCGGCCAGCCCCAACCCCGGCTGGCGACCGCCGATCAATTCCAGATAGACCTCCGCCAGCAGCCGCGCATCCACCAGCCCGCCGTGCAGGCTGCGCTCGGTGGTGTCGATGGCAAAACGCCGGCACAGCGCATCCAGACTGGCCGGCGAGCCCGGATAGAGCCGGCGCGCCAACTGCACCGTGTCCACCGCGCGGTGCGGCGGCAGCGGCTCCAGGTTGCACAGCCCCATCTCCATGTTGAGGAACGCCAGGTCGAATCCCGCATTGTGGATGACCAGCGGCGAGTCGCCGATAAAGTCGAGAAAGGGTCCGGCCACCTCGGCAAAGCGTGGCTTGTCCGACAGGAAGGCGGCGGACAGGCCGTGAATGCGTTCGGCCTCCGGCGGCATGTCCCGTTCTGGATTGATATAGGCCTGCCAGTGCTCGCCGGTCGGCAGATGATTGACCAGTTCCAGGCAGGCAATTTCCACCAGCCGGTCACCGCCATCGGCGCGCAACCCGGTGGTTTCCGTGTCCAGAACGATTTCACGCATGGCCGGTCTCACCTATCACTGTATTCCGCCCCATCCCGACGCCGGTCCCGGCTCTGGTCCGGCCTGTGATTGCGTCTGAACACTGCCACGTCATGGCCCGCCGCCGCCAGCGCGTGGAGCAGGGCCCGCACCTGATCTTCGGTGGCTTCCGGTGTGCCTGAATTATCGATCACCACATCGGCCCGCCGGCGTTTCTCCGCATCGTCCATCTGACGTGCCAGGACAAAGGCCAGCCGCTCCTCCGTCATGCCCGGCCGGGCCAGCGCCCGCTGCCGCTGGGTCGCTGCATCGGCACTGACCACCACCACCAGATCCACCTGTTCCGCGCCGCCGGTTTCCAGCAGCAGCGGTATGTCCAGGGCCACAAGGTCCGCGCCGGACGCTTTCTGCCGGGCGATGAAATCATCGCGCATACGGCGCACCAGCGGATGCAAAATGGCTTCCAGCCGATCCAGGGCCGGACCGTCGCCAAAGACCCGCTGGCCCAGCGCCCGCCGGTCTATGCCGCCGGCTGCCGCGCCGCTCGATGCCGCACAGCCGGGAAACGCCGCCGCCACCGCCGCCACCGCGTCGCCGCCTGCCGCCAGCAGACGGTGCACCGCCTGGTCCGCCTCGAAGACCGGCACGCCGGCCCGCCGCAGCATGGCCGCCACGCTGCTCTTGCCCATGGCCATGGAGCCGGTCAGGCCGAGGCGGATCACCGCGCCGGCTCAGCTCTCGCCGGCGGCGACAGCGGCCGCCGCCAGCACGTGGTCGCGCAGCGCCGTCGTCACCCTGACCGGCCGGCCAAAGAACATTTCGAAGGCCGGCGCCGCCTGGTGCAACAACATGCCCAGCCCGTCCACCGTCCGGTTGCCGCGGGCCCGCGCCTGACGCAACAGCTCCGTGTCCAGCGGCCGGTAGACCAGATCACAAACCACCGCCTCCGGCGGCAACCGGCCAAGCGGCAGGTGCAGGGCCGGCTGTCCGGTCATGCCGAGGCTGGTGGCGTTCACCAGCAACCGGGCTTCGGTCAGGGCCCGGCCGCGATCTTCCCAGCGCGACACCAGAATACGGTCATCGCCGCCCGGCTCCTGGCGCTGGCGTTCCGGCAGCCAGGCCAGCAGCGCATCGCGCAGGGCCAGCGCCCGCTGGTGGGTGCGATTGACGATCATCAACTGGCTGGCGCCGCCGATCAGCACCGCCGCCGCCACGGCACGGGCTGCGCCACCGGCGCCCACCAGGCACACGCCACCCGCATCCGGCGAGTAGCCTGGCGCCTGTTCGTCCAGACCCGCCATGAACCCCGGCCCATCGGTGGAATGGCCTGTCAGCCGGCCGTCCTGCACCACCACCGTATTGACCGAGCCGGTGGCGCGCGCGCCGTCCGACACCTCGTCAACCAGCCGCGCTACTGTTTCCTTGTGGGGAATCGTCACATTGACCCCGGCCCATCCGGGTTCGCCGCGCAAACGATCCAGAAAAGCGGCCAGGTCAGCCGGCGGCACGGCGATCCGCTCGTAGGTGCCGGTCAGCCCCTCCGCCGCCAGCCACCAGTGGTGAATCACCGGCGACAGGGAATGGTCTATCGGCCAGCCGATGACCGCCGCCCGCTTTTGTCCGCCCTCACCGCTCATGGTTCACCACTCATGTGTCGATTACGCCGTGCTCGCGCAGAAAGCCCAGTACCGGCAGCAAGGGCAGGCCCAGAACCGTAAACAGATCGCCGTCCACCCGTGAAAAGAGCTGCGCCCCCTGCCGCTCCAGATGATAGCAGCCGACCGTGTCAAAGGCGGCCTCCCCCAACCGGTCGAGATAGGCCTCCAGGAACGTGGCCGAGCACTGCCGCATGGTCAGACGGGTCACCGCCACATGACGCCAGATGGCGGTGTCGCCACGCACCACCACCGCACCGCTGGCCAGGCGGTGGGTTCTGCCATTAAGCCGATCGAGGACCTGCCGCGCCATCGCCCGGTCGCTGGCCTTCTCCAGCCACATATCCCCCGCGGACCCGTCCGCGGCGGCCGTCATGGTCACGGCGGCAATGGAATCGGCGCCCAGGACCAGTGCCTGCCCGTGATCCAGACGCCGTGCCACGCTCATCGCCTTCGCCTCGGCCAGCGCGGCCACCGCATCCTCCAGGCTCGCCCCTTCCGCCTGCAGACTGTCACGCAGCATGGCCTCGTCCACGCGCGGCGTATCCGTGGTGAAGGGCACGCCGGCCTGGCGCAGCATCTGCTGACGGGTGGCGCTGGTCGACGCCAGGATCAGGCGTGGCGCGTGAGTCATGAATGCCCCGCGGCGTCCCGTCTTTCGTTCAGCAGCCCCAGCACCGCCGCCGCCGTTTCCTCGATGGACCAGCGGGTCACATCCATCACCGGCCAACCGCGACTTTGGAAATAGCGCCTGGCTGCCGCCAGTTCCTTTCGCACCGCGTCCGCATCCACATAGTCCGTTTCCGTGGTCTGCCCCATGGTCGCAAGACGGGCGCGACGCACCTGCACCAGCCGACCGGGTTCGGTGGTCAGGCCAACCACCAGCGGCCCCGGCGACCCGCCATCCGGCAGGCCCGGCGGCGCAGCGATCCCCTCCACCAGTGGCACATTGGCTGACTTGATCCCGCGATTGGCCAGATAGATGCAGGTCGGCGTCTTGGATGTGCGCGATACGCCCACCAGGATCACATCGGCGCTGGCAATACTGTCCAGTCCCTGTCCGTCATCATGGGCCATGGTGAAATGGACCGCCTCGATGCGTCGGTGATACTCCGCGTCCATGGCGTGCTGGCGACCGGGCGCGGGCTTGCGCGGCAAACCCAGATAGTGGCTCAGCGCTCCCAGTAGAGGTTCCAGAACCGGCAGCACCGGCACCTTCAGGTCAGCGCATCCGGCGCGCAGATAAGCATCCAGTTCCGGTTCGACAATCGTATAGAGGACCAGGCCACGGTTGCGGCGCACCCCGGCCAGCACCCGGTCGGCCATGGTCCGATTGCGCACCAGAGGCCACAGATGTTCCTGGGCCTTGATATCGAACTGCGAGATAACCGCCTTGCCGAGACTGGAAATGGTCTCGCCCGTGGCATCCGACACCAGATGAAAGTGGACCGGTTTATCCGGGCTCACTCTTAAGTCGGCTGTCCCGTCCTGATCACTCATTGTCCCGCCTGTCGCCTTGTCCGGAACACCGTAGGGTCCGGCCTGTGAATAGGATCGTGAGAGCCGGGATAAGTCGCGCTTTTCACCATAGCCCTGAAATTACATCCCCACTCCGTCATCGCTGCACCGCCGGTATTCAGCCTGTGGACTATCCCGCGCGGCCCCTGTGCGACTCCGGCATGGGATCAGGTTATGCCCGGGACTCCCGTTTATGGCGTGGCCTCGTGACCACCCTTATCCTCGGCTCGTTCCCGGCTTTCTCCAGACAGCAGCTAACCCGCCTGGCATCGGGACAATCGACCGGGCAGCGTTTGATCCCCGTTGTTCCAGCGTCCAACAACATCTTCAACCTAACTCTATATATAAGAGTCTAGTAAGGAGGGGGATCGCATAGTTCCGGGCCAACGCCGCTTCGTGGTCAAACGACAAACACGCTATCGCCCGCCCACCTTCCGGGTTTGCCGGCTCATGCACAATGGTCTGCCTGTATGGTAAGACAGCGACCGACCACATTCCGGCATCGCCTTTTCTGCTACAGACAGCACACAGTTTCATGACCCCACCCGGCCCCTATCCCCTGCTCGATGCTCTGGCCCGTCGCCGGCCGTCGCGCCTGCCGGTGTGGCTCATGCGGCAGGCCGGACGCTATCTTCCGGAATATCGCCAGACCCGTCAGCAGGCCTCCGGCTTTCTGGATTTCTGCTATTCGCCGGCGCTGGCGGCACAGGCCACGCTGCAGCCGCTGCATCGTTTTGATCTGGATGCGGCGATCATTTTCTCCGACATTCTGGTGGTGCCCCAGGCGCTGGGCCGCAAGGTTTGGTTTGTGGAAGGTGAAGGGCCAAAGCTTGCGCCCTTGTCCGATCCGGCTGATGTGGACCGGCTGGAGTCTTCGCGCCTGGCGGATGATCTGGCGCCGGTCTATGAGGCTATCGCTCGTGTGCGGGCGGAGCTCAAGCCGCCGGTCGCGCTCATCGGCTTTGCCGGTGCGCCATGGACTCTGGCGGCTTACATGATCGAAGGTAGTGGCAGTCGCGACTGGGCCGTGGCCCGTCTCTTCGCCCTGCGCCACCCTGTGGCCTTTGCCCGACTGCTGGACCGGTTGGCCGACGCCATCGCCGATCATCTGATCGGACAGGTGCGGGCCGGCGCCCAGGTGCTGCAGATATTCGATAGCTGGGCCGGCGCCATCCCGGCCATGGACTTCGCCGCCTGGTGTATCGCGCCGACCCGCCGGCTGGTGGCGCGGGTGCATGCCGCCGTACCGGACGTGCCGATCATTGGCTTTCCGCGGGGGGCCGGTATCGGCTACCAGACCTATGCAAACGATACCGGCGTCTCCGGCATCTCCATTGACCAGGGGCTGGCGGTCCACTGGGCGGCGGACACTCTGCAACCGCAGGTGACGGTGCAGGGCAATCTGGACCCCATGCGTCTGGTCGCCGGTGGCGACGGGCTGGACCGGGCGGTGGATCACATCACCGGCGCCCTGGCCGGAGGTCCGTTCGTCTTCAACCTTGGCCATGGAGTCGTGCCGCAGACACCGCCGGAGCATGTGGCGCAGGTGGTCGACCGGGTTCATGCGGTGAGCGGTTTCGGACCGGCCCCATGACGAAGGCCGGCCCGTCAGCGGATGGCCAGGCGGAGCGCACAGCCATCGTCCTGTTCAATCTGGGTGGCCCCGATGGGCCGCGGGCGGTGCAGCCGTTCCTCTTCAACCTGTTCAATGATCCGGCGATCATCGGCGCGCCGGGACCGGTTCGCTGGCTGCTGGCGCAGTTGATCAGCCGCCGTCGCGCGCCGGTGGCCCGCGCCATCTATGATCATCTGGGCGGCGGCTCGCCACTGCTGGCCAATACCCGGGCCCAGGCCAGCGCGTTGCAGGATGCGCTGCATTCAACGCCGCCGGAAACGTCCCATCTCTCCACCGCGCCCCCCACCGCGCCAGGCGTCCCGACAAGTGCCACGCCAGGCGCCCCAACAGGCCCCACCCTGAGCGACCCGCCGACCTGTCGCGTCTTTGTCTGCATGCGGTACTGGGCACCGCAATCTGATGCGGTGGCGCAGGAGGTCGCCCGCTGGCAGCCAGACCGGATACTGCTGGTGCCGCTCTATCCGCAATTCTCCACCACCACCACCGGCTCTTCCTTCTCCGACTGGGACCGTGCCGCCCGGCGGGCCGGCCTGCAGGCGCCAACCCGCCGGGTCTGCTGCTGGCCGCTGGATGGCGGCTGGATTGCCGCCCTCGCGGACCTGTTGGCCGCGGGCCTGACCGAAGCCGCTCGTCAGGCGCCGGGCGCTGAACCGCGTATCCTCTTCTCCGCCCACGGCCTGCCGGAAAAGATCGTGGCCGGCGGCGATCCCTATGCCTGGCAGGTGGAACAGACCGCCGCCGCGATTGTCGCCGGCCTTGGCCAGGCGCAGCCGGCGCGGTCGCTGGCCCGGCCACTGGAGCGTGGCCGCGACTGGCAGGTGTGCTATCAGAGCCGGGTCGGGCCGCTGGCCTGGATCGGTCCTGATACCGAGGCGGAAATCGCCCGCGCCGGCGCTGACGGCCGGGCCCTGGTGGTGGTCCCTGTCGCCTTCGTCTCTGACCATTCCGAGACCCTGGTGGAGCTGGACATCGAGTATCGCGCGACGGCCGAGGCCGCCGCCGTGCCGGCCTATGTGCGGGTGCCGGTGGTGGCCACCCACCCGACGTTCATCGCCGGGCTCGCCGGCGTGGTGCGCCAGGCCCTGGCCCGCCACACGACGCAGCCGGTCAATCAGGCGGGCGGGCGTCTGTGCCCGGCCGGCTTTGGCCGCTGCCCCTGCCAGGCTTCCGTCCTGCCGTCTGCTGCCCTACCTGCCGCCCCGCCTTCCGGCACAGCCCCGGCCGGCGGCGCCGGCGCTGTCCGGCCGACCTGAGGAACAGACCCATGGATCATGACTGGTTGCGCGCCCTGCACATCATCAGCGTCATCGCCTGGATGGCCGGGCTGCTCTATCTGCCGCGCCTGTTCGTCTATCATGCGGCGGCGGAGCCGGGCTCCGTCCAGGCGGCAACCTTCACGGTGATGGAGCGTCGCCTGCTGCGCGCCATCATGAACCCGGCCATGATCGCCGCCTGGGTCTTCGGCCTGTGGATGATGATCAATATCCAGGCCTGGACCCAGCCATGGTTTCATGTGAAGGCGCTGGCGGTGGTCGCTCTCACCGTCCTGCATCATGTCTATGCGGCGTGGTTCCAGGCCCTTCGCGATGGCCGTAACCGGCGGCCGGCGCGCTTCTATCGCTGGTGGAACGAGGCGCCGGCGCTGCTCATGGTGGTCATCGTCATCATGGCGGTGGTCAAGCCGTTCTAGGGCCCGATAACGATTCCGCCGGCCGCTGCTGCCGGCGGCCCTGTGTGGCCGGGATCAGGCGGTGGCCGCGGGTGGATTCCCCGGATGTCCCGCGAATTCCGTGCTTTTTGCCTTTGACAGGGACCGGCCGGCGGCTTAAGAGAGGGGCAACCGGCGCGACGCTCTCTATTCCGCGCCTTTCGTTCAGCGCTTCGTCCGAGGCCGCTTCCCTCCTCTTCCCGCGTTCCCGCTCTGACCTCTCTGCTTCCCTGCGTCCGCGCATCTGACGTCTTGCGATCACGGGTATGCCGGTTTGAGTGGTGTCCTGACGGGAGTCCTATCGGGCCGACCGTCCGCTGTTGCGCCTGACGCCCTTTTCGCCCCACCACCCTTTCCACTACAGAATTGCTGACCCCTCCATGGATCTTACAGAACTGAAGCTCAAGTCTCCGGCCGACCTCTTGTCCTTCGCCGAGGAACTTGAAATCGAGAACGCCTCGGCCCTGCGCCGCCAGGACATGATGTTCTCGATCCTCAAACAACTGGCCCGTAATGACGTGCCGATCTTCGGCGCCGGGGTCATCGAGGTGCTACAGGACGGCTTTGGCTTCCTTCGTTCGCCGGAGTCCAATTATCTGCCGGGGCCCGACGACATTTACGTCAACACAACCCAGCTTCGCCGCTTCGGCCTGCGCACCGGTGATACGGTGGAGGGGCAGATTCGCGCGCCGCGCGACGGCGAGCGCTATTTCGCCCTGATGAAGGTCAATCGCATCAACTTCCAGGAGCCGGAAGAGGTGCGCCACCGCATCAACTTCGACAACCTGACGCCGCTTTATCCCGACGAGCGCATCAATCTGGAAGTAGAGCCGAGCGAGAGCGACAAGCCGTCAAAGACCAAGGACATGACGGCGCGGGTGATTGACCTGGTGGCGCCACTCGGCAAGGGCCAGCGGGCGATCATCGTCGCCCCGCCGCGTACCGGCAAAACCGTGATGATGCAGGCTATTGCCCACTCCATCACCGCCAATCATCCGGAAGTCTATCTCATCGTCCTGCTGATCGATGAACGGCCGGAGGAAGTCACCGACATGGCCCGCTCGGTCAAGGGCGAGGTTATTTCCTCCACCTTCGATGAGCCGGCGACACGCCACGTGCAGGTGACGGAGATGGTGCTGGAGAAGGCCAAGCGGCTGGTGGAGCACAAGCGCGATGTGGTCATCCTGCTGGACTCCATCACCCGTCTCGGCCGCGCCTACAACACCGTGGTGCCAAGCTCTGGCAAGGTGCTGACCGGCGGCGTTGACGCCAACGCCCTGCAGAAGCCAAAGCGCTTCTTCGGTGCGGCGCGCAATATCGAGGAAGGCGGTTCACTGACCATCATCGCCACCGCGCTGATCGACACCGGCAGCCGCATGGATGAAGTGATCTTTGAAGAGTTCAAAGGCACCGGCAACTCGGAAATCGTTCTCGACCGCAAGCTGTCGGACCGGCGTGTCTTCCCGTCGGTGGATATTCAGAAGTCCGGCACCCGCAAGGAAGAGCTGCTGATGCCCCGCGATGAGCTGTCGAAGATATTCATCCTGCGGCGCATCCTCTCGCCCATGGGAACCAGCGACGCCATGGAGTTCCTGCTGGACAAGCTGCGCACGTCAAAGTCCAACGCCGATTTCTTCCAGTCGATGAACCAATAGCTCAGCAGAGTTCGTGGGTCGCCCGCCAGTCGGGGCTTACATAATTGACGATCAGCGAGCGGCGCTCGCCCCTTATGGGCGTGTGGCCGACGCCGTGCCAGGTGTTCGCTGCCGGCACGAAGATGACGCCCCGGCCCCGGCCATAGGGGGCGGTGCGCACATGGACGTGGTCCGGCGGGCCTTCAAGAATATCGGTGCCGGCGTCCGCCAGGGCCGGATCATCCGCCAGATAGATCACCATGGTGAAGCGTTTGACGGCGATGTCGGTATGTGGCTCCAGCCAGAAGCCCGGCCGGTCCATGCAGTATTCAATACGCAGACGGGCGCCGTCCAGGCGCGCGCCGGTCATCGCCGACAGCCTGTCACGCACCGGCGCACTGTCGAACGCCGCCGCCAGTCCGGCGCACACGGCGAACCGCGCCTGATTGGCCGGGCTGAAGAACACACGCCGTTCGTTGTCGTCCTCGCGCCGGCCCACGTGCCGCGGATCGTCCGGCGGCGCGAAGGGCAGGGCACAGATGGCCGCCGCAGTTTGCCGGCTGACCGCCTCGCGCAGCAGCCAGTGGTCGAAGGGGTCGGCGAAGGCCGCCGCCTCGCGGAGGCAGGCTAGAAAGGTCGCGGCAGTGCTGTCGGCCGTGGCGTCATCGGGCATGACCGCACTCTAGCGCCGCGTCGCTGTGTGGCGCTGCGGCATGGGGTAGCATGGCTGATGGCGTCCCTCTCCGACCCCCTCGACCCCCTCTCCGACTCGGCGCTTGCGGCCCTCGATCTGGTGGCCGATGGACCGGCTTTCACCAGTCTCAATAGCCGGCTGCGGCCGGTGCGGCGCACTGGCCGGGGCCCGTCGGGCGGCAAGCTGCTGCTGAAACTGCCCCGTCGCGGCAGCGACGAGGCGCGATTCGGTCCGCCGGCGCTGGCCGCCTTCGCCGGTCCGGCCATGGTGCGGCTGGTGGGTATGGTGGAGACAGACGCCGGTCCGGCCCAGGTGCTGCAGCGGCTGGTTCCCGGCGAGCGCCTCGACACGCTGTCGCGCGCTGGCAATGACGACCGGGCCACGGAAATTCTCGGCCGCCTGATGGCAGCACTGCACGTGCCGCCACCGGCTGGTGCCGGCGCCCCGCCGTTTCAGACCCTGGCCGATGTCACCGCCACCCTCCATCGCCCGGCCGCCGCGCCGGCGCTTGCCCCGTGGTCCGGCCTGCTGGACCGGGCGCGATCGCTTTGCCATGACCTGCTGGCGTCGCCGCCGTCGCCGCCGCTGCTTCTGCATGGCGATCTGCACCATGAGAATGTGTTGCGCCACGACGATGGCGACGGCGGGCGGTGGATCGCCATTGATCCCTGGGGTGTCACCGGCGAGGGCGCGGCCGATGGCGCCGCCCTGCTGCAAAACCCGGACGGCCCTGCAGCGGCTCATCTGTTCGGGCCGGCGGCGCTGGCCCGCCGCCTCGCCATCCTGGCCGAGACCACCGGCTATGACCGCCAGCGCCTAGCCATGTGGGGTCTGGTCCTCAACGCGGTGTCGCTGGTCTGGCACCACCAGGACCGGACGCCGCCGCGCGCCGGCCTGGCGGTGGTGGACTCGCTGGCCCGCCTGATCTAGGCCACCGCAGTCAGGCCCAGCGCCGCCTGCGCCCGGTCGATCCACGCCCGGACCGCCGGCCGCCCGGCCAGATCGAAGCCGCCCTCATGGGCCAGCCGCGTATAGGCCAGCAGCGCCGCGTCCGCCACTGTCGCGCCGTCGCCGACCAGCCATGGCCGCTCCGCCAGCCGCCGTTCCATCAGGTCCAGCGCCGCCTCGCCGCGCTCCACCCGCCACGGCTCGCGGGCATCGGCCGGACGGCCCTGATAGAGCATGTGAAAGCGGCACACGGCGATGTAGGGCTCGTGGCTGTACTGTTCCCAGAACAGCCATTCGTCCACTTGCGCCTGCGCATAGGGGTCGTCCGGCAGCAGGTCGCTGCCCCGCGCCAGGTGGCGGATGATGGCGTTGGACTGGGCCAGCGTACGGCCGTCGGCGAAACGCACCGCCGGCACCTGCCCCATGGGGTTGAGCGCCAGAAAGGCCGCCGTGCGGCTTTCGCCGGCGAGAATGTCCACCTCGTGCCAGCGATAGGCCAGACCCAGATGGTCGGCGACTGCGCTGACCTTCAGGCAATTGCCGGACCGCCGGTCGCCGAACAGGGTGAAGCCCTGTCCCGCCGCCGGGTCTGGCGTCGTCATGGTTCTAGTTGCCCCGTTCGGCCCGCCGCCGCCGGCCGCCGCGCCGTTGACCCGGCGCCAGTTGCGCCTGGTCATGCCGCGCCACCTCGCGCAGCAGGTCGCGCACCGCCGCGCGCCACGCCTCGTCGCCCGGCAGGTCGGGGTCGGCGACGATCTTCGCTGTCGCGTCCGCCGCCAGAAGGATTTTCGCCGCCGCCGCCGGGCTGGCTCCGTCACCCAGGCTGATGGCCCACGGCATCAGCAGGTCGCGGCTTTCCCGCGTCGCCGGCATGGCGCCGGCCAGCGCCGCCCGCATGATGCCTTCGGGATCGGCCGCCGCCAGTTCAGGCTCGCCGCGCATGACTTTTTTCGCCATGGGCCGATTGTCGCAGAGGCGACCGTCTTGGCGCAACGACAGCCCCGTGCGAAAGTCCTCGCCTGTTTCCCTCTCGTCCGCTCCTGTCCCATCCCTCGTCCTGCCTGTGGGAGTCGCTCCATGGCCGCCGCCGACCGTCTCGTCATTGCCGTCTGCCAGATGGGACCGGTCGAGCGCGGCACGCCCAAGCGCGACACCGTCGCCCGCCTGGTCAGCCTGCTGGAAACGGCGGCGGCGCGCGGCGCGCGCTTCTGCGTCTTTCCGGAAATCGCGCTCACCACCTTCTTTCCCCGCTGGGTGATCAATGATCCGGCGGAGCTGGACGCCTGTTTCGAGAGCGATATGCCGAACCCGGATGTGCAGCCCTTGTTCGAGCGGGCGCGCGCGCTGGGCACCGCCTTTGCGCTGGGCTATGGCGAACGGGCCGATCACAGTCAGCCCGGCGACGATCCGCGCCACTACAACACCATGGCTCTGGTGGATGATCAGGCGCGGGTCACCGGCACCTACCGCAAGGTGCACGTGCCGGGCACCATCGAGCCGGTGGCGGGCCTGCCGGTGCAGCACATGGAGAAGCGCTACTTCCGTTTTGGCGACAAGGGCTTTCCCGTCTGGCCGCTGCTTGGCACCCGCATCGGCCTGGCCATCTGCAATGACCGCCGCTGGTCAGAGACATGGCGCGTGCTGGGGCTCAAGGGGGCGGAGGTGGTCGGGCTCGGCTTCAATACGCCGGTGCAACTGCCGGACTATCCGGAGATGAACCATTTGCGCGGCTTTCACCACCTGGTCTCCATGCAGGCCGGGGCCTATGAGAACGGCCTGTGGATCGCCGCCGCCGCCAAGGCGGGCGTCGAGGGCGACGTGCCCATGCTCGGCGTCTCCACCATCATCGCCCCCTCCGGCGAGGTGGTGGCCATGACCACCAGCCAGGGCGATGAGGTGATTACCCACGACGCCGACCTGACCCTGGCGCGCCGCTACAAGACCTTCTTCGACTTCGCCACCAACCGGCAGCCCGCCGCCTATGAACCGATCACCGGCCAGACCGGAGCCGACCCATGAGCGACGGGCCTGTCGCCGCCACCAACTCGGCCATCGACCGCGACTGGCTGGCGGCGACGCCGAAGTCCGCCGCCCTGGCCGCCGAGGCGCGGCGCCTTTTCCCCTCCGGCGTGGTCCATGACTCCCGCTATGTCCAGCCCTACGGCCCCTATATCGAACGCGCCGCCGGTGCTCACAAATGGGATGCGGATGACCGTCGCTACATCGACTATTTCGCCGGCCATGGCGCGCTGATTCTGGGCCACAACCGGCCGGAGGTGCAGACCGCCGTGGCCGACGCCCTGGCCCACGGCACCCACATGAACGGCAATCACCGCTGGGAGATTCGCTGGGGCCAGGCGATTCAGGCCCTGGTGCCGGCGGCGGAGCGGGTGCGCTTCGTCGCCTCCGGCACGGAAGCCACCCTGCTGGCCGTGCGCATCGCCCGCGCCGCCACCGGCCGTGACAAGGTGCTGCGCTTTCGCGGCCACTTCCACGGCTGGCACGATGAAATGGTGGCCGGCTATGGCTCGCACTTCGATCTGTCGCCGGCGCCGGGCGTCACCTCCGGGGCCACCGCCAATGCCTTGCTGGTGGATCCCAACGACCGTCAGGCGGTCGCCGAGGCGCTGGCCACCGGCCGTGTGGCGGCGGTCATTCTGGAGCCGCTCGGCTCCACCACCGGCCAGGTGCCGATCCAGAGCGACTTCCTGCATTTTCTGCGGGACGCCACGGAGAAAGCCGGCAGCCTGCTCATCTTCGATGAAGTGATTACCGGCTTCCGCTGCGCTCCCGGTGGCCTGCAGGAGGCCGAAGGTGTCATTCCCGATCTCACCTGCTGGGCCAAGATCGTTGCCGGTGGTCTGCCTGGCGGTGCCATCGGCGGCCGCCACGAGCTCATGGAGCGACTGGATTATGACGCCGCGGCGCGGCAGGGGTTTGAACGCATCTACCATCCGGGAACCTTCAACGGCAATCCGCTGGCCGCCGCCGCCGGCGCCACCACCCTGGAGCTGATCCCGACCACCGGCGCCTGCGACCACGTCAACCGGCTGGCGGCGGATCTGCGCCATGGCCTCAACCGGCTGTTCCGCGACACGGCGACGCCATGGGCCTGCTATGGCCGTTATTCCGCCTTCCACATCTTTCTCAATCCGGAGCACCCGGTCAGCGACCCTGACGGCTTCGCGCCAGAGGCGTTGAGCCGCGCCGTGCTGGCGACCAAACCGCCGGAGCTCATGCGCAAGCTGCGGCTGGCGCTCTATCTGGGCGGCATCGATCCGTCGGGCTGGCCCGGCGGCCTCTTCACCCTGGCCCACAGCCAGGAGGACGTGGCCGCCACCGTGGCCGCCTTCGCCGATGCGTTGCGCATGTTGCGGGCCGATGGCGACCTCTAGGCCGGTTTTGCTTCGAGCAGTGCCGCGTCTTTCGCCAGCGTGCGCTGCAGCGCCGGTCGCGCCTCCAGCCGCGCCACATAATCGGTGAAGCTCTTCCTCTTCTCCAGCATGCCGAACATCATGGCGAAGCGCAGGCCCGAACCGATCATCACATCGGCGGCGGAAAAGCGCGGCAGCAGCCATTCGCCGTGCTTCGCCAGCCCTTCCTCGAGGGTGTTCAGCACGCGCTCCAGATCGCCCCAGCCGGCCTGAGCCGGTGGCGACTCGCGCTGGTGGTGGGCGTCCATCAGGGCCGGCTCCAGCACACTGCCGGAAAAGAACAGCCAGCGCAGACAGGGCCCGCGGTCTGGCGCATCCGGCGCCGGCGCCAGCCCCTTCGCCGGAAAGCGGTCGGCCAGCCACAGGCAGATCGCCGGCCCTTCGGCGATGGGCACGCCGTCGGCCACCAGCAGCGGGATCTTGCCCATGGTGTTGAGCTTGAGAAAATCCGGTTTCCGCTGATCGCCCGCCGCCAGATCCATCAGTTTAATGGCATAGGGCTGGCCCACCTCTTCCAGCATCCAGCGGACTATGGGGCTGCGTGAATGCGGGTGATGATAGAGCGTGAGGTCGGGTGTCTTGTCTGGGCTTGCCATGGGATGGCCTCCGGGGGTGGCGGGACGGGCAATCCGGTCTAGCATCGTCATTTTCCGGGACCCTGAAAAGACGGCGGTGTCGCCATGGCCTTCCGTGTTCTGACCGGTGAACTGCAGCACGAAACCAACACCTTCAGCCGGGTGGCCACACCGCTCGCCGCCTTTCGCGCCCGCCAGTATCTGGAAAGTGATGAAAGCCTGGCGGCGCTTGCCGGCACCGCCAGCGAGCTGGCCGGCGTTCAGGACGTCGCCCTGCAGCACGGCTGGACTCTGGTTCCTACGATTGCCGCCTCCGCCACCCCGTCGGGGCTGGTCACCGCGGCGGCCTGGGAACATCTGTCGGGGCGTATTCTTGATGCGGCCGATTCCACCATCGACGGGGTGGTGCTGGGCCTGCACGGCGCCATGGTGTGCGATGGCGTGGAGGATGCGGAGGGTGATCTTCTGGCCCGCCTGCGCCAGCGCTTGCGTCCCGGCGTACCGGTGGCCATCACCCTTGACCTGCATGCCAACCTGACCGAGGCCATGGCCCGCCACGCCGACATC
Source organism: Alphaproteobacteria bacterium (assembly GCA_040218575.1). Lineage (NCBI taxonomy): Bacteria > Pseudomonadati > Pseudomonadota > Alphaproteobacteria > Alphaproteobacteria bacterium. The sequence continues at coordinate 38,874 of JAVJRE010000006.1, read as the reverse complement.
GTCCTGTGCTATCGCACGTATCCCCACGTGGACGCCCGCGAGGTGGCGCAGGAGGCGTCACGCCTGGTTCATCGCGCCATGGCCGGCGAGATCCGGCCGCACACCCGGCTCTATCGCGGCGCCGCGCTGGACGGTCTCAATCATGGCCGCACCCAGTCTCCGCCCATGACCACGGCGCTGGAAATGGCGGCCGATGCGGTGGCGGCCGACGACCGCCTGCTTGTCGTCTCGCTCGCCGCCGGCTTCACCTATGCCGACATCGGCGACGCCGGGCCAGGCGTCACCGTCACCTGGGACGACAGCCGCCATGGCGGTGCTTCGCGCGCCGATGCGCTGGGCAGGGATCTCTGGCGCTTCATCTGGCAAAGCCGGGCGGACAAGACAGAGGTTATGTGGACGCCACAGGAAATGGCGCGTCATGCCCGCGCCGGCGAAACCGCGGACGACCGCGCCAGGGGACCGCTGCTCGTCGCCGATTCCACCGACAATCCCGGCGGCGGCAGCTATGGCGACAATGTGCGGGCGCTGGCCGCCCTGCTGGACGCCGGCTGCAGCGACGCGCTCGTCGCCAGCATCTGCGATCGCGAATGCGCCGCCGCCTGCCACGCCGCCGGTGTCGGCGCGGCCCTCGATCTCATCCTTGGCAGCAAGGTTGACCCGGCGCTTTATGGCCCGCCGCTATCCGTTCACGCCACCGTCGAGAGCCTGCATGACGGTGCCTTCACCTATGACGGCCCCATGTATGCCGGCACTCGCGGCACGCTCGGTCCGACCGCGGTTGTGCGCCTGCGGCGCGACAATGGCGCCGACGTCATCGTCATCGTCAATTCCAATCTGCTGCAGATGCTTGATCGCGCCATGGTGACGGGCCTCGGTCTCGATCCGGCGGCCTGTGCCACTCTGGTGGTCAAATCCTCGCACCATTTCCGCGCTGCCTTCGGGCCGCTCGCCCGTCAGATCGCTACGGTGGACAGCGGCAGCCTGTGCACCCGTGACTTGACGCGGTTGCCGTTCACAAAAGTGCGCCGGCCGGTATGGCCACTGGACGATGTGCCGGACGCGGTGGGGCTCAGGCCTTATGGCTGAGCCGTGCGCCGTGCGCCCTACACCAGCGCCTGGCCAATGAGCCGCGCCGCCAGCAGGGTGATGACCGCCTTGAAGCCCCACTGGAACCATGCTTCGGGGATGCGGCCCAGCAGCCAGCGCCCGGCCAGGGTGCCGAGGAAGCCCATGCCCACCATGGCCGCCATCAGGGCCAGCCACTCGCCATAGGCGAAGCCCACCAGGCCGAAAGCGGCTACCTTCAGGCCGTGCTGCGCCGTCATCTGGCCAGCGAAGGTGGCCACCGTGCGGAACCGGCCCAGCGTCTCGGCGTTGAGAAGCACCGCCACCAGCGGTCCGGTGGAGCCGAGGAACATGCTGGCGAAAGTGGTGGCGGCGCCGGCCGGCGCCATGCCCCACAGCGGCATGGTCCGCGGCTTCAGTTTCGGCGTCCACACCGCCCACAGGATGAACAGGCCAAGCGCCAGTTGCAGCCACACCTTGTTCAGGGCGACCACCATCTGCGCCCCGACGACGGCGCCGACCGCCGCCCCGGCGACGAACAGCAGCAGGATGGGCCAGGCGATGTGGCGGCCCATGATCAGCGTGCGCCCGGCATTGGAGCCGAGCTGCACCACCCCATGCACCGGGATCACCACCGCCGGCGACAGGGGCGCCATCAGCATGATGGCGATCAGGCTGACGCCGCCGCCGAGCCCCGCCGCCGCCGTCAGGGCCGAGGTGAAGAAGGCGGCAATGACGAAGACCAGTCCCCACAGCGGCGGCACCGCATCGGGCAGCAGAACGGTCAGGCCGGCCAGCCAGTCGGCGCTCATGTGGCGGCCTTTACGACCGCATCCGGGCCGGCCGGCGGAGTGGCGAAATATCCTGTGCCCATGGCGCGCCATGCTGGTCATTGCGCGCCGGCCAGTCCAGACTTGTCGCCATGGCCGAACCGCTGCTCCCCGCTGCCGATCCCGCCGCCGTGGCGAAGGCCGTCGTTCGCGCCCGTGATGGGCTGGCCCGCCATGGTACGCCGCTGGCCCGCGCCCTCCTCGCCCGGCTGATTGATCCCGCCGCACCGCTTGCCCCGGTCATCGCCGGCCTCATGGCCTGTCGCAATGCCGATGGCGGTTTCGGCCACGCCATGGAGCCGGACGCCTTTGATCCGTGGTCCAGCGTTCTCGACACCACCGTCGCCCTGCGCCTGGCCGATCTGGCGGGGGTGCCGGCGGAGCATCCCCTGCGCACCGCGGCCATCGGCTATCTGGCCGGGGCCTGTGACCGGCGCATCAGCGCCTGGTGGATCCGCCCGCGCCTGCCGGCGGCGGATCGCTCCGCCCCGTGGTGGCAGGCGGCGTCGCTCCGCGAACTTCAGGTCCGTTTCGCCGGCGGTCATATCAATCCGGCGGCTGAAGTGGCGGCCCACCTGCTGGCTCATGCGGCGCACCGGCCGCAGGATCTGCCGGCGGGATGTGCCGGCGAGGCCGCCGCCCGCGCCACGGCGGCCATAGAAACGCGGCGCGACGAAATGGAAATGCACGAGATGCTGTGCGCCGCCCGGCTGTTGCAGGCTGTGACGGCCCATCCCGGCGGCGACGGCGCCGAGGAATCACTCAGGCTTCGCCTCGCCGGGCGCCTGAACCACCTGCTGCCGCGAACCATTGAACCCGATCCGGCCAAATGGTCCGGCTATGGCCTGCGCCCGCTGGACGTGTTGACCACCTCTGACCACCCTCTTGCCGGCGCCGTGCCGGCCGACCTCATCGCCCGCAACCTGGACCATCTGCTGGCGGAGCAGGACCCCGCAGGCCTGTGGCGGCCGCGCTGGTCATGGGCCGAGGTCAATGCGGACCTGTGGGCCATGGCGCACACCGCCTGGTCCGGCCTGCTGACCGTGGAGGCGGTGGCGACCCTGCTGGCGTGGCGGGAAAGTCAGAGCCTCTGAAATCCTGTCTTCACACATCTTTGCGGATCACTGGCTTGGCCCTGAACCGGCGGTTGTGACAGGCTGAACCGGACCACAACCGTTGCCGGTTCCATGCTCTCTGTACGCCACGTCACGCGCTTCGCCGCTGCCAGCCTGCTGATCCTGGCTCTTTTGGTTGCCGCAACCATCGAGGCTCGCGCCCAGTCCGCTGCCGCCACTCCGTCCGTCACGCCCGAGGCCCGCCATCTGGCGGCGCTGTTCGAGTGGCTGGCGTTCTTCGAGGAAGACGAGCATGACGAGATACGCCCGCTGGCGCGGCTCGACGGGCCGCTCTCCTTCGTGCCGGTGGATGCCGCCGGCGACCGCGCCGCGCTTGGCCGCTTCATCGCCCTGCTGGAGGTGGCCCGCGACACCCTCGGTCTCGACCGGCCGGCTCCGGGCGCCGTCGCCGGCGCGGCCGGCGGGTCGGCCGGCGGCAAGCGGTCGGGCGTCACCCTGTTGCCGGTGTCCCTCTCCGGTCGCGACGGACGGTTGCGCGAGCTGGATCCGGGTTTCTCCTGCGTCACCGTGCGCATCCGCGGCGTCGCCTCGCCGCTGGTGGTCGGCCGCGCCGATATTCCCGAGGCGCTGTGGCCGGAATGCACGGCGCACGAGCTTCTGCACGCGGTCGGCTTCTTCAATCACACGGTGGGGTCGTTGCCGTCCATTCTGCGCAGTGACGGCGGCGAAGCGGTGCTGCCGGCGGATTTCGCGCTGCTCGCTCTGCTGCGCGACCCCACACTCCGCTCCGGCATGACCCGTCAGCAGGCCATGGCTCAGGTGCCGTCGCTTATCGCCCGGCACAATCTGGCCCAGGGGCTGGTTCTCGATCCGCCGGTCGATGATGCGGCAGCGGCGCGCTTTGCCGCCGCCTATACCGCGGCGGCCGACTCGTTCGCGGCGGAGTGCCGGTTGCGCAGTCGCGGCTGTCGCCGCGCCGTGTTGCTGGAGCTCGCCCGCTATGGCGAGGAGAATGCGGTCATTGCGCTGGCCGATACCTGGGCGGATTCCATGACTCCGGTTTTCGCCGTGTCCGGTCGCCGCGCCGTGGCTGGTGCGCCGGTCAGCCCCGTCGCTCACTTCTGGCTGGCCGAGGCCGCCGCCCGGGGCAGTTTCACGGCGGTGATCCTGAACGCCGAAGTGAATGAAGGCCATCACGGCGGCACCGCCGATGCCGACCAGGCCTATTACTGGTGGCGCTATGCTCTGCTGCTCAACCGCACGGCCACCGCCGCCCTGCGCCAGGCACCGCTGTTCGCTCCCTCGCCGGAACAGCTCGACGGCGTGGACCGCCTGGCCGATCAGGTGCTGACGCCGTCCGTTCGCCGGGCCCGCCGGGCGATCAACGCGGCCACCGCCGCGCGGCTCGATGGGGAGGTGGCCGCTGCGGTAGCGGCCCTTGGCATAGGCGAATCCCTGACCGACTTCGTGACCGCCGACGCCCCGTCAACGGTCCCGGCCGCGCCCATCGCGTCCGGTGCCGCGTCCGAAGCCAAGACCGGCGTCAAGTCTGGCAAGGCCGATCCCGCGTCATCCCTGCCACCCGCCGCGGCCACCGGCGGCACCGGCGACAGCGGACGCAACTAGGACTCTGCCGCCGGGTTGCTCTTTAATCACCCACTGTCAGGATTGTCGCCCCCTGGGTCCGCCGGCCCTCCAGCGCCGTATGCGCCGCCTGCACCTCGGCCAGCGGCCAGGTCTGGCCGATATCGGCCTTCACCGCTCCCGACGCCACCATCTCGAACAGCTTGGCCGCGCTGGCCTCCAGGTCGTTGCGGGCGCGGTTGTAGACCGCCAGCGACGGCCGCGTGTAATAGGCAGCCTTGGGCGCGAAGACGGCCAGATTGACCGGCGGCACCGGCCCCGACGACTGGCCGAAACTGACCAGCATGCCGCGCGGCGCCAGGCACCCGATGGATCGCTCGAAGGTGTCCTTGCCGACCGAGTCATAGACCACCGACACGCCGCGCCCGTCGGTCAGCTCCATCAGTCTGGCGACGAAGTCCTCTGCGTTGTAGTCGATCACGTGTTCGGCGCCGGCGGCCTTCGCCCGGGCCACCTTGTCCGGCCCGCCGGCGGTGCCGATCAGCCGCACCCCGAGCGCCTTCGCCCATTGGCAGGCAATCAGGCCGACGCCGCCCGCCGCCGCATGGAACAGGATGGTCTGGCCGGCGCCCACCCGGTAGGTGCGGTGGAAGAGATACTCCACCGTCATGCCCTTGAGCATCAGGGCCGCGGCGTCGCGGTCGCTGACCCCATCGGGGATCTTCACCAGGCGGTCGGCGGGAATCAGCCGCTCTTCCGCATAGCTGCCGGCCACTCCGGCATAACCCACCCGCTCGCCGGGCTTGACCAGGCTGACGCCGGCGCCAACCGCCTCCACCACACCGACGCCCTCGCTGCCGATCACCGTCGGCAGATCGATCGGGTACAGGCCAGAGCGGTGATAGGTATCGATATAGTTGAGGCCCACCGCCGTGTGGCGCAGCCGCACCTGACCCTCGGCCGGCGCCTCCACCTTGATGTCACTCCAGGTAAAGACCTCCGGCCCGCCGGTCTCGAACAGAAGCTGCGCCTTTGCCATGGGACTCTCCGCTATATGCTGCGTGTTGCCGGTCGCCGGCTTCCGTCAGAGCGCCAGGTGCTCGGCCAGAAACGCCGCCGTGCGGTCGTTGGCCAGCGCCGCCGCCGCCGCATCATAATGCGCCCCACCGAGCCGTGCGAAGGCGTGGTCGCATGACTCATAGGCATGCAGCGTCACATTGGGATTGCCGTCCAGGGCGGCCCGGATCTGCGCCTGGGCTTCGGGCGGACAGAACTGGTCCTTGCCGGCCATGTGCAGCATCAGCGGATGGGTGATGCGGTCGGCCTCGTCCAGCGCCGCCTCGATAGCCACGCCGTAATAGCCCACATTGGCGTCCGCGTCCGAGCGCGTGGCCATCAGATAGGCCAGCTTGCCGCCGAGACACCAGCCGATGGTGCCGGCAACGCCGCTGCACGATACAAGCCCGCGCAGATGGTCCAGCGCCGCCACCAGGTCGCGTACGCCCGCCGCTTCGTCAAAGCCCTGGTACAACTGGAACGCCCGACCCCACTCCGCCTCACTCTGGTCGGTCAACTGGATGCCTGGCTCCTGCCGCCAGAACAGGTCCGGGCACAGCGCCACATAACCGGCCGCCGCATAGCCGTCGCACAGGTCGCGCATCACCTGGTTGACCCCGAAAATCTCCTGGATCACCAGCAGGCCGGGCTTCTGGCCGCCGCTATCGCCCGCCACATAGGCGCTGAATGTGCCGTCCGGCCCGTCGATCATGACGTCGCTCTTGCCAGCGCTCATGTTTGCGCTCCTCTTATGTGGTGTTCGCCTGTGAACCGCCCGCCGCCGGTCAGCGCCAGGCCCGGCTGATCCAGCCACGCCGCCCCCTCGTGCTGCAGCAGCCACGCCTTGGTGGCCAGACCGCCCTCGCCGGAATAGCCGTGCAGTGCGCCGTCCGCCCCCAGAACCCGGTGGCAGGGAATGAAGATCGGCAGGGGGTTGGCGCCACACGCACCGCCCACCGCGCGCGCGGCGGTGGCCAGCGCCGCCGCCACCTGGCCATAGGTCCGTGTTTGGCCCCAGCCGATTGTGCCGAGCGTCCGCCACACCGCCTGGCGAAAGGCGCTGCCGGCCGGCCGCAGCACCAGGTCGAAAGCGTGCCGGCGGCCGGCGAAATAGTCGTTCAGTTGGTCGCGGGCATCGCTCAGGATCGGGCTCTCGCGGCTGTCCGCCGCATAGCCCCAGTCGAGCCGCGTCAGGACCTGGCCGTCCGCCGTGTCCTCAGCGGTTATGGTCAGGTCGCCGACCGGGCTGGTCAGGGACAGACGGGTGATGGTGGCGCGCGCGCTCATGGCCCCAAGTCTAGCCCGGCCCCGGCGACCGGCCCAACAGGCGGCGGCGGATCAGGCGGGCGGTACGCTCTCCGCCAGGCTGCGGTGCGGGTGGCGGCGGTCGCCGCGTGAATTGGCCTTGCGCACATAGGTGATGGTCGCCGAAGGATGTTCGTGCTTGGCCTTGAGCGCGGCAATCAGCGCGTCCTCCGCCTCCACCGTTACGCAGTTGGTGTGGCCGGCCGTGTTCAGGCCGATGGCGTAGCAGATCATGGTCTCCCCCTCTGCCGTGAGGTGACCAGTCTAGGCCTGCTCGTGCCTTTGCGCCAATTGGTCGGTCAGAGCCGTCGCATCCTCCAGCGGCAGGCCGCACACCGGGCCATGGCACACATAGGCCGCCGCTGCGCCGCTCTTGCCCCCGCCGGTCTTGCCGCAGGCCGGGTGGCCGGCCGGCAGCGCCTCGTCCGGCTTGACCCGCAGCCACGCCACATCGCCGCCGTCATGGCGGCGCACCGCCGCCACCAGCCCGTCGGCCGCCGCCCCCGGTGGTCCGGCCACCACCACCTGAGTCAGGCTTTCCGTGCGGGCGCTGGCATCCAGCACCGTAGCGTGGGCAAAACCGTTGCGCCGGGCCTCGCCGGCGAAGGCGCGGCCGATGGCGTCGGCCTGGTCGCGCCGCGCCCCATCACCGGTCAGCCAGAACAGCCGCGCCAGCGTATCCATCAGCACCCCATTGCCGGACGGGTTGGGGTTGTCGAAGGCATTCTTGGGTCTGGGCGTCAGGTCGCCGGCGTCGTGATCGTCAATGAAACAGGCGCCGTCGCTGTCGGCGTGATGGGCCAGCGCCTCGTCGGCCAGCGTCCCGGCCCGCGCCAGCCAGTCGGCCTCGCCGCTGGCCTGGTGCAGCGCCAGGGCGGCGCTGGCCAGCCAGGCCCGGTCGTCCAGCATGGCGCCCGGCCCCACCCGCCAGCGGCCGTCCTCCGCCCCGCCCGCCATAACGTCCGCCATATCACAGGCTCCGCTGTGCCGCCGGCCACCGTCCTGCTGCAGGGCGGCCTCGACGAAAGCGAAGGCTTGTTCCGCCCGGGCGATCCAGCGCGGCTCGTCCAGGATCGCGCCGGCCCGGGCCAGGGCGCGGATCGCCATGGCGTTCCAGTCGGCCAGCACCTTGTGGTCGCGCATGGGCTGCACCCGCGTCTGCCGTCGCTGCAGCAGAACCTCGCGACAGAGCGCCAGCTCCGCCTCGCTTGCCGCATCCAGCAATTCGCCGTCACCCCTGCCGCCGCCGCCGGCGCCCGCCCGTCGCCCGCCTTCATGTCGTCTGTGCAGAATGGTGTGTCCTTCCCAGTTGCCCCCGGCGCTTACCTCATAGACCCGGGCGAACAGGTCATGGTCGCGGCCGGCGGCGGCGAGAACGTCACGCACCTCGTCCAGGCTCCACACCGCATGGGCGCCCTCCCGGCCGCCCGCATCGGCGTCCAGCGCCGCCGTGAAGCCGCCATCGATCCGCTGACCGTCCGCCACAATCACCGCCGGCGCGCTCATTTCGCGCGTCAGCCAGGCGACGGTCTCGCTCGCCCGCTGGCGCCACAGGGGCGACCCGGTCACCGCCCAGGCTTCGGCCAGCAGTTCCAGCAGCAGCGCATTGTCGTAAAGCATCTTTTCGAAATGCGGCACCAGCCACCGGTCGTCCGTGGCATAGCGGGCGAAGCCGCCGGCCAGATGGTCATAAATGCCGCCCTGACACAGCGCGTCCAGCGTCCGCGTCACCGCGTTGGTCAGCGCCGGCTCGCCGCTCCGCCGCCCCTCGCGCCACAGGAACAGGAGCTGCGGCACATTGGGAAACTTTGGCGCGCCGCCGATGCCGCCATTGGTCAGGTCCATCGCCGCCAGCAATCCATCCGCCGCCCGCCGCCGGTCGTCCGCGTTCAGCGGCGCACCGGGCTCGGGCCGGTTGATACGGTGCAGCGCCTGGCGGATCGCCGCCACATTGGTCTGCACCTTGTCGGGCTCCTGCCCGTGAATGTGGGCGATGCCTTCCAGCACGTCGCGGAAGCCCGGCCGGCCCCAGCGTGCCTGCGGCGGATAATAGGTGCCACCGAAGAAGGGCTCCGCCTCAGCGGTCAGGAACAGGGTCAGCGGCCAGCCGCCCTGCTCGCCCAGCAGGGACAGGGCCTGCTGATGAATCTGGTCCAGATCCGGCCGCTCCTCGCGGTCCACCTTGATATTGACGAAGTGGCGATTCATCACCTCGGCCGTCGCCGGGTCTTCGAAGCTCTCGTGGGCCATCACATGGCACCAGTGACACGCCGCATAGCCGACCGACAGCAGGATCGGCTTGCCGCTGGCCCGCGCCTCGCCCAGCGCCGCCGGGCCCCAGGCCCGCCAGTGCACCGGATTGTCCCTGTGCTGCAACAGGTAGGGGCTGGCCTCGTGACGCAGCAGGTTTTCCGCCGGCAGGATGCCGCCGGCAGGGGCGTCGGACGAAGACGGGGTGCCGGGCGCGGTATGGCGCGCGGTGTGGGGCGGGATCATGCGCCCAACATAGGCTTCAGCCGCCGCCCATCCAGCCCCGCCGGCGAAACCACAGCACCAGGACCACCGCTACGCCGGCCATCAGGGCCAGTGCGAAGGGATAGCCGAGGCGCCACCCAAGCTCCGGCATGTTCCAGGGCGAGGCGGTGTCGAAGTTCATGCCATAGACGCCGGCGATGAACCCCAGCGGCATGAAGACGGTGGCGATGACGGTCAGCACCTTCATCACCTGGTTCATGGAGTGGGACAGGCTGGACAGGGTCAGCTCCACCAGTCCCGAGGCCACGTCGCGATAGGTCTCCACCATGTCCATGAGCTGCACCGTATGGTCGTGGCAGTCGCGCAGATAAAGCTGGGTCTGCTCGGTAATCAGGTCGTGGCCGCGGGCCAGCGCCGCCAGCGCGTCACGCTCCGGCCACACCGCGCGACGGATCATCAGCAGGTCGCGCTTGATGGCGTGGATGACCTGGATCGGTCGCGCCGATGGCTCTGTCAGCACCTGATCCTCGATGGCTTCCAGACGCTCGCCATAGGCCTCCGCCACCGGGAACAAGTGGTCGGTGATGGCATCCAGCAGGGCATAAGCCAGATAGTCGGCGCCGCGCGAGCGGATGCGGGTTCGGCCGCTGGCCAGCCTTTCGCGCACCCCGTCGAAACAGTCGCCGGGCCGCTCCTGAAAGGTGATGACAAAGCCGCGTCCCAGGAACAGCGACACCTGCTCGCTGTCCAGCAGCGGGCCGTCGCGGCCGCCGCCGGCCATGGGGGCGGACCGGTCATTGGCCTCGTCCGCCACCAGCCGCAGCATCCGCACCACTACATACAGGGTGTCGTCGAAATCTTCCGCCTTGGGCCGCTGGTGGACGTTGACCACATCCTCCAGCGCCAGCGGATGCAGACCGAACACCGTGCCCAGCCGGCCAATCAGCGCCGTATCGGCCAGCCCCACCACGTCCAGCCACAGAATCTTCTCGCTTTGCCGCAGCGCCGCCGCCTGCTCCGCGGACAGCCCGTCATGGGCCACGACGCCGGCGCTGTCATAGACCAGGGCCGAAACACGGGTGCCGTGCGCCGCCGGGTCGGCGGTCAGGGTGCCTGGCGCCGTGCCCGGTGGTGTGGGGCGTCGCCGCACCAGGGGCGGTCTGGCGCGCTTTCTGGCGGTGTGGCGGCTGGCCGTGGCCGGGCTGGCGCTGGCCGCCTGGTTGCCAGTCGGGTTGCCGGTCGCGCTGGCCGCCTGGTGGACAGTCGATTGCCGGTCGGCAGAGGATGTCGTGCGCATGGCTGGCTCCGGGTGGCCCCGTGTCGGGTAGGTACGGTCACACTATATACTGGCACGTCATGAGCCGCCCGCCCGACACCTCTGATACCCCCGACAGGCCAGGCAACAGGCCCGCCCCGTCCCGGCCCCGTCTGGCCACGGTGGCCGGCCGTCCCGCCGCCGCCGGCCCGGCCACCGGCGCCCGTGGCGGACAGGGGCGCGGCGAAAGCGGCGCCGACACCATCTATGCCCCGGCCACCGCCGCCGGTACCGCCGGCGTCGCCGTCATGCGCCTGTCGGGGCCCGGCGTGCGCGATGCGGTGCGGGCCATGACCCATGTGGCGCTGCCGCCGCCCCGCCGCGCGGCGCTTCGCCGCTTTCGCTATCCGGGCTCCACTGAGACCTTCGACCGCGGCCTGCTGCTGTGGTTTCCCGCACCGGGCAGCTATACGGGCGAGGACATGGCCGAGCTGCACCTGCACGGCGGCCGCGCCACCGTGGCCGCGGCGCTCAATGCCCTGGCCGGCCTGCCTGGCCTGCGCCCGGCCGAAGCCGGCGAGTTCTCGCGCCGCGCCTTTCTCAATTCCCGCATGGACCTGACCGAGGCCGAGGGCATGGCCGACCTGGTGGCGGCGGAGACCGAGGCGCAGCGTCGCCAGGCCCTGCGTCAGATGGAAGGCGGGCTGTCCCAGACCTATGACGACTGGCGGCAGCGGCTGACCCGCCTGCTGGCTCACGTGGAGGCGGAGCTGGACTTCGCCGAGGAGGCGCTGCCCGGCACCCTGCTGGCCGATGTCGGCCCGCGCGCGACGGCCCTGGCGGCGGAGATGCAGCGCCATCTGGACGACGGCCGGCGCGGCGAGCGGCTTCGCGACGGCTTCCATGTAGCCATTGTCGGCGCCCCCAATGTGGGCAAGTCGAGCCTGCTGAACGCCCTGGCCCGGCGCGAGGCGGCCATCGTTTCGGCCACCGCCGGCACCACCCGCGACGTGGTGGAGGTGCATATGGATCTGGGTGGCTGGCCGGTCACTTTGGCCGATACGGCGGGGCTTCGCGAAGGGCGGGACACGGGTGCCGGGCCGCGCTCGCAGCCACGCACCGAGTTCGAGGTGCCGGTAGCGCGGCCAGACGAATCACGGCGGACCACGCCGCACGGCGACAAGGCGAGTATCACCTGGTTCGGGCCGGACGATCCCTTTCCCATCGGCGGGGTGGAGGAATGGCGGCCGGGCATGGACACGCCGCCGCCCGACCCGCTGGGCGCCACGCCGTCCGCCGCCGGGCATGGCGGAGCGGCCGGGCCGTCCGTGCTCTATGGCGACGAGCAGGCGGCCATCGAGGCCGAGGGGGTGCGCCGCGCCCGCGCCCGCGCGGCGAGCGCCGACCTTACCGTGACGGTGTTCGATGCGACCCGCTGGCCGAGCCTCGACGGGGCCACCCGCGAGCTGGTGGACGACAGGACGCTGGTGGTCTTCAACAAGCTGGACCGGGTGCCGCCCGAAGCGCCGCTGCGGCAGCGCCATGCGCCGGCCGATGCGCCGGCCGACGCCCCGGCCGCCGACTCGGCTGGTGCCGGGGGCGCCACCTCAGCCGGGCCCCTGGAGGCGGCCGGCCGGCCGGCCTGGTGCCTGTCGGCTCTGACCGGCGAAGGACTGATGCCCTTCCTGAAAGCACTGCAGGATGAGGCGGCGCGCCGCCTGGCCCTCGGCCCGGCGCCGGCCTTGACCCGCGCCCGCCACCGCCGGGCGCTGGAAGAGGCGGTAGCCGCCCTCAACCGCGCCACGGCGCTGGCTACCGGCAGGGCGGCGGCGGGCAACACAGCGCACAACACGGCGGCCAACCCGGCGGGTGAAGGCGGACCGGACAATGATACTGACGCCATTGACGCGACAGACTCAAAAGGCGACGCCCCCGAACTCATTGCGGAGGACCTGCGCCTGGCCAGCCGGGCGCTCGGCCGCATCACCGGCCGGGTCGATGTGGAGGACCTGCTGGACCTCATCTTCCGCGAGTTCTGCATCGGCAAGTGAACTCAGATCGAGCGGCGCTCGGACGCTCTACGCCCTCCCCACCGCTTTCATCCAAGGCTAACCTGTTAGCCAGCCCTTGTCCGCGCAGTTTCGGAACTCCACCCATGCCCATCTCCCTCAACGACCGCAGCGACTTCTCCCTTGAGAACTTCCGCCGCGTCGCCTGGCAGGGAGAGCCGGTCGCCTTCACCTCCCATTGCCGGGGCGTCATGGAAGAGGCGCGCCGCCGCTTTCTCGCCATGCTGGAGACGGACCCCAACCTCTTCGTCTACGGCGTCACCACCCGCTACGGCGAGGGCGCCAAGACCATCCTGGACGCCGCCGGCCGCGCCGAAATGGCGAAGGAGCCGGCCCACACCACCGGCCTCGGCATGGGCGAGCCCCTGCCCGACCGGGTGGTGCGCGGCATCATCCTGGCCCGCCTCGCCAACTATGTTGAGGGCTACTCCGCCATCAGCCCGCCCATGGCGCAGCGCGTCGCCGACATGCTGGACGGCCGCCCCCTGCCGGTGGTGCCCCGTGCCGGTCAGGACGCGTCCGGCGAGACGGCCAATCTCTACAACCTGTTCTGGCACCTGCTGGGGGAGGACTGCGCCGAGAAGGACAATAACTGCCTGGTCAACGGCTCGCCGTGCGCCGCCGCGCTGGCTGCTGACAGCGCCCTGGTGGCGGCGAACCGCGTCCGCCTGGCCACCCGCGTCTTTGCCCTGTCGGCCGATGCCATCGGCGCACCGTTGGAGCACTTTGATCCGGCCCTGGCCGCCCTGTGGGGTGATGAAACCGAAGGCCGGGTTCTGAATGCACTGACCGACCTGCTGGCCGGCGGCGACGCCGCGGCACGCCGTACCTACCAGGCACCGGTCAGCTATCGTGTGCTGCCGCGGGTCCTGGCCGGCGCGTATCGCGCTGCCGACCGCATGGCCGGGGCGGCCACCACCAGCCTCCGCGCCTTTACCGACAACCCCATGATCCTGCCGCCGGACGACACTCACCCGGCGGGCCGCGCGGTGCACAATGGTGGATTCCACAACGGCATGGCCTATCCCGCCATGAACGGTCTGGCCGAGGCGTGGGCCGATCTGGCCGTGCTCGCCGGCATCCATATCTCCAAGTTCGAAATGCCCCAGGTGACCGGCCTCGACGCCCGGCTGTCCGCGGGCAATCCGGACTTTGGTCTGGGCTTCGCCCTGGACGGCGGTCAGCGCAGCCACGCCCGCCGCGCCCGCCTGCTGGCCACGCCGACGCTACTTAGCGGCGATCTGGTCTTCATCCCGCAGACCGATACCACGGTCCCCACCTGGGACGCGTGGGAGAAAGAGCGCGAGGCCGGCGAGGCGCTGGATGCCTGTCTCACCGTCCTGTCGGTCAAGGCCAGCCAGGTGCTGGCGGCCAATGAGCGCTTGCCGGCGCCGCCGCTCAGGGCTTTCCTCGACGGTGTGCGGCAGCTCTTCCCGCCGGTCACCAGCCGGCGCAATCTGGAGCAGGAGGCGACCACCTTGGCCCGCGCCTTCACCGTGGCCTGCACCGGCGGCGACTTCGCCGGCCTTTAGGCCGACCCGTTCAGTCTTCGGGGTTTTCTTCTGGCTCGGTCAGGTCAAGCAGGCGAACACGAGCCCGGAACACCCGGTCAAATCGTTCCAGGGCGCTTGCCAGCCACGCGTGCTGATTGGCCCAGTCGTCTTCGTCTGTCGGATCAACATTGGTTTTGTACAGGGCAATCCTGCAGCCGATGCGTTCCGGCAGGTCTTCCCAGCTCAGCGACTCGCCAAGTTCCTTTTCAATGGTGTCTTTCTGTTCATGCAGCAGGGCAAAGTATGACTTCGCATCGTCGAAACGGATGAACAGCTCCGCACTGATTCGACCGCTCTTGAACGTGTTGACCTTCAGAAACAGACCAAATCCGGTTCGACCAATGGAGGATACAGCCCAGTGGTGGGCTTGTGGCGTCTGGATTCGCACCGGGCTGTTGTGGGCTTCCAGATAATCCTGGAAGGCCTGCCAGTAGCGGAGCTGCTGCGCCTTGGTTTCGCTGACCCCTTCACCAGTGATCTTGCGGGCCGCCGACGCTACTGATTTTGTCCAGTTGTTTGGTTTTGAGATGACATTGAACCGCGGCGCAACCGGCGAGCCGCCAATGCGCCAGAGTTCGACCTCCAGGCCAAAGAAGCGAAAACTGGTGTCCGTGATTTCATTTAGCCAGTCCAGCGTCGCACGGTGTTCTTCCGTGAATCTGGCGGCGACCCAGATGATGGTTACGGCCTGTAGTCCGGATGCGTAAGTCAGTAGCTGTCCCAGGTGGGTGTGGTCTGTCCGCTCCAACTGATTCTCGATCAGTACCCACTGGTCGGACTCCACGTCTTTGCACAGGATGTCGGCGCGGAACGGTCCGACATTCTTTTCCTGGGCTTCCAGTTCCAGCTCCATGCTGATCGTCTCGGCGACAATCTGCAGGTTCTCGGCCTGAGCCAGCCATGGCGTGAACTCGGATGCTTCATTGACCCACGCCTGACGTAGATCCACCCGCTCCAGCCGGCCCAGGGGTTTACTGTTCATGGTTGTATCTCCAGTGTTCGCCGGCCTGCTCCGGTGCATGTTGTGGATTCACGAATGAAGGCGCGGCCGGTCGTCGGCGCGGCTCCCGTCGCCTGCGTAGATCAGTGCCGCCATAGAGCCCCCACCGGATTGACGTCGTCGGCCAGACGCTTTTTTCGGCTGTCCTGGCCACTGGCGGTGCGTCTTTGCACACAAGCCTAACCACACGGATTGGATTGCGCTATCAAGCGGTTCGTCTCGTTTCTCTGCTATATACAGATCATGTCCCTTCGCCCTCTTTCCGCCCCGCCCGCCTCGCCGCCTGACGTTATCGTCGTCGGTGGCGGTCATGCGGGCACCGAGGCCGCCGCCGCCGCCGCCCGCATGGGCGCGTCGGTGCTGCTTGTCACCCACCAGGTCGCCACCATCGGCGCCATGTCCTGCAACCCGGCCATCGGCGGTGTCGGCAAGGGCCATCTGGTACGCGAGGTGGATGCGCTGGACGGGCTCATGGGCCGCGCCGCCGACCGCGCCGGCATTCAGTTCCGCCTGCTCAACCGGTCCCGCGGGCCGGCCGTGCACGGCCCCCGGGCCCAGGCCGACCGCACCCTTTATGCCGCCGCCATCCAGGCGCTGTTGGCGGAGCAGTCCGGCCTTGCGGTGCTGGAAGGGGCGGTCGAGTCCCTGCTGCTGGACAGTGCCGGGCACGTCGCCGGCATTGTACTGGGCGACGGCGCGGTGGTGCGGTGCGGTGCGGTGGTGCTCACTACCGGCACCTTTCTCGGCGGCATGATCCATGTGGGCGAGCGTCACTGGGCGGCCGGCCGGGTCGGTGAGGCGCCCGCCCTTGGCCTGTCTAAGATATTGAAAGAAAAAGGTTTTTCGCTTGGTCGGTTGAAGACAGGGACACCGCCGCGCCTCGCCCGTGAGTCCATTGATTTCGCCGCGCTGGACGAGCAGCCGGGCGATGCGGAGCCGGCTTTCCTCTCCGCCTTGTCCACCGCCGTCACGGCGCCGCAGGTGTGCTGCCACATCGCCCGCACCACGCCGGCGACTCACCGGGTGATCCGCGACAATATCGGCCGCAGCCCCATCCATGCCGGCCGTTTCGCCGGGCCGGGACCGCGCTACTGCCCGTCCATAGAGGACAAGGTGGTGCGCTTCGCGGAGCGTGACAGCCATCAGATATTCCTGGAGCCGGAAGGCGCGCCGGGCGGGCCCGATGCCGCGGTCATCTATCCCAACGGCATCTCCACCGCACTGCCGGAAGAGGTGCAGGCGGCGTTTCTGGCCACCATCCCGGGTCTGGAGCGGGCCCGTATGCTGCGCCCGGGCTATGCCATTGAATATGACTATGTGGATCCGCGCCAGTTGACCGCCGGCCTGGAGACCCGCCGTCTGCCGGGCCTTTTTCTGGCTGGCCAGATCAACGGCACCACCGGCTATGAGGAGGCGGCCGGCCAGGGGCTGGTGGCGGGCATCAACGCGGCGCGGCGGGCCGGCACAGCCGGCAGCGGGGCGGGCGGCACGGCGGGCGGCGGGGCAGGCGGCGGGGCAGGCGGCGGGGCAGGCGATAGCCGGGGTGCCCTGGCGGTGCCTTTTGTACTGGACCGGGCCACCGCCTATCTGGGGGTCATGATTGACGATCTGGTGACGCGCGGGGCGGACGAGCCCTATCGCATGTTCACGGCCCGCGCGGAGTATCGTCTGCACCTGCGGGCCGACAATGCGGACCAACGGCTGACCGGCCTTGGCATCAATATCGGGTGTATTGGAGTGGAGAGAGCACAACATTTTGTGTCTCACTGCGCCGCATTGGAGGCGGGCCGTGCCTGGCTGGACGGCCTGAGCTGCAGCCCGCCGGAGCTCGCCCGGGCCGGCATCGCCGTGCGTCAGGACGGCCGTCGCCGCAGCGGCCGGGAGTTGCTGGCCCTGCCGGGTGTTACCCTGCCGGACATTGGCCGGCTCGCCGCGCCACCGCCGGAGGTATCACCGGCCATCGCCACCCTGCTGGTCACCGAGGCACGCTACGGGGCCTATCTGGCCAGGCAGGACGCCGACATTCGCTCTTTTCGTCGTGACGAAGCCCTCGCTTTGCCGAGCGATCTGGACTATGGCGCCGTCGGTAGCCTGTCGGCCGAGATGCGCGAGCGTCTGGCCTGTGCACGGCCCGCTACCCTGGGTCAGGCGGCGCGGCTACCAGGACTGACGCCGGCGGCATTGGCGGCGTTGTTGCGCCATGTGAAGCGGGGCGAAGCCGACCGTTTCACGTGAAACAATTGAAAACATTGGTATTTTTCTGATTCCTGCCCTGTCGGCGCCGATTGCGGTCGGTTCCGCCCCCGATGTTTCACGTGAAACATTGCCAGAGAATCCGTTCCGGCGTAGATTCCTTCCATGGCGAAACGAAGCAAGCGGCACGGCAAGGGCGATGATGGCACGGCGACGCCGCTGGACCCGGCCGCCTGTGCGCATCTGCTCAATGTTTCACGTGAAACAATCCACCTGTTCGAGGAGTATCTGACGCTTCTTGCGGAGTGGCAGAAGGCTATCAATCTGGTAGCCGACAGCACTCTGACGGATCCGTGGCGCCGCCATATCCTGGATTGCGGCCAGATCTGTGACCTGATCCCGGCACGGGCCAGGCGGCTTGTTGACATTGGCAGCGGCGCCGGCCTGCCGGGACTGGTTCTGGCCATCATGGGGAGCGAGCGCGATAACTTACCGGATATCCACCTGGTGGAGTCCGACAGCAAGAAATGCGCCTTCCTGCGCACCGCCATCCGCCAGCTCGGGGTTTCCGCAACGGTGCACGAGACCCGCGCCGAGGAAATGCCCGACGAGCCGTTCGACGTGGTGACAGCCCGCGCGCTGGCCCCTGTGGAGCGCCTCTTCACGGTCGCGGCCCCACTCCTGGCCAGGGACGGTATAGGATTGTTTCTAAAGGGAAAATCCGTTGATAGCGAGCTCTCCGCCGGGCGTGATGGGTGGTCATTCCAGATGCGTAAGGAGACCAGCCGGTCAGATTCGCAGGGTGTCATCCTGGTGGTCGAGGCACTGGCGCCACGGCAGGACCACATGGACCCCGGCGACAGTGGCGGCCCGGTCGTCCGCACCCTGGCCAGCGCACCGGCGGGCCATGCCACTGATCGGAAGGAGGCTGGCCGGAGAGAGGCAGGCCGGCAGGAAACTGGCCGGCAGGCGGCCAATCAGCAGACGGCCAGGTCGCTGCCTGCCTCACCGAAATCCACCAAACCGGTGAAAAAGGGATAGTCATGTCGCAAAATGACCATTATGAGACCAGGACCGACCCGATCACCGGCTCTTTAAGCAAGGCCCGGCCAAAGGTGGCCCAGCAAGAAGTGGCCCAGCTAACAACGGCCCAGGCGGAAAGCGTAGCAGGCCGCAGCGCGCCGGTGACCGCCTCTGCCGGCACAGGCTGGTACTTCGGCGCCGCCGCCGGCCGCGACGGTGCGAACCGCGCCGCGCGCGCCGCGCCATCGTTACCTGAACCGGCACACGCCAGGGCAGCCGGCGCGGCCGGCGCGAACGGCACGGGACAGGGCACGGCCTATAGCGCAAAAGCGGACCCAGCGGACGCAGGGGGCGCGCTGCGAAGCGATACGGCGCCGGCCGACACCATGCAGGACGCCGCCGCCGGCGCGGATGGCTACGCAGAGGACACAGGGCAAACAGGGGACGAGCCGCGAAGCGATACGGCGCGAAGCGATACGGCGCCGGCCGACACCATGCAGGACGCCGCCGCCGGCGCGGTTGGCTACACAGCGGACACAGGGCAAACAGGGGAGCAGACGCGAAGCGATACGACGCGGAACGATACGGCGCTGGGCGGCACCATGCAGGACCCCGCCAGCACCGCCGGCAATACAGCGATCAATACGCCGGCCGGCGCAGGAGGCGACGCGGTGCAGGACGCGCCCGACAGCGCACACTGCGGCGCGGCTGATACTCCGGATGATGTCTGGCCCGGCTCATCGCCGGCCACCACACCCGGCTCGCCATCGCGATGGCCATCAATCGAGCCAGCCGAGCCAGCCGCCGCGCCTCAACCATCTCCAACGCCGCAGGCATCGGCCGCGCCGGACAAGGGCAGGGACGCGGACACGGACACGGGCACGGGCGCTGTACCACGCACTGAACCAGGCGCCGAACCCCGCACGGAGGCCCGGCCCGGCCCGGCCCGCATACTGGCGGTGGCCAATCAGAAGGGCGGCGTCGGCAAGACCACCACGGCGATCAACCTGGCGACGGCGCTGGCGGCCATCGGCCGCCGCGTGCTGGTGGTTGACCTCGACCCCCAGGGCAATGCGTCCACCGGCTTCGGCATACCACCGGAGGCGCGGGGTCGCGGCACTTATGACGTGCTGCTGGACGAGGCCGAGCCGGCAACGGCCATCATCGAGAGCCTGGTGCCGGGGCTGCATGTGATGCCGGCCAGCTTTGATCTCTCCGGCGCGGAGCTGGAGCTGATCGACGTACCGCAGCGCGAGCATCGCCTGAAGGCGGCGCTGGCTCGCCTGCCGCAGGCCTATGACCATGTGCTGATCGACTGTCCGCCGGCGCTCGGCCTGCTGACCCTCAACGCCCTGGTGGCGGCCGACGCGGTGCTGGTGCCGATCCAGTGTGAGTTCTTCGCGCTGGAAGGCTTGAGCCATCTGGTGCGCATCCTTGAACGCATCCGGCGCGGACTCAATCCCCACCTGGTGATCGAGGGCATCGTGCTGACCATGCATGACGGCCGCAACAATCTGTGCCGACAGGTGGAGGCCGATGTGCGCGATCATTTCGGCGACCAGGTCTATGCCACGGTCATTCCGCGCAACGTGCGGGTGAGCGAAGCGCCGAGCCACGGCAAACCGGTGCTGCTCTATGACATGGCGTGCGTCGGCTCACGCTCGTACCTGGACCTGGCGAAGGAAATGCTGCGCCGCGGCAGCGCCGGCGAGACCGGACGCGGCCTGGCGGCATGAACAACAGGCCGCACCCACCCGCTTTGACCCTCAACGATCCACGGCTGGCAGGACACACCGCGCCATGACTCCTGACGACACCTCCGACACCAACAAGCCGTCAGCATCAGGCGGCGGCGGCAACCGGCCGGCGCAGCGCCTGGGACGCGGTCTTTCTGCCCTGCTGGGTGAGGAGGCACCGGTGACGCCGGGGCTGCCCGCAGGCGGCGGTGAGCCGGCCAGCGGCCGCCCGGCCGAACAAACTCCCGCGCCCGCAGCCGGAACTGCGTCCGGCGCCGGCGCACACGGTAAGGCTGCCGCCGCGACGCCGCCGGCACCGGTCGCACCAGCGGTGGCGGGCGTGGCCGATGCCCGCTATGGCGCGCTTGGCCCGACGGCGCGCGGCGCCAGAATGCTGGCGGTGGATTTGCTGCAGCCGGGACGCTTTCAGCCGCGTCATGCCTTTGCTGAGGAAGAGATGAAGGCGCTGGCCGACTCGGTGCGCCAGCGCGGCGTGCTGCAACCGGTTCTGGTGCGGCCATTGCCAGGGCAGGTGGGACGGTTCGAGATTGTCGCCGGCGAGCGGCGCTGGCGCGCGGCCCAGCGCGCCCGCCTGCACGAGATCCCCGTGGTGGTGCGTGAGCTGGAGGATTCCGACGCCCTGGAATTCGCGCTGATCGAGAATATTCAGCGCCAGGACCTGAGTCCCATCGAAGAGGCGGAGGCCTATCAGCGGCTGGTGGATGAATTCGGCCACACCCAGGATGCCCTGGCCCGTGACCTGAACAAGAGCCGCAGCTACGTGGCCAATGCGCTGCGCATGTTGAGCCTGCCGGAGCCGGTGCGGCGCATGGTGGATGAAGGGCGGTTGAGCGCCGGCCACGGCCGGGCGCTGATCAGCGCGCCGGACCCGACGGCGCTGGCCATGGAGGCGGTACGGCGCGGCCTGTCGGTGCGGCAGACCGAGGGCCTGGCCCGACGCCAGGCCGACCGCAAGGCCGGCGCGCCGCGCGGCGCCAGCGGCCAGGGGCCGGTCAAGGACGCGGATACGCGGCGGCTGGAACAGGATCTGTCGGCGCTTCTGGGCCTCAGAGTGACCGTGCGGCTGCTGGGCAAGCCCGGCGGCGGACAGGAGCGCGGCGAGCTCATCATTCACTACAAGACGCTGGAACAGCTCGACGATGTGCTGCGCCGGCTGCAGCGCGGCGGCCCCATGAGCCACGAGCAGGCGCTGAAACTGCTGGACGGCGGGCGCACCGACGGTGCGGGACGGCGCGGGCCGGGCACAGGTGGCGCGGCGGCGGCGAGCGGCGCACGAAGCGAGGGCCCGACGCCGGGCGGCTTCGACGATGACGCGGATGATGATGGCGATGACGAACCGCTGAAGGACGACGATCCGTTCCGGATGTAGGGGCCCCTCGCGGAGGAGCAACTTTCCGCCAAGTGCGGTTAGAATGGCGCGGTCGCGAGCCCGGTCCGGTCAAGCCGTCACGGTCACAATACAGTCCGTGGCGGCGACGAATGGCGGGTCAGGCGTTTGGCGGGAAGCGTCCGAACTTACGCGTGGTACTGGTCAGCTCAGCGCATCCCATCTGGTCCATACGGGCGCGCCCTGGGTCGGGCCAGTTTGCTTCTGATAAACGGGGCTGTCCGGGTTGTTGCACCAGCCCTTGCCGTCAGCGCTGACGGTCTGGCCGTCGGTCGATATCTTTCGCACTCCACCCCAATAGCGACATGTCGCGCATTTCCCCTGGGCTGAAGCGGGAATGTCCGTCGCGGCCTCCACGGCCGTGGGGATGGAGAGCGCAGCGGCTCCGACCGCTACAACCATTGCGCCACTCTTCAGAACATCTCTGCTAGTGGACGAATCCTTCAGCTTTCCCCTGGCCATGACTTTCCCCCCCTTTTTTTTCTTCACAAAGCCCAAACGGCTACCAGCAAGCCGGGTTTCTACCGTTGCTCCGGCCAAGAAATCCAGCCATCCAACCTCCCTCTCTAGTAGCTCCAGTTCCACAGGAAGCCGACGCGGCCGGAGCCGGTCTGGCCCACATCGCTTTCCAGCGAGATGTTGGGCGTGACCTCGATCTCCACTGTGGCGGCGGTGCTGCCGGCATCGGTCCCCTGCCGGGCGCCGATGAAGATGCCTTCGCCCACATAGCGGCCGGCGCGCAGGCCGGGCCCACCGCCATTCCCGTCGCCGGGCGTGATATCCAGTTGATCGACGCCGAGGATCTGTCGCGCCCAGCCCAGCACGTCGGGCCCGGCCCCACCGCTGCCCGAGAGGGCCGCGGCGGACTGAGCCAGTTGCGCCGCCTCTATGGCGGTCAGCCGGGCGCTGGCGCGATCGAAGATCACCCGCGACAGCACTTCCTCTTGCGGCAGGGGCGGATCGGAACTGACCGCAAGCTGCGGTGCGCTGGGCGGGCCGGTGATGTCGATGATGGCGGTGCCGCCGGGAATCTGCCGTGTGGCGCGCACCCCGAGGCTGAGCTGGTTGACACCGTTCACTGGCCGCACCTGGATGGTGCTGCCGTCCAGTGAGAAGGCGCGTCCGGCAAAGCTATAGCTGCCACGAACAAAGGCCAGATCGCCGTCAACCAGCGGCTGGCCGATATCGCCGCTGACTTCCAGCGCCCCCTGCCATTCGGAATCGAGGCCCAGGCCACGGACGAACAGGCGGCGGGGAAACTGCAGGGTCAGATCGAGCGCCAGGGAAAGGCCATCGCTCGCCGGGTCATCGGGCGCGGCCACCTGCGGGCGTTCGGCGCCGCCGATCTCCACCACCGCCAGCTCCGCCACACCGGGTGGCAGGCGGCCGGCCAGGCTCACCTCCACCGGCTCCATCACCAGCGCGCCCGACAGACGCAGGCCCGACAGCGGCCCGGCCAGAGACAGGGCGCCGCTGGCCAGGGCGGTGACCTCATCGCGGTTGACCAGACGCGCTTCATCGAGACCGATACGCACATCGAACACCGGTTCGCTCAGACCGGCGGTCACACCGTTGCTCACATCGTTGCTGGCACCGGCGGCGGCAAAGCGCATGTGGCCACTGGCTTCCAGCGCGCCGCCGCCGGCGGTCTGGCTGGTAAGCTGGACCTGCGCGGTGCTCTCACTGGCCACCACACTGGCGTTCAGCGCGGTCAGGCTGAGCCCCGCCACCGTGTTGATATAGGCGCCATCGGCCATGGCCATGCGGCCGTCCAGTCGCGGATTGTCAGGCGTGCCCTCGGCGCGGCCGGTCAGTTCGATGCGGCCGGCCAGGCGGTGGTCGGGGCCGAGCAGCAGGTCGCCGAGCCAGCCAGCGGAAACGGTGCCATCGGCGGTGAGGGCGAGGGCGCGGTCGCCGGCCGGCGCCAGGACGAAGGGATCGATGGCGAAGTCCAGCGGCACGGTACCGGCCAGCGTCAGGCGGTCAAGGCGGGCGGTGTCGTCATCGCGCGAGTGTGTATCGGCAATGGCGAGGCCCGTGGACGGCGCGGCGGTGGCGGAGGCGGCCTCGTCCGGGCGGGCGGGGTCGGATAGGGCGACGGCAGACGAAGCGTTGCCCGACCGGGCTTCGTCAGATATGTCCGCACCGGAGGGGGCAATACGGCTGGCGCTGATATCCACCGCCAATGCGCCGTCCGCATAGTCCAGACTGGCGTCGAGCCGGGCCATGACGCTTTGTGGTGTGACGTTTGGCGATGGTGTGCTGACCAGCACCCCATGCAGGTCCGACGAGCCGAGTCTGAGGGTGGCAAGCGGCCTGGCCGGGGTGCCGGCCAGGGTCAGGGCCGCGTCCAGCCGACCGGCCAGGGGCCAGCCGGGGCTGACCAACTCCAGAAGCGCCAGATCCAGATCGGCCAGATCCAGTGTGCCGGCCAGCGAGTCCGGCGACACAGCGAAGCTGGCGGAGAGGCGGCCGGCATCGCCGGCGAAGTCCAGATCGGCCAGTTCCATTGCGCCGAGGCCCGCCCCGTCCGGCGCAATCACAAGCCGGGCCGGTCGGGTCAGTTCTCCGCTGCGCCGGCCATGGGCAAGGCTGAGCCTATCGAGCGCGATGGCCCAACGCTGGCCGGTGGCGCTGGCCTGACCCCGCGCCGCGATTCGGGTCGGGCCGCGGTTCGGGTCGGCCGGCGCGAAGACCGGCGACAGGTCGAGGGCAAAGGCAAAGCCGTCGGCCGCGCCATCGAGGCTGGCCGACAGGGTGGCGACGGAAACCCCGGCCAGGGAGGCGTTGGATGCCTGCAGGTCGAGGCGGCCGGCCACCGCATGGGCGGGCGCGCCGGCGGCCGGCAGGTCGAGGGCGGCGGTCAGGCCCACCCGCCCGGCTCCGATGATCGGCGCCTGACCGGTGGCACCGCCGGGCCATAGGGCCAGGTGATCCGCGGCGGCGTCGAGGGTCAGCCGCAGACCCCCGCTCTCGCCATGGGGGGTCAGCCGGGCGGTCAGCGAGACGATGCCTTCCGCGCTCGCCGCACCTTCCGTGGTCGCCACCGGCACCAGTCGCGTCAGCAAGGCCAGATCGGCCCGGGTGATATCGGCCGATGCGGCGCGTAGCCCGCCATGGCGGGCAAGGGTGGCGGAAGCGGTGCCGGCAAGGACGGGGCCGGGTGCGGCGGTGGCATCAAACCTGGCGCCGGCACCGTCGCCGCGCCAGACCAGAGTGAGGCCGGGCAACACCGGATCATCGCCGCCGGTATGCGGCTGGGTGAGAGTCAGACGACCGGAATGAATATCGCCCGACAAGGCGGCTTCGCCGGACAGGTTAAGCCGGGCAAGCGCTATTGGGCCGGCCGCCACCTGACGCAGTTCGCCGGCTCCCGACCAGTTGAGATCATCGCTACTGAGCGTCAGGTCGCCGGCCAGGGTCAGCCCGCCCAATGCGGTCGCGGCCGGCAGCAGATCAGCGGGAAGGGCGGCCACATCCAGACGGTGGCTGAAGGCCAGATGGTCGGCGGCGGGATCGAAGTGGAGCCGGCCGGTAAGGCGGGCCGTGTCTGAATCCAGCCGCACATCATCGGCCTGCCAGACGCCATCGTCCGCCTGGCGGAGCTCGGCCGACAGGGTCACCGCCCGGCCGAGGGCGGCAACCAGCGGATCATCCGAGTTGGCCATCAGACGGCCGGAGATGGTGGCGGCGCTCCGGCCGCCGGCGATCTGCAGCAGCACCGTGCCATCGGCGGTGGCATCGTGCAGCGCGGCCGGCAGCAGGTCGGTGGGTGCGGCGGTCACCTGCATCTCCGCCAGCAGGTCAAAGCGGGACCCGGCGAAATCCACAGTAGCGTCGCCATGGGCCGCGAAACGCGGCGCCCCCTTGTCCAGCGTGGCGAGCCGCCACGACGCCAGGCGAAGGCGGCCACCGTCGGCGGCGAGGCGCAGATCGCTGCTGGCCTGCAGGGAGTCGCCGGCCAGAAAGGCGAGCCACGGTGACTCGAGCCGGGCGCCACTGCTGGTGGCCTGCGCGGCGATTGTCCAGGCGTCGCCGGCGGCGGGCGTTCGTGTGCTGGCGGTGAGCGTGGTACGGCCGATGGCCATGCCGGCCAGGCTGGCCCCATCCAGTTCCGCCGACAGGTCGAGAGCCGGTCGGGCCAGCGGGCCGGTGGCGTGCAGGTCAATAGCGGCGGTCGCGAAACCGAAGGCGGCGAGGTCGCGAAACGGCTGATCGTCGCTAAGCCGGACGGTCAGACGGAGATCGCTGTCGGCGAGATCGCGGCTGATGGCGCCGACCAGAGTCGCCTGCAGGTCTGGCGCGTCAAGGGTCGCCTGGCTGAAACGGATGTGGGCCGGGTCAAGGACGGCGGCAGCGGTGAAGGTGAAGTCCGCCGGCAGGCCGGGGGCGATGGCCGGCAGGCCGGCGAAGGCGGACGCCTGACCATCCAGGCGCAGGGCCGGCGGCCCGGCAAGGTCGGCCGCGAGACGGGCGCTCAGGCGGCCGCCAGCGCCCGTGTGCAGCGAGAGATCGCCGGCCCACGCGACGGTATCGCCGGAGCCGGTGAGGCGGAGAGCGATGCCGTCGAGCAGCGGCAGAGCGAACCCCCGGGCCAGGCCGCTGGTGAAGGCGGGGCGCAAATCCACGTCCAGGTCGAAACGGCCGGCGGCGCCATCCCAATCGAGCCGCGCCCGTGAGGCGGCCACCTGGTTTCCTGCCGTCCCCTCGCTTCCGTCGCCGGCGCCATCGCCACGGGTGCTCAGACTGAGGTGGGCGGTGGCGACGCCATCGGGCTGGTGGAGCCGGGCGTCAAGGGCAAAGACCATGGGCTGGCCGGCGACGGCCTCTGTCAGCACCACCCGGGGCAGGGTGAGGTTGAGACGACGCAGGCGACGGGCCTGGTCCAGCAGCGCCGCCGGGTCCGGCGCGGAATCGGTGGACGCCGTCGCCGGTGGCGGTCGGTGAAGCGTGACGGTGGCGGCGTACAGCCGCGGCAGATCGAGGCGGCCGCCAAGCAACGGCAGGGGCCGGACGGAAAGCGAGAGGTCTTCGGCCACCAGCCACGGGCCGTCCTGCGGTCGGCCGGCGTCACTCAGGCTGAGGCGGGCGATGGCCGGGCTGAAGGGCAGCAGGCCCGACAGGCCTTCGACGCGGGCGGTCATGTGAGGGGTGGAGAGAGCCTGGCCGATGGCGTCCGCCAGCAGGGTGCGGCCGGGCGGGGTGTGGGCAAAGGCTGCCGCCAGCAGCAGCAGAGCCAGGCCCAGGCCGGGGATCCACAGCCACGGACGGTACAACCACGGGCGGCGGCGACTCATCAGAAGGCCTGGCCGATGCTGAAATAGAGTTCGTAGGTGCTGTCCAGCTCGCGCCGGCGATTGAGCGGAAAGGCCAGGTCGAGGCGCAGCGGGCCGATCACGGTGAAATAGCGCAGGCCCACACCGGCGGCCCATTGCAGCCGCTCATTGGCCTGCGGCACCAGCCGGTCATAGGAGTTGCCGGCCTCCAGAAACGGCACGACGCCGATGGTCTCGCTGAGACGGGCGCGCAGCTCGCCACCGAACTCCACAATGGACCTGCCGCCCACCGCCGCTCCGCTGGCGTCGAGACGACCGAGCGAGTCCTGGCCATAGCCGCGCACCGAGCCGGCCCCGCCACCATAGAAGCGGCGGCTGGGCGGCAGGTCCAACCGGTCCGCGCCAAGGACCACGCCGAGACGCAGGCGACCGGCAGCCACCAGCGAGCGGTCTTCGGTCAGCGGCCAGTAGCGGCTGGTGGTTTCCTCCAGGGTCAGGAAACGCCCATTGGAATCGCCCAGCGACACCGCCGGAATGAGGCTGAAGGCGACGCGGCTGCCGGTGGTCGGGTCGAGCGGGTCGTCGGAGGTATCGCGAAGAAAACGCACGGGCAGGCCGGCGATGACGGAATCGGCCTCGCCTTCGCTATTGGCCTGCTCGGTGTATTCCAGGGCGCCGCCCCAGCGGACCGACCAGTCATTGCCGATGGGCCGCTGCAGGCCGGCGAATCCGGAGATGGTTTTTTCGTCGAAGGCGTCGCCGTCCTCCACCAGGGTCTCGCTGTTGAGCAGCAGCGACTGGTTGCGGTGGCGGAAATGGGGCTTGGCGAAATCCGCCGCGGCCCGTTGCTCCGGCCCGGTCAGGCGGCCGCGAAAGGCGAGGGTTTCGTTGCGCCCGAAGAAGTTGCGGTGCTCCCATGTGGCGGTGGCGCCGGGGCCGGTCTCTGTTGTGTAGTCGCCGCCGAGGCCGATGGAGCGCGGTGGCGCCTCGAGTGTTTCAATGAGAATCGGCGCGGCCTGCACCGGCGGGGCGGCGCCGGCCCGGACGGTTTGCGCGGCCGGCGGTCTCTGGGCGGAGACCGCGACGAACTCAAACAGACGGGTCTGGCGCAGCTCTTCCTCCACCTGATCCATTTGCCGGGTGCTGACCGTCTCGCCCGGCTGCCAGGGGATGAAGCCGGCCACATAGTCGGGCCGCACCCGCACCAGGCCACTGGCGCTGGTCGGGCCATAGGTCAGATGCGGACCTTCCGCCACCTGCAGGGCGACGGCGACGGCCATGGCGTCATGGTCGACCACCACCACCTGGCGGGTGATGGTGGCAAAGGGGTGCCCCTGGCGGCCGATGCGCCGCAGCAGGGTCGGCCCCGCCGCCTCTATGTCGGCGGCGCGCGCCCAGTCGCCAAGGGTCAGGTCCACCGCCGCCGGTCCGCCGGGCAGGCCGTCCCCGCCATCCTCGTAGATGATGTCATAGGACGACAGCAGATAGGGCGGCCCCGGCGTCACCGCCAGAGTGACGGCCACGGGATCGGTCGAGGAATCGATGCGGGTTTCCACCACGGCGCCGTAGAATCCCTGGCTGCGCAGGATGCGGCGCATGAGTTCGGCGTCGGCGTCGGCGCGGCGGGCCAGCCCTTCCGGCGTTGGCGGCGCCTCGCGGCGGCGCTCCACCAGGGCGGAGGAGTCGCGCACCAGGGTGTGGATGTCCGGCAGATCGTCGAGCCCGCTGATGCTCACCTGATAGCCGCCGCCGTTGAGCGGGCCGAAGTCCAGCAGGGCGGCGAGCTCGCCGACCGGATCGCCGCCGCTGCACGCGGCCAGACCGGCCAGCGGCAGCAGCGCCGCCAGGACCATGCGGGCCAGGCGTCCGGCGCGACGCCCCGGGCGGTGGGCGCGGCGGCGGGCGCGATCGGGGGGACGCCGGGCCGTGCGGCCCATGGGCCCCAAGCGGTCTATGCAGCCCATGCGAAGGAGTCGGCGGCCGGGAGCGATCATTGCGGCCAGTATAGCCGATGGGCCGGTTTGCTGTGGACTGTTAGGCGGCCGGCGCCACCTGAAGCCGGCGCACACTCACCTCCACCTCCATACCCAGAAGGTCGTCGGCCGTGCCGTCATAGGTGCCGACCACGGGCAGCGCCTGGCCAGGCTCGCGGGCCACCGCGATGGGCACCAGGTTGTGGCCGCCGTGCGCGCCGTTGGTGGGGTCGAACTCGATCCAGCCGGCGCCAGGCAGATAGACCTGGACCCAGGCGTGCGAGGCGCCGGCGCCGACCGTCGGACCGGGGCTTGCGGCGTCGTTCTTCCGGCCGGGCGCGTCGAGCGCCGGATCATAGAGATAGCCGGAGACGAAGCGTGCCGCCAGGCCGACGCTGCGCGCCGCCTCCATCATGAACAGGGCGAAGTCGCGACAGGTGCCCGAGCCTTGATCGAGGGTTTCGACCGGACTCTGTACGCCGGGCGCGGATCGCGCTTCATAGCGGAACTCCGCCTGGATGGCGCGGGTGATGGCGATGAGAAAATCTTCCGTCTGGGTCATGCCGACCGGATTGATATGGCGCCGCGCCCAGTCCGTCACCCGCCGCTCGGGATCGGCATAGTGACGCTCTATGGTGCGGCCAAGGTCCGGCACCTCGCGTGCGGGATAGCTGAACGGCAGGGTCCGCGCATAGTCCTCAATGGGATAGTCCGGCTGAACGAAGGGATAGCGTTCGATGGTGATGGCCGATTCCAGAATCAGCGTGTCGGCCGGCTGATCGAACCTGGCGATGGCCACTGAATTGCCGAATACGTCATGCAGCCATCGCACGCGGCTGGCTCGCGGCTGCAGGGTGAGGGTGGCGTCGAGCAGGCGCAGGTCATGGCTGTCGCGCGGACGCATCATCATGCGGTGCTCGCCGAAAGCAACCGGCCGACGATAACGATAGGTGGTGCGGTGACGCACGGAGAGCTGCTGCACGGCGTGGCCTCGCAGGGAAACGGGTGTGGACGGCGTGTGGTGTATCAGGCGCGGGCGAAGAAGGCGACGGCGATGCTGTCCGACACGCCGTCCAGCCTGGCCTGCAAGCCATCGAGGAAGCGATGCAGGGCGGCCGGCGTGGTGCGGCCACCAGCGCCGGTCTCCAGCGTGAACTGAAGATGCATGCGGGCGCTGTCGGCGATCTCCACCGCGTCGGCGCCATGGCGGTTGGCGAGGTCGCGCAGGCGGTCGCTCATGCGGTTGATACACAGGCGCACGGCGCGGGGAAACTGTTCATCATGCAGCAGGAAGCGGGCAATGTCGTCGAGGCCGCTGGCGGTGGGGTAGCGGCTGCGGAAGGCGTGGTAGCCGCTGAGTGAGCGCACCAGCACATCGCGCTT
Organism: Alphaproteobacteria bacterium; assembly: GCA_040218575.1. NCBI lineage: Bacteria > Pseudomonadati > Pseudomonadota > Alphaproteobacteria > Alphaproteobacteria bacterium. Next base: position 8,614 of record JAVJRE010000006.1, on the reverse strand, counting down.
GACCGGCGCCAGCGCATCGTCCGCCGCCTCGCCCAGCCACTTGCAGCCCATGTCGAGCACCCGGGTGGTCTGGTCGGCGCGCTCCAGATACTTGCCGAGATGGTAGAAGCACCACGGTTCATCGCGCTGAAAGGTGCCCTCGGCAATACCTTCAAAAGTCTGGCAGCCGAGCTTGGTGTCCCAGCAGACGCGGGCCAGGTTGTCGGCCCGCACATCACGCCGGGTGAGGCGCGACAGGCGGCTGTGAAAGACGTTGAGGTGGGTCCACATCTCGGTGCTGATGAGATGGCGAATGGTTCGCGCGTTCTGCCGCGCGGCCATGACGGCACTGAGAATGGAGCCCGGATTGGCGGTGTCCAGCACATAGAAATGGAGAACGTCGCGCTCCTCGACGCGGGCATGGCTGGTCATGAAGCGCGCGCCATCGGCATAGAGGTCCAGCACCCGCCGCCAGTCCGGCCCGGTCGGCTCCTCGCGGGCATAGGTCTCATTGGTGTCGAGAATGCGCGCCAGATTCTCGGCCCGCTCCATGTAGCGGCCGAGCCAGAAGGCATTGCCGGCGAAGCGTGAGAGCAGGCTAGGCAAGGACCCAGGTATCCTTCGATCCGCCGCCCTGCGAGGAGTTGACGATAAGCGAGCCGCGGCGCATGGCCACCCGGCTGAGGCCGCCCGGCAGCACCCAGGTCTTGCGGCCGGTCAGGGCAAAGGGCCGCAGATCCACGTGCCGCGGCTCCACCGCCCGGCCGGTGAAGGTGGGGCTGACCGAGAGCTGGACAACCGGCTGGCTGATGAAATTCTCGGGCTTGCGCCGCAGCTTGGCGCGGAGGTCGGCCAGCTCGCGGCGGCTGGCGGCCGGGCCGACCACAACGCCATAACCGCCGGATTCACCAACCGGCTTGGTCACCAGGCTGGCCAGATTGTCCAGCGTATAGGCGAGCCCTTCCGCCTCACGGCAGATGTGAGTGTCCACATTGGCGATGATCGGCTCCTGGTCCAGGTAGTAGCGGATGATCCGCGGCATATAGGCATAGATGGCCTTATCGTCAGCAACGCCCGTACCGATGGCATTGGCCAGGGTCACATGGCCCTTGCGGTAGGCCTCGAACAGGCCGGGCACCCCCAGCAGGCTGTCGGCGCGGAACACTTTGGGATCGAGAAAATCATCGTCGATGCGGCGGTAGATGACGTGCACCGCCTCCAGCCCGCCGGTGGTCTTCATGAACACATGATCGTCAATCACAACCAGATCCTGGCCTTCAACCAGAACCGCGCCCATCTCGCGGGCGAGAAAGACGTGCTCGAAATAGGCGGAGTTGAAGACCCCGGGCGACAGCAGGGCGATGGTCGGTTGATCGACGCCGACCGGCGCCACGTCGGCCATGGTCCGGGCAAGCTGGCTGCCATACTGATCCACATCAGCAATGGGAATACCGTTCGCCAGGTCAGCGAAAGCGCGCATCATCAGGTGACGGTTCTCAATCACATAGGAGACACCCGACGGCGTGCGCGCATTGTCCTCCAGCACACGAAAGCGACCGGTCTCGTCGCGCACGATGTCGGTGCCGCAGATATGGACATAGGTGCCGTGCGGCGGGTCCACATTGCGCATTTCCGGCCGGTAATTGGCATTGCCCTTGACCAGCTCTTCCGGCACGACTTTGTCGCGGATGATTTTCTCGCCGTGATAGACATCATGCAGAAACAGGTTGATGGCGGTGACTCGCTGCTGCACGCCGCTTTCGATAGTCGCCCAGTCGGCCTTCGACAGGACGCGCGGGATAAGGTCGAACGGCAGGATGCGATCAATGGCCTCACGCTCGGAATAAACCGTGAAGGTGATGCCGAGATTGAACAGCTCGCGCGCCGCGTCACGGGCACGACGCCGCAGGGTCGGGATGTCCAACTCGTCCAGCCGCCGGCGAATCAGGCGGGTATGGGACAGGCCGCGGCGACCAAACATCTCGCAGAAAAAGGGACCATGATCATAGTGCGAAAACACACCATCCCGGCGGCTGTCCGCTACTGATTGTCGTCCCATGGCCCCGTGCTTTCGATGGTCACGGGAAAGTATAGACCAGCGGCAGGCAAAGCGCCAAAAAGGCGAGCCGGTCCGGCCGGCCGCAACGCCATTGATTATTTGACGATCCCGCCAGGGTGACATGATGATGCGGCCGTCACCGGATGGCCGACCGGGCGGCGTACAACCGGATGAAGCGACGAGCCCATAGGTGATGGGTGCGCTGGCGACGGGCGCATGTGCGATGAACACATATGAGATGACCACATACGGGCACCGTATTCTGGTTCTGGGCTCGCCGGGCAGCGGCAAGTCCACGGTCGCGGGGGCGCTTGCCGGCCGTCTCGGCCTGCCGTGTGTTCATCTGGATCAGCACTACTGGCGGTCGGGCTGGCGCGAGCCGGCGCAGGAAATGTGGCGACGACAGGTTGCCGAGCTGGCGGCGGCCGAGCGCTGGGTGATGGATGGCAATTACTCCAACACCTGGGATCTGCGTCTGCCGCGGGCCGATCTCGTTCTGTATCTGGACATGTCAAAATGGCTGTGTCGCTGGCGTGTGATCAAACGCATGGTGCTCAATCCGGGTCGGGTGCGGCCGGATATGGCAGCGGGCTGTCCGGAGCGGCTGGACTTCGGCTTTCTGCGCCATGTCTGGAATGTGCCGAAGAAAAACCGGCCAGGCCACCTCCGCCGGCTGGCCGATCCGGCGGTAGCGCCCAGGGTACGGTTCCTGCGCTCGCCGCGTCAGGTGCAAGCCTTCCTGCACAGCGTGACGCCCAAGAGGTCGGGACAGCCGCCGCCCGCCTAGGCGCAGGCGGCGCCGATTTTCACATAGTCCCGCAGCACATGGTCGGGCGCTTTTTCGGCGATGATCAGGCGGACACGGATCAGTTCCGCACTGTCCAGGGCGCAGCCGATCAGCAACACCTTGCGGCCGGCCACCCGGACGCGATAGTTGGCCGAGGCGATGTCGCGCTCCGTCAGCAACCGGCCCTGGATGGACTTTTCCAGAACCCGGTCCGCAGCGGCGTCGACCAGGCCCGCGCCCACCACGTCGATTTCGTTGATGACCTCACGCACGCCTTCGACCTGCCGGGAGAGCTGCGCCACCAGGTCGCGATCATCCGACGCCTCCACCGCGCCCAGCAGCAAAACCCGTCGGCGATAGACCACGGTGCGCACATCCACAAAGAGGCCGGCGCTTTCATCAAAAATCTGACGGTTGATATGGATCTGGATGCGGTTATCGGTGGCCACCTGGTCCACGGTCCGTGTCTCGCTGGCAGTATAGACCGCCGATGCGCCGAGACCGGCGCCACCGACGGCGGCGGCGACACACGCCGATACAAGCAGCGCCGCCGCACACAAACCGGCGGCTACCATGGCGGGCCCTGCCCTGAGCGCAGCCTGTGTCATGGGATTCCTCCGCACTGCTGATTCGAGATAAGGCCATGAGTGAAGCCGTCAATCATGGCATGGCTGTGTCATGCCCCGGCGCGCGCAGGCAGAGCGGGGCCAGGTGGAGCGGGCTGCGGGGGCTGCGGCAGTCGGTCCCCTTGGCCTGACCACTTGCGCGGGGCAGCATGGGACAGGCCGCAGCGACGACAGAACCGGGGGCAGGAATGCGCGCAACGGGATTCAGGCCTTTTTTCTTTCTGGCGGCGGTGTGGGGCCTGTGCGTCGTGGGGCTGACCGCGCTGGCGGCGGCCGGTTCGCCCTTGGCCGGGCAGGCATTGCCGGCGAATCCCTTCGCCTGGCATGGCCGTGAAATGGTGTTCGGCTATGTGCCCGCGGTCATGGCCGGTTTCCTGCTGACGGCGATTCCCAACTGGACCGGGCGACTGCCGCTGGCCGGCTGGCGGTTGTGGCTGCTGGTGGGGTTGTGGTTCGGCGGTCGAGTCGCCGGATGGGCGGGGGAATGGACGGGCGGCGCCTGCAGTGGTCCGGGCGCGGCCATTCCGCCGGCGGCGCTGGTGGCCGCCGACCTGGCCTTCTTGACGATGCTGGTGCTGGTGGTGGGGCGCGAACTGGTGGCCGGGCGCAACTGGCGCAACCTGCCGGTTCTGGCCGGGGTGATGGTTATGCTGCTGGCGTTGGCGTTGTGGCATGGGTCGGCGGCATCAGGCGCTGTCCCGGCGAATGTGGGGCTTCGCCTGGGTCTGGCGGCGGCGGCCATGATGATCGCGTTGATCGGCGGTCGGATCGTGCCGAGTTTCACCACCAACTGGCTTAAAGGACGGGGAGCGTCAGGCTTGCCCCGGCCGTTCGGACCCTATGACCGGATGGTCCTGCTGGCCACCGGTGTGGCCCTTGCCGGCTGGGTGATTGTCCCGGCATCGGCATCGACCATGGGCCTTGCGGCGCTGGCGGCCGGTCTTAACATCGTCCGGCTGGCCCGTTGGCGGGGCGCGGCGACAGCCGGCGAGCCTCTGCTGTGGGTGCTGCATCTGGGATATGGCTGGCTGGTTCTGGCGTTGGCCTTGATTGCGCTGGGCGCGGCGCGACCGGAAGCGGCGCCGGCGGCCATCCACGGACTGGGCGCCGGCGCCATCGCCACCATGACCCTGGCGATGATGAGCCGGGCGACACTCGGTCACAGCGGGAGTCCACTGACGGCCGGGCCGCTGCTGACGTTGGTCTTTGTGGCGGTAACGGCCGCCGCCCTGCTGCGGGTCACGGCGGCGCTGTGGCCGACCGGCCCGGCCAGCCTGGTGACGGCAGCGGCGGTCGCCTGGACCCTCGCCTTTATGGGCTTTCTGATTGCTTGTGGCCCGCTGCTCTTGCGCCTTCGTGCGGTTGGCTGACCGGACGAAGGCGTATCAGGGCGCTCCGGCGTCGGCAGGGCTATACAGGCGATATCCGGCCGCACACCAGGACACCGTCGTGTTGCTACGGGCGTCCGCCGCCGGCCGGCAGGCGGCGTGTTTACCCCTGCGCCATAGCGATGACCGAAGCCGCGCCCGAAAGACGCGGCCCGGCTACTTGGCGGCAGCCTTGCCGGATGCCTGTTGTTCCTGTGCCGAGCGGGTATAGCCGTAGAGATTGCCTACTCTCTCACGGTCCTTGTCGCGAAGAGCGCGATCAGCCGCCAGGGCGTCACGGTCCACGCGCGGCGCATAGCGGCCGGAGGTCAGCACGTCATCAGGCAGCATCTTCAGTGGCTCGTACTGGTGGCGGGTATAGCCAAAGCCCTTGGGCGGTGCGCTGTGCGCGGTGTTGTAGGAAATATGAAAGACATCCCGCGAGCGCTGCGACGTGTTCGGGCCGGAGGCATGCAGGGTGTTGGAGTGGAAGAAAACCACGTCGCCCGGCTGCATTTCGCACATCACCAGATCGCCGCCTTCCAGCATACGGGCGACGCGATCCGGGTCCGCCCCCATGGCCTTGCCGACGGGCATGTGGTCGACGCGACCGGCCAGGTGTGAACCACGAACCAGTTGCACACAGCCATTGCTTTCATCAATGACGTCCATGGCGATCATGGCGGTCAGGGAATCCGGCCACAGGCAGCCGTCCAGATACCAGGAGCCGTAATCCTGATGCCAGTCCCAGGTGCCCTTGGAGTGGGGCGGCTTGAAGGAAAACTTGGAGTGCCAGTGATAGACCTCGCGGCCGCCCAAAAGGTCTTCGGTCATTTCCACCAGGCGGGCGATGCGGACGAAGGCGCCCATGACGTCGTCGGGCTGACCGCCAAAGCTGAAAAGCTGCGCCTGTTCGCCCTTTGAATCGACCGGGCCGCCGATATTCGCGGTGATTGCGTCATCTTCCGTCACAAGGGCCTTGAGCAGGCCGATCTCATGGCCGGAAAAGACGCCGGGCATGTAGAGCATGCCGTCGCGGTTCCAGGCCGCCACCTGTTCGTTGGTGAGGCGTTTGGGCGTGGGCGTCACCACCGTCACCGCCGCCAGATCACCGACCCTGAGTTTTGCCATTTCTGCCTCCCGCCGCGCGACCACGGTCATCCGGTGCAGGCCGGTCGGGTGGTGCGAAGCTGAATTGTGTGTCTGGAGAGGAAGTCTGACCGGGAAGCGCCGCCGCGTCAAACCGGCCATGGCGTTCCGGGGGCGGGGGCGTTCCGGGGCGGGGGGCGGGCATGATCGGGTGGGCGGCGCCGGCGGCCCGGGAAAAAAAGGGGCGCCCCTTGGGGCGCCCCTTCCTGTCAGTCTGTCGCCTGCACTCAGCCGGCGATGGCGTATTCCTCCAGGGAGAAATAAGCCTGCGGATGCTGAGCGTAGCCGAGGACCCGCTTGTCCATCGCACCGAAGGAGTCACGCCAGAACGACTGAACCAGCGGTCCGTCCTCCTGCATGATCTCTTCCAGACGCTTGACCAGCAGCGACCGCTCCTTGGCGTCGAGAATGCCTTCGGCCTGGGCCAGGATCTCGTCGAACTCCGCATTGGAGAAGTTCGACTCGTTCCATGGCACACCTGACTTGTAAGCCAGGGCCAGCAGCATCACCGCCAGCGGACGATGGCTCCAGCCGGTCAGGCTGAACGGGAACTTGGTCCAGTTCGGCCAGTACTGCGAGGACGGATTGACGTTCACCGTGGCATTGACGCCAACCGCCTTCCACTGCTCCTGCAGAGCCTGGGCGCTGTTGATCTCCCACGCCGGATTGGCCCGTGTTTCGATGACCATTTCCAGGTTGGGATGACCGGCCTCGGCCAGCAGGCGCTTCGCCTCTTCGATGTTCTGCCCGAAGAAGGGAAGCTTGTAATAGTCCGGATGGACCGGGCTGACGTGGTGATGTTCAGCCACGCTGCCATAACCCTGGACACCCAGGGCGAGGACGCCCTGCTGATCGGTGGCCAGACGCAGGGCCTTGCGCACCCGCGGGTCATCGAACGGCGCGGTGGTCGTGTGACCGCGGGCGATGACCGTAATGGATGTGGTCTTCTGATAGAGATCCACATGGGGCAGGGTCTCAACAATGGCGATCTGCGCATTGTCGGTGAGAACGCCACCCATCACCTGCCGCGATGCCATGGCGGCAACGAAGGCCGAGGTGTCATCGCCCAGATCGACAAACTCCACCGCATCGAAGTACGGGCCGATCTTGCCGCCGCCGAAGTCCATGCCACGGGCCCAGTAGTCGGCATTGGCCTCCACACGGATGCGGCGACCGAGTTCAAAATCGACCACCGGGAACGGACCGGTGCCGTTGGAGCCGGCCTTCATGACGCCGCCCTCTTCCGGATCCATCATCACCGCCGGGTAGTGCCAGAGGTGTTCCGGAATACCCACATTGGGCGCCTTGGTGTTCATGCGGAAAGTGAGATCGTCCACCTTTTCGAAGGCGTTGGCGTCCCAGATCTCATGGCGGGTGACTTCCTCGCCATCGACGGTCTTGGTCACTTCGTTCAGCATGTAGTCCTTCATCAGGCCCAGCACCGATGAGCCGGTGGAGTCATCAAGCATATGCTCGATGTTCCAGATGGCATCGTCGGACGTGAACTGACGGCCGTTGTGGAAGTTGATTCCCGGACGCAGCTTGAACTCCCAGGTGCGGAGATCGTCGCTGGCGCTCCAGCTTTCCAGCATCATGGGCCGGGTGATGTTGTCCACGTGGGTCTTGGCCAGATAGTCGTAGTTGGTGCGGGTCGCCACATTGCCCCAGCTATCGGCGTGGGGATTGGTGAAGTCCTGCACACGGGCCGAGATGGTTGGCGTACCGCCCATGGGCATGTCCGCCGCCTTGGCGCGCGACACCATTTTCTCGCCTGTGACCTTGCCGGCAAAGGCGTAGGCCGCCGTCGCCGACATGCCAAGCATGGTTGCCGTCTGAAGAAAGTCGCGGCGGCCGATTTCCTTGTCCGCAAGCTGACGCTTCAGCTCGCCGACATATGGATGATCAACCCCCTCCTTACGAAGAGCCTTTGTCATCGGGTATCCCCCTCATGTGCAAAGAAGATTGATCCGGCCGGCGTGATTCTTGTTGCTGTTGGCCCGGCCGGGCCCCTGCACGTTTCACAGGCCGCAAGCCTATGGGGCCGGGCCAGCAACCACAACCCCGGCTCGTTTCCTGGCGTTCAACATCTGGTTAACGCGGCGCGAGATCGCGATAGTGTGAGCGCGACAGGCCGGCGCCGGCCCGGGGTCTCGTCGCCGCAATGGCGGCTGGCCGGGGCCCGGTCAGGATTGTCGCAGAAGGAAAGAGGAACAAAAGGAAAGGGCGCCACCTGCCGGTGACGCCCTTCCTGTCGATCGGTCGGCTCCGAACCTAGGTGGCGAGAGCGTATTCCTCCAGCGACCAGTAGTTAGTCGGATGCTGTTGGTAGCCAAGCAGCCGCTTGTCATAGGCAGCATAGGCATCACGCCACCAGGACTGAACCAGCGGTCCGTCCTCCTGCATGATCTCTTCCATACGCTTGACCAGCAGCGACCGCTCCTTGGCGTCGAGGACGCCTTCGGCCTGGGCCAGGATCTCGTCGAACTCCGCATTGGAGTAGTTCGACTCGTTCCACGGCACACCGGACTTGTAGGCCAGGGCCAGCAGCATCACCGCCAGCGGACGATGGGTCCAGCCGGTCAGGCTGAACGGGAACTTGGTCCAGTTCGGCCAGTACTGCGACGACGGATTGACGTTGATGGTCGCG